>JARDZW010000101.1 GCA_029240655.1 Chloroflexota bacterium
CCGGGCAAGGTGCGTCTCGACGGTCTTGGAGCCGATGTGCAGGGCCGACCCGATCTCGTCGTTCGTACGGCCGTCCGCCACGAGTCGCACGACGTCGTGCTCGCGCGGAGAGAGGCGAGCGAGTCCGGCCGACGTCGGGCGCACCGAGAACGCGAGGCCGCCCGCGGCGACACGACGGATCGCGTCGACCAGCTCCGCGATCGGCGCGGTCTTGAGCACGAACCCGCCCGCTCCCAAGCGGAGGGCGGCCTCCGCGTACTGCGGGTAGTCGTAGGCCGTCAGCACGATGATCGCGGGCCGCGATGGCGTGGTCGGCGACTGAGCGGGTTCGGCGGTCTTGGCACCATCGACCGATCGCGCTGGCGTCAACGCGCGCAGACCGCTGTCCGTCCCCAGCCGGATGTCGAGCAGGACCACATCGACCCGCCGGGGATCGAACAGCCCCGCCGCGTCGGCGGTCTCGAGTGACGGGGCGACCCTGATCACGTCGATGTCGGGCTGCGCGCGCAGGATGGCCGCGGTCCCTTCGCCCACGACCGGATGGTCGTCGACGATGCCGACCCGGATCAGTGAGCCCGCCAGTCCAGGGCCACGTGCGTCCCGCCTGACGGCCAACGACGGACGTCGAGGATCGCGCCGATGGCCTCGGCGCGCTGCTGCATGTTGAGCAGGCCGAAATGGCCGGCACGGTCCGCACCCTCACCCGCCTCGGGCTCGATGCCGGGACCGGCATCGTCGATCGATAGGGTGGCGCCGCCCGGCGTCGTCGCGTAGCGGACCAGGATCGGCGGCTTGCCGTGCTTGACCGCGTTGGCCAGGGCCTCCTGGGCCACGCGGAAGAACGCGAGCTCGACGTTGGCGGGCGGCCGGGTTCCGTCCGAGCGCTCGAGGCGAACCTCGCCACCAGCCAGGCGTTCGATGCGCAGGACGAGCCAGTCGAGTGCAGGTCCGACCCCGAGATCGTCGAGGATCGGAAGGCGCAGGTCGCCGCAGATCGCCCGCAGGCGGTCAGACACCGTCCGGGCGATGTCCGCTCCCTCCGTGTCACCGGCGGCGTCGAGTCGATGCACGAGCAAGGTGAGCTCCTGGAGGGCATCGTCATGGATGTCGGCGGCGACCCTGGCTCGCTCGGCTTCGGTGGCGGCGACCACGAGGTCCCGCTGGAGCGTGGCGCGCGTGGCAAGCCGGGCGAGGGGCCGGATCGTGAACCGACCCGCCGTGAGCACGAGGACGAACCACAGGAGCAGCGGGATGCCATTCCCAGGTCCGGTGGATGCGAGCGCGAATGCCGGCGTGGCTCCGACGGCGGCGTACTCGGCGGTCTCGAGCAGGCGGCCGCCCGCCAGCGGCGTCCCGCCGGTGCGTTGGACCGGACCAGCGGCCGCGAGCCCGGGGAGCAATGGGATCGCCGCGATCAGCGTCCAGCGCAGGAGGTCCTCGCCCTGCCAGGGGGGCGTCCACATGGCGATCACGCTCACGAGCGCAGCCGTCCCGGTCACACCCGCCACCGCGTACGCGATCCCCCGACGGACATGGGCGTCGTCGATGCGTTCCACTAACGCGAGCGCCAAGGGCAGCATCGCGGCCGTCGTGAGGAGGCCGGCCAAGGCGATCATCGGCGGCGACCAGGACGCGTACAGGGGTTCCACGATGAACGGCATGCTCGTCGCCAGCGCCACGGGGGCCGCCATGGGTCGCAGCGCCGGGCCACCCCGGCCACTGGCGAGCCACCAGCCGATGACGAACAGGAGAACCGCCCCGGCGATCAGCGTCGGCAGTCGCATCCGGATGCTGTCGATGCCGTCGTCGAACAGGTACACGACCTGGTACCCGTCGGGGAAGATGCCCGACCCGTCGACGGCGGTCACCCCCGCCTCCTCGACCAGCCATGGCTCCACCGCGATGATCTGCGTCGGTGGCACGCTGAGCAACTGCTCGACCAGGACCGGATCGAGATCGACGACGACGGGAGCGGGCGGCTCGATACGCGGCATGTAGGGTGGGTACTCCCCGGTGGCAGGGTCTGGAGTCGGTTCGACCTCCGGTTCTACGTACTGCGGGATCTGGACCAGGGTGACGCCCTGGAGCTCCAGGACGACCATGCCCGGGCGCAGGCCGTGCTGGGCCGCGATGCTGCGCTGCGCGACGTCGTCGACGATGACGTAGGAACCCGAGGTGGTCAGCACGACGCCAGGGTCGAACCGAGCGAACAAGACCACGACGAGCGAGAGGATCACGCCGACGCCAGCGATGACGATCGAGGCGCGATCCCGGAGGCGCTGGTCCATGCCTCGACAGTAGCAGAGGGTCCTCGTCGGACGGGTCCGGGATTTCCCCGAACGCCGACCGGGGATGGTCGGGCTGTCCGTCAGCGGGGTTCGCGATCAAGATGCGGTCCTGAACACCTCCGCTGCGCCGACGCGTCGTCTGGGGGACGACCGTCGGCGCTTCCTGCTCCCGATACGGGGGGTCGCGTCAGCCCTGATCGGCCACGGGCGCGCGGACCCGTGATGGGCGTGCCGCGATGACGACGGCGCCCGCGATGAAGATCGCCGCAGCCACAAGGAACGGCCCAGCCACGCCCGTGGCCGACACGACGACGGCGCCGACAGCCGGCCCGACGATGCCTGCTGCGTACAAGGGCAGGTACACGAGGTTCAGGGTCGCCGACCGTCGCTCCGGCGGAACATCGATGGCGAGTAGCCCGAAGACCATCGCGCTCACGGTGGCGGTGGCCGCGCCGGACACGACCGCAAGCCCGGCAAGCGCGGGGACGCTCGAGACGAAGGGCATCCCGACCAGCACGGTGCCGCCGGCCGCGAGGGCACCGATCAGGACGATACGGAACCCGATGCGGTCGCCCAGCACGCCACCCAGCGGCGAGATCACCCCGCCGACGAGCGCCGCGGTGCCCATGACCAGCGCGATCGCCGAGGCCAGGCCGGGTCCGGTGCCGGCAAGGCCCTCGACGAGCACCGGGATGTAGGGCCTCGTCATCTGCGTCGCCAGGAACGACACCCCGAAGATCACGAAGATGCGCACGACGACTGGGTCGGCGAGGACGCCGCGGACCGCGCCGAAGGCGAGATCGACGACGCGACCGGTCGGAACGACCTCAGGCCGTACCTCACGGGAACCGAACGTGACGAGCAGCGCCGTCCCGACGGACAGCCCGGCCGACAACCAGAACACGGCCGACAGCGACCACCCGAGGCCATCGATCAGGA
The DNA here is from genome assembly GCA_029240655.1 of Chloroflexota bacterium. Classification (GTDB taxonomy): domain Bacteria; phylum Chloroflexota; class Limnocylindria; order Limnocylindrales; family CSP1-4; genus SPCO01. Next base: position 3,228 of record JARDZW010000101.1, read on the forward strand.
GGCCGGCCAGGGCGGGTCCGACCGCGAAACCGATCGGGCCTGACGCCCCGAAGATCGCGATCGTCGTGCCAAGGCGGCGGATGGGCGTCACGTCTCGGATGCCGGCGAGCATGACCCCGGTGTTCCCGAGTTGGAACCCGATCAGCAGCATGCTCACGGCCAGCTGCCACGGCTCCGTGGACAGCGCCACGCCGGCGAACACCACCGCCTCGACGAGCGCGCTTCGCACGATGACCGCCTTGCGGCTGTACTTGTCGGCCCACACGCCCCACAGCGGCACGAGTGGCATCCCGACGACGAAGATCAGTGAGCTGAAGAGCCCGACGAACGTGAGCCGATCGGCTTCCGAAACGCCCATCTCGCGCAGGTAGGACGGGACGAGGGCGAAGATCTGGCTGACACCGGCACCCTCGACCATCGATGTGACCCAGAAGACGGCGACGAGGACGCGCCAGTCCTGCTCCGGGCGTGGTCGGGCCGGGAGGGGTCCCGGGTCGGGGGTCACGGCGCGAGCCTACCGCGAGCGGGCTCCGACGTGCTGCCCAGGTGACGGGGTCGATCGCCACCGCACCAGGGACACGAAATGCCCGAAGGAACTGGTAGGAAACCGGCCAATCGGCCTCCCTTCGGCTCCGAACAAGTCCGGAGTCTCCGGGTGCCGCCCGTGAACCTCGTCCGCTAGCCTTGCGACCAGCGAACCTGGCTCCCGATCTCGCTCCGAGGATCACTCCCCAGTGCGGTTCTGGCGGTTCGCACCTGCCCCTTCGGGCAAGACGAAATGTAGATGCAATGGTTTGGGGCCACAACGGCCTTATCCACGAAAGCACGGAAAAGGGCCTCGTGCTTATCCCCGAGTTTCCCACCACTGTGGACGGCCTGTGGAGAAGCGGCCTCCGCGGCACCACACCCATGAGCGCGGCGTACAGTCTCCATAGGGAGGTGAACGGTGGCTCGATTGCTGGCTCGCATCGTGGCGATGAACGACGGCTGGGCGCGGCCCCTCGGCGAATTCAACCGGCGCTGGGTTTCCGCGATCTTCCGACCGATCAGACCCATCAAGGATCTGCTCAACGGTCGCTGGCTGGGCCACCCGCTCCACGCCGCATCGACCGACCTCCCGATCGGGCTGCTCCTGGGCGCCGTCGTCCTCGACCTGGTCGGTCAGCCCGCCGCGGCCGACATCGTCCTGCTCGCGACGATCGTCACGATGCTGCTCGCCGCGCTCGCTGGGCTCGCTGACTACGCGGACACGGAGGGCACGGCCCTGACTCGGGCAACGACCCACTCGACCCTCATGGTCGTGGCCCTGGTGTTGCTCGTCGTCTCAGCGATCCTTCGCGCGGGCGCCCCCGCCGATCGCACCGTGCCGATCGCCCTGTCGATCATCGGGTTCCTGATCGTGACCGCCGGGGCGTTCGTCGGCGGCGACGTCGCCTACGTCCTGGGCAATATGGTCAGCCGCCACGCATTCCGTGGTGCCGGCACGAAATGGATCAAGCTGGACACCGGCGATGTGACCGAGCTGGCTTCGCTGCCGGAGGCGACGCCGACCAAGATGCGGGCCGGGATCAACGACCTCGTCGTCGTCCGCCTCGGGGGGACGGTCCACGCCTTGCACGCCGTTTGTGCCCATGCCGGCGGCCCGCTCAACGAGGGGACGATCGTCGACGGTTGCGTCGAATGCCCCTGGCATGCTTCGCGCTTCCGGTTGACCGACGGGCTCGTCCGGCAGGGGCCGAGCGTCTACGACCAGCCGAGCTATGAGATCCGCACCGCAGAAGGCGGGGGCTACGAGGTCCGCCGGAACGCGGTCGCGTAGGTCCCACCGCAGGGCCCGCCGAGTGTCGACGCTGGTCCTGCCCGATCCGAGTCTCGTCGTGCTCATCGGCGCGGCCGGCTCGGGAAAATCCACGCTCGCTGCACGGCTCTTCCCGCCCGACGAGATCCTCTCATCGGACGCCATGCGCGCCGTCGTCTCGGGGGACGAGGCCGATCAACGAGCCACGGCGGTCGCCTTCGGCATCGTGCACAGGACCATCGCACGACGTATGGATCGAGGGGAGATGACCGTCGTCGATGCCACGAACACCAGGGCGGAGCACCGTCGCCCGCTGGTCGATCGCGCTCGCGCAGTCGGCGTCCCGGTCATCGCGCTCGTGCTCGACCTGCCGCCAGCCGTCATCCATGCCCAGAACGCCGCGCGCACGTCCCGTGTCGTCGACCCCGCCGTCGTGGATCGGCACCTCGCGGCCGTCCGCCGGACCGTCGATCAAGGCGAGCTGTCCAGGGGAGGCTTCGACCACGTCGTCCTGCTCCGCTCCCCCACCGAAGTCGCCAGCCTCCGCATCGAACGCCAAGGGCCGGCCCGCCCCCGCGAGCCGGCCCCGGTGTCGAACAAACAGAAGTAGCCGATCCAGGATGGATACGCGCCGGTCGGCGGTACGGATCACTGGCGAGGGTCGGCGAGCGGCTCAGTTCCGAGGCAGGTGGCACCGGGAGAACTTCGGCGGAGCGAGTGCCGGCGCATGCGCCGCAGCGAGTGGAGGCCGGACGCCTTCCGGTCACAGGACGCGCCACGGTCACGTAACCGGGCCGCCACAGGCCTACGCTTGAGTGACCCGCCCGAACGCCCGCGCGCGTACTTCGACCCACACGCCATGGCGCATGTACACGTCGTCACGCACCAGCTCGAGGGCGGCCTCCGCCGTCTCCGCCCGCACCAGGATCACCGAGGCCGAGACGTCGGCGAAGGCCCCGGCCTCGACGTAGACCCCGGACGCCAGGCGCTCGCGGACGCCGGCAAGGTGCTCGGCACGGAACGGGACCCTCGTCTCGGCGGCGTCGGGCGCATACGTCGCCTCGACCAGCCACACCGGCTCGAGGACACCGCCACTGGGGGAACCGGACATCGCGGGCAGTCTACGCGGACCCGATACCGATCAGCACGATCGCGGCTGCAGCGAGGGCGATCCCCACGGTGTGGTCGCGTGTCACCCGCTCGTGGAGGATGACGGCCGCGAGGATGACGGTCGCCACCGGATACAGCGCAGAAAGCACGGACGCCACGGCCAGGGCTCCGGTCTGGACCGCGAGCAGGTAGAAGCTGTTGCCCGCCATATCGAGCACGCCGATCACGGCCACGGCCGGGACCGCATCCTTCGGCAGACGCCAAGCCGAGCGGGCCGCCAGCACCATGGCGATCACGACGAACGCCTGGACGATCCGGATCACCGTGAGCGAGCCGAACACGTGACCGTCCGTGAGCCCGGAGATGACGATCCCGAAGCTCCCGATGGTGACGCCCGCGACGAGCGCCTCGCGCAAGCCGGCCCGCCCACCGCCCGCGTCCGCGACCCGCGAGACGAGTACGACCGATAGGACCGCGAGGCCGATGCCGGCGAGGACCAGCGCGGCGGGGACCCCCTCCAGGACGATCCCGCCGATGACCGGGATGACCGCCGCGAGGACACCCGTGACCGGCGCCACGATGCCCATCCGACCGATCGCCAGCCCGCGGTACAGGGCCGTGATGCCGACGCCACCGAGACTGCCGGCAACCAGGCACAACAGCAGGTCCGTCGTGCCGGGCATGGACTCACCGCCAAGCAAGGCCAGGCCGAACGCGAGGACCATGCCGACAGCCTGCGACAGCAGGACGACGCCGAACACCGGCGCGCGCCGGCTGGTCAGCCCGCCACCGAAGTCGCCGGCCCCCCACGCGGCCGCAGCAGCCAGTCCGAGCGCGACGGTGGCCGTCCCCGCCGGCAGGGCGTCGATCAGGCGCCGACCCCGGTCGGGACGGTCTCATCGCCGGCGAGTGACGGGTCCTCGACGCCCTCGTCGACCGCGGTCGGGCCGGGCAGCTCGACGACGGCGTCCGCGGCGCTGTCGTATCGATCCGACGTCGTCAGGTAGATGATCTGGAAGTCGGACGCGACTCGCTTGAGCAGGTCCAGCGCCCGCGCCGCCCGGGTGTCGTCGAGCGTGACGAATGGGTCATCGAAGACGAGGGGCGGCCTCCGATCGCCCGTCACGAGCCGGACGAGGCCGAGTCGTGCCACGAGGTAGACGAGATCGAGCGTGCCCTGGCTCAGGCTGCTGACCGGCACCCAATCGCCGCGCTCGGGCGCATGCACGTCGATGTCGAGCGTCCTGTCGTCGACGCGGACGCGCCGGTAGCGACCGCCGGTCACCGTCGCGACGTCGCGGACCATGTGGCCCTCGAGGTAGCGGGTCGCCGTCTTCATCGTGGCGACCTCCGCTTGCTCGATCGCTCGCAGGGTCAGTTCCAGAACACGGTGACGTCGTCGCAGCGTGTCCAACTGCTCACGCCAGCCGGCGAGCCGCTCCGACTCGGCGGCGACCTCCTCGGCGTCGACGGCATTGGCCTCCACCCGTGCCCGGGCGTTGGCCTCGTCATCGCGGGCACGCTCCAGCGCCGCTTCCTGATCGCGGACCTCGACCTCCAGCCGCTCGCGCGCCCGCGGCTCCTTCGCGATCGGTCCCAGGTGCTCGAGCGCGCTCGTCTTCTGGTCGACCTCGTGGGCCGCCGCGTCTCGCAGCTTTGCGAGGGTCTCGCGTGGCTCCTTGCCGACGAGCCCATCGAGCTGCGCGGTCAGCTGGTCCATCCGGGCGACGTGGGCTTCCTCTTTGGCGAGCATGTCCTCGGCGGCCGCCAGGTCATCGAGACCAAGCGCGCCAAGCTGCTTGACGGTGTCGGCCTGGGCTTGCTTGAGCTCGGCCTCCATCTCGGAGCGACCGCGCAGGCGGCGATCGATCTCGACGTCCCGGAGCTGCTCCTGCATCTGCGAACCTCGCCGGAGCCAGAAGGCGACCAGGGTGAGGATCAGCCCGATCCCGGCTGCGGCGGCTCCCAGGTAGAGCGGCGCCTCTCCGAGGTCGAGGATCCCGAGTGTGGTGGCCAGGAACGAGCCGCCCGCCAGGGCCAGGCCGATCAGGACGAGCAGGATCCCCCATCGCGACAGGGGGCGCCAGGTCGGCTCGGGCGCGACATCGAACTTGACGGCGACCTCGCCGGAGAGCGCGGCCGTCAACTCGCGGATCTTGGCGTCGAGCGAGCGCAGTCGCTCCACGCTCTGGCGGACGACCGGCAGCGGGTTCGGCGAAGGGTGAGTCTGGGCCAGTGAATCGAGCTCCTTGGCCACGTCCACCGCCTCCCGGAAACGGTCGTACCGCTCCTGGGCGGCGATCCGTTCCGCGGTCAGCCGCTCGGCCTGGCGGGCCTTCTCGAGCATGCTCCGACGCTCGGCCAGACCCTTGTCGGCATCGGCGCGTCGCTCGCGGGCACCCGACAGGGCGTCGCGGTCCTGCTCCAGCTTGGCCAAGGCCAGATCGCCCTGCTCGACCGACATCGCGGACGAGGCAACGGCCTCCTCGGCGACCTTGAGCTGACCCGGGTTCTTGTCGCCCTTGGTCGTCAGGCCATGAAGGGCGCGCTCGAGCTTCTTCTTCGCCAGGCCCGTGCCACGGTCGGCGCCGCTGATGCTCGCCTGGAGCCGGTCGCGGAGCGCCGTCTCGTCGCGCGCCAGGTCGCTCAGCTCGTGGTGGCGCACGGACGCCGTGGACCGGAAGAACGGTTCAGTCGGGATGCCGCTCAGCTCGGCCATGACCTGATCGGCGAGTGCCGGATCGGTGATGGGTGCCTGACCGTCGTAGCGAAGGTCCACCGTGCCGCGCTGCCCGGCGAAGGTCTTCTCCAGCGTGCCCGTGGCCTTGCGGCCATCTTCCTCGTCCTGCTCGAATTCGATGGCGATCCACGGCCGGGCATCGGGGCCCGCATCCCATGGGCGCAGCGCCTCCAGGTCCGCGGCGGCACTCGTGACGCGCCGGGTGATCGCCAGCTCGATCGCGCGCTGGATCGTGGACTTGCCGGCCTCGTTGGGCCCGCGCAGGACCGTCACGCCGGGCGCCAGGTCGATGTCGAGTTCGCGGTACCGGCGCAGGTCGCGGATCTGAAGTCGCCGGATCCTCACAGCGATACCTCGTGACCGGCGAGCAGCAGCCGACCCAGCCGCAACGCGTCACGCAACTCGGCAGCGTCGGCTGTGCCGACCTGGCTGCGGGCGTCCGGGGCAGCCTCCAGCTCGGCGATCCGGGCCTCGAGGTCGCGGATGAACGCCCCGGCGATCGTGTCCGGTGGCGGGAGCGCGCCTTCCGTCAGGGCCGGCAGGCTGACATCGCGCACGCGCACCTTGAGGAACGATCCGGCCAGGGCCGCCTCGATCTCGTCGAGGTGCAGGTCGAGCTCGTCAGGTCGGACACCGACCACCCGCGCGTCGAGGACGAGGTTCGGATCGCCCTTCTTGGCGAGCTGCTCGATGAGCGCCGGCTGGGCGGAGATGTTGGCGGCATCAAGCTCGACCTTCTCGAAGCGGGTCCGACCGACTTGCCGTTCCTGCACGGTGACCGAGCGTCGGCCGTCGATCTCCTCGAGCTCGACGAGGAGGACCTTGCCGGCGCGGTCCTGGGTCAGCGCAACGGGCTCGGGCGCCCCGGCGTAGGCGTACGTGACGCCCCCGGCCCTCGACTGCTGGGACGAGTGCCAGTGGCCGAGCGCCAGGTAGTCGAGCCCGGTCGCCGCGATCTCTTCGGTGGTGATCACGACATCGTCGCGCTCGGTCTTGCCGGGGATCGCGATCGAGCCGTGGACCATGCCCACACGCCAGGTCGCCG
>JARDZW010000216.1 GCA_029240655.1 Chloroflexota bacterium
GTACTTCGGGGCGACCTCGAAGAACTGCTTCCAGGTCTTGACCTCTTCCTTGACGACCTTGGTCCGGATCGAGATCCCGGTCGTGCCCCAGTCCTTGGGCAGGTGATAGTTGTTGAGGTTGGCCTTGTCGTCCTTGTAGAACTCCTGGAACTGCTTGTTGATGAGCGCCCCGTTCGGGATCTTGCTCCAGTCGAGCTCCTGGATGAAGTCTCCATCGACCATGGCCTCGACGAACTCGGCGGTCGGTGCGCCGACGTCGAACTGGCCCGTCGCGCCGCCCTGGAGCCGCGTCAGCAGCTCCTCGTTCGACGCGTACGTGTCGTAGGTGAAGTCGGTCACGCCGAAGCGGGTCTTGAACTCCTCGATGTTGCCGGGGTCGACGTAGTCGGCCCAGTTGAACATGTACAGGGCCGGCTCGACCTCCACGGCGGCCGAGGCGGCCGGCGATGCCGACCCGGCAGGTGCGGATGCGGGTGGTGCCACCGACGCCGCAGCGCTGGGCGACGCCCCTCCGCTCGGGCTGCACGCGGCGATGAAGGCGCTGAGCCCGGCCATGCCGGTACCGGCCAGGAACCCGCGCCGATGGACCTTCGTCTGGGACATCCGGCGGATCAGCGCATCGAGCTCTCGGTCTTTGTCTGCCATCTCCGTTGCTCCTCCTCCCGGTCGCCCGGGTCGTACCAACCTCAGCCCACGAGGACGAGGTTCGCCTCCTCATGCCAGCGCACGGTGACGGGATCCCCCGGCCCCATCCCCTGGCTCGTGCTTGCTCCCAACTGGTTCTGACGCCGGACGACCAACTCGCCGGCCTGATCAGTCTGGATCCGGTACTCCGTCTGGTCCCCGAGATAGGTTCCCTGGTTGATGCGTCCCTGGATCGTCGCCCATCCCGACCCGCCGCCGTCGACCCCATCGGTGGACTCGCCGAGCGCGTCCGACGACCTGGCCGGCTGCACATCGAGGTGCTCGGGTCGGATCGCGATGGTGACCTGACTGTCGACGGCCGGCCGCGCAGCCGGGTCGGTGATCGTTCCCGACAGCCGCAGCCCTCCGTCGGTCTCGACGACCGCGCGTCGTGTCGCTTCGTCGACCGCTGAGATCCGCCCCTTGAGCGCGTTCGATGTGCCGATGAAGTCGGCGACGAACCGGTTGACCGGCCGCTCGTACAGGTCGGTCGGGTTGCCCTGCTGCTGGATCTGGCCGTCGCGCATGACCACGATCACGTCGCTCATCGTGAGCGCTTCCTCCTGATCGTGGGTCACGTAGACGAAGGTGATGCCGACCTCGCGCTGCAGGGCCTTGAGCTCGAGCTGCATCTCCTTGCGCAGCTTGAGGTCCAGTGCCCCAAGCGGTTCGTCCAGGAGCAGGACCGTGGGCCGATTCACGAGCGCACGGGCCAGGGCGACGCGCTGTTGCTGTCCGCCCGACATCTCCCAGGTTCGGCGCTTCGCGTAGCCGGCGAGGCGCACGAGACCGAGGGCTTCGGTCACGCGGCGCTCCTCGTCGGCCTTGCCGACCTTGCGCTGGCGCAGCCCGTACCCCACGTTCTGGGCGACGTTCATGTGCGGGAACAGCGCGTAGTGCTGGAAGACCGTGTTGACGTTGCGCTGGTACGGCGGGACGCCCGCGATCGGCTGGCCCGACAGCAGGATCTCGCCTTCTGTGGGCTGCTCGAATCCCGCGATCATCCGCAGGGTCGTGGTCTTGCCACAGCCGGACGGTCCGAGGAGCGAATAGAACGTGCCCCGGGCGATCGAGAGGTCCATGGCATCGACGGCCGTGACGGACCCGAAGCGCTTGGTCACGCCGATGATCTCGACGTCCGGGGCGGCCGCAGCCGCGGTGATCGGGGCGACGGACCCGGCGGTCCCGCCCGTCGCGAGCGGGGCGTCAGAGGTCAGGGAGGCGGTCAACGGCGGTCCTCGCGCATCGGTTCCGGTCGCTGATCAAATATCGCTGTAGCCGTGCTACAGGATCGCTGCATCGTACGGGCGAGCCGAGCGCGCGTCAACGCGCCGTACGTGCGAATCTCGCAGGTGCGGCTGTACACGACGCGACGATGGACGGCGGTACTGAACCTATACTTCAGGCAAATCGCAGCCGATCGCCCTCGACCCGGAGGACGCCCGTGGTCACCGAGCTCCAGTTGGGGACCCGCATCCGATCCCTGCGCCAGGCGCGCCGCCTGACCCTGCGCGAGGTGGCCGGCCGTGCCGGCGTGACCGAGAGCTTCCTGTCGCAGGTCGAGCGCGACGTGACGAGTCCGTCGATCGCCACGGTCCACCGCGTCGCCGGCGCGCTCGGTCTCTCGATCGCCCAGCTGTTCGCCGAGGATGCCGAAACGGGACGGGTCGTCCGGCGGGAGGCCCGCCGACGGATCGCCTACCCAGGCCTCGGGGCCGTCGACGAGTTCCTCACGTCCAATCTGGCCGGACGCCTCCAGGTGATCATGTCGACGATCGATGCCGGGGGAGGCACCGGCCGCGAGCCATACACCCACGACTCGGACGAGGAGGTGGTCGTCGTCCTGAGCGGCGTCCTCGACCTGTGGGTCGCTGACGAGCACTATGTCCTGCACGAGGGCGATGCGATCACGTTCCCGTCGCGCCTGCCGCACTGGAACGCCAACCCCGGGGACGTCCCGGCCACGGTCCTCTTCTGCCTGACGCCGCCGAGTTTCTGAGCCGGTGCGCCGTCGCACCGGCCGGACCATCGTGGCTGGTGCCTATCGGACCTTCGACGGGGACCAACCCGTGTCTGCGCTGGCGTAGGCTGCGACGATGAACGCACGACGGGAAGGGCTGCCCCGCTTCCGCCGCTGGCTCATGGCGGCCGGCCTTGGATTGTCGATGCTCGGATCGATGCCGTGGGCCGTCGCGGCCGCCGAGGAACCGTCGGCCGATCCGACCCCCGCGCCGACTGCCGAGCCGACTCCCTCGCCGGACCCGACCGCGGCCCCGACCGCGGCGCCGACCGCCAGTCCAACCGCGTCCCCCACCCCGCCGCCCACCGCGGCCCCGACCCCGACGC
>JARDZW010000217.1 GCA_029240655.1 Chloroflexota bacterium
TCTCGCCCTCGCTGCTTAGGCAGTAAGGTGAGCGTGGAAGCTACCTCCGCTTCGCGGGTAGTGGAAGCGTCATTCAGCGGAGCTGCGATCCGGACGAGCGTCACGTAGTCCGGAGTCAAGCCCGATCTAGGGGCACGTGACTGGACCGTCCGGCAGGGTGCCGATGCCCGTTCGGGCGGTCGACGACAAATCATCGGACACGCTCGTAGTGGTCTCCGGCGAAGGGTTCTGGACGGGGAGTTCGACTCTCCCCCATCTCCACCAATACGTCGCGCTGCACGCGAGGCTGCCCACCCGTGATCGGCTCATCGGTGTTGGCATGTCGAGGAGAGACACGGACGTCGTTCAGACTTGACGAAATACAGCGAGAACCTAGCGTCGGTCGAGGCGGAGTCACCCGAGCGAATCTAGCGGCTTCCCCGGCAGCCCCCGTTGCAGCCGTCTTCAGAGCGGAAGCTGAGTTTGCTCTTGGAAATCCGGCTCCTCTGATGGCTCGCCGACCGCCTCGCGGTACTGACACCGAACCTGTTCGATACGTGCTTTGATGCCGTCCCTGAGGTCGGTATCGGTCACCCTGTCATGCTGACGTTCCAGGTCCCGCCATTCCTGAAGGATCCTGTCGATGGTTCGGGTCGCCATCGCTCCCTCCATGGTTGGTGCCCACAACCTTGGACGCTTGAATCTACACCCCGCCGACAACCCAGTGCGACGGTTTCCTGGCACCGGCCGTCTTGGGACGCGCCGGCTTTTTCCTCCTGCCTGCGTCCAGCGGTGGGGCACTGACGGGCCGCGGGACCCTTCGACGCTAGCGCGTTCCACTGGCATCAGGTGGTGCTACCCGCAAGCGCAGTCACCCGGGGCTAGCGCCGTCGCCAGGCTGCAAGGCCGCTGGGCCTCGAGTTGTTGGTAAGGATCACGGACGGGACCGCAGGGTTGGACGCGGTTTCCGGAAGTGTTCGGCGATCGGTCGGTCTCGTGGATGCTGGAGGATCTAGTGCCCCCACGAACGCGCGACGTGGTCCGGAGGATCCGGAAACCAAGCGCGCGTGCTCTGCACGCAATTCATGAAGACGCCGGGCGACCTCACGATCGAGTCCCGCCTCCAGTCGCCGTTCACGCTCGCGCCACTCGGCCACGAGGTCGACGAGTTCCCCCACGGTTCCTCGCCTCCTGTCGTCCTGCCCCGGCGATGCACGACGATCCTGCCGCACGGGACATTACATCTGAACGCTGCAACACAGGCGAGTTCGGTGCAGACGTACGTGACTGTGGCCGAGGTCGACTGGCGCGACATCGACCTGCAATACACGGTTCGGTGCGGGTTGTGCATTTTGGGAGTCGCGGCCCATACGCTCGAAGTGTCTCGCCGGCTGTGCCAAGCGCCGCGAGGTCCTGTGGAGTCACTTGGGGAGGTGCTTCACCATGCCCGCGAAACCGATCGTCATCGTTGCGGCCGCAGACCGGGTCGTACGGCTACTCGTCGCTTCCGCGCTTAGGGGCGGGGGCTTTCGCGTCGCGGAGAACCATGGCCCTCGTCCGACGGAGGAAGATCTCGCTGACCTCCGGCCCGACGTGATCGTGTTGGAAGCCGAAGAACCACCTCTTCGCGCATTCGACTCCGTTCGGCTGGCAGCGAGCTCTGGGATCCCGATCCTGCTGATGAGCCCGCTGGCCACGCCCACCCGCGTCGCCGAGGGACTCGATGCAGGTGCCGACGACTACATCGCTCGCCCATTCGATCCGGCTGAGCTCAGAGCGAGAGTCCGGTCCCTCGTCCGGCGGCGCAGAGGTCGACTCCGAGCCGGCCGGACCCACATCGGCTCGGTCATCGTGGACCTTGACGCGCGAACCATCTCACGCGGCGAACGGTCGGTCAGCCTCACTCGCGAAGAGTGGACGCTACTGGCGACCCTGCTCCAGTCGTCGGGGCGCATCGTCTTTCGGGAGGAGCTACTCACCGCGGCATTCGGCGAGGCGTTCCGGGACGATATGGCGCAGCTCCGGCTGTCGATCAGTCGTCTGCGTCGCAAGCTTGGTCTTCAGCCTTGGGATGAAGGGCCTATTCGGACGATCCACGGAATCGGATACGTATACGACCCGGATGACAAGTTCCCGCGGACCTGGTCGGGGCGACGCCGTGCCACGAGCGAGGTCCGGGCCGGGACAAGGTAGAAGCGCCCACCTCGCGGCGAGCGCTTCCAATTCGGGAGGGCCTCAGCGATCAGAGCCGCCCTGGCTGCCTCCGGTGCTGCGACTGCTCTGGCTCCTGCTCCCGGACCCGGAGCCGCCGCGGGACTGGCTCTGGCTACCCGACCCCGAGCTGCCGCCGGACTGGCTTTGGGACCCGCCCGAGCCTGAGCTCGAACCGCTGAACTGGCCGCGGGAATCGCGGTCCTGCTCGCGAGCGCTTGCCTCGCCGCCCTTCTGGGCGATCCGGCGCTGCTCTTCCTCGTCCATGCCGGCGAAACCGCGCTGGTCAGAGCCACCGCGGCCGCCGCCTTGATTGCCTTGGCCGCCTTGGTTCTGTCGACCTTGGTTGCCTTGAATGCTCGCCATCCGAGTGCCTCCGATGGATCGGCCCGATCGTTCGGGCAGGTTGTCCGGGGGTCGAGGTAGCGTCGCTGAAGCGTCCCGGTCGCGTATAGAACCTCGGGGCGCCGAGTCTTGCGGCCGTATTACATCGCGGTCGCGTCGACATAGGTCGCGTCCGACATAAGGAGTCGCCGCGGGTTGCCAGGTGTGAAGCAACGTCCGGCGTAACCAAATGACGTCGCGAGCGAGGCTATGGCCCCACCGTCCAAGTCATGTCCGGTCCGCATCTCTCGTTTCCACCCAGCGCATTCCGGGTGCCGTCACGGGGGGCATCCGACCTCTGACGTGAGTGGCTGCCCGCGCTTCGTCGTGATGACGCGCGCGGACTGACCATTGGCGGCGCTGGGTACGCCCTCTGCGGGCGATGGACGCTAGACTGCTGCGCTGGCCGCGCCCATGCGCATCGTGGCGATCTCGACCGAGTAGGTGGCCAGG
>JARDZW010000102.1 GCA_029240655.1 Chloroflexota bacterium
AACGATCCGACCAAGCTGACGATCGTGGCCAACTACATCCCCCTCCAGCAGCCGGGTGGCGGCCCGAACTTCCACCCATTCGACCAGAGCGTCCGCTACCGCATCCACATCGACAATACCGGTGATGGCCGGGACGACGTGACCTACACCATCCGTTTCAAGGACCGCGCGAAGTCCGGTAGCGGCGGCGTCTCGTCGTTCCTTTACAACAATGGCCAGGTGACTTCGGTCACGGACGAGAACTGGCTGGCGCCACAGGATTTCAAGGTCGAGCGCATGAAGAGCGGCGACACGAAGACCCTGGGTTCCAACCTTCGAACCGTGCCGGCCAACGTCGGCCCACGCTCCACTCCGAACTACCCCGCGCTGGCCGCGACGGGCGTCCACCGCTTGAACAATGGCGGCAAGGTCTACGCTGGCCCGCGCGACGACGCGTTCTTCGTCGATCTGGGGTCGATCTTCGATCTCGGCGGCCTGCGTCCGTTCAACACGCTCCACGTCATCCCGAAGGCGGCCGAGGCCGGCGTCGACGGCGTGGCCGGTTACAACACCGCGTCGATCGTGCTCCAGGTGCCGATCAGCGAGGTCCGTCGCTCGACTAGCAAGCCGGTCATCGGCGTGTGGGCCAGCGCGGATCGCCGCGAGCGCAAGGAGATCAGCACGAGTGGCAAGGTCTCGTGGTCCGGTGACTGGGTCCAGGTCTCGCGCCTCGGCAACCCGCTGATCAACGAGGTGGTCATCCCGCGCCATCTCAAGGACTACTGGAATAGCCAGCATCCGTCCAAGGACAGCCAGTTCAAGAAGTACTACGAGGCACCCGAGCTTGCGGGTCTCATCAACTTCCTGTACCCGGCACTCGCGGATGTCGCCACGACCGGTCGAACGGACCTGTCGCTCATCCTCCTCAAGGGCGTGCCCGGTGTGAACGCCATCAGCGACACCCCGGTCCTCGCCGACCTGCTGCGGGTCAATACCGCGATCCTGCCTGGTGCCAAGGGTGCCTGCCCAGGCGGTACGGCCAGCACGGCCAACCCCGATCGACTGGCCGTCCTCGCCGGCGACCTGTGCGGTTTCCCGAACGGGCGACGCCTGGTCGACGACGTGACTGACATCGAGCTCCGGGCCATCGCCCAGGGCTACGGGACGTTCCTCAACGGGGCGTTCGGCCTGCCGAACAAGTCTCCGAACAACCAGGTCGGCGATGGCGTCGACAGCAATGCCGACAGGCCATTCCTGGGCGCGTTCCCGTACATCGGCCTTCCGCACTCGGGCTATGAGTCGGTCCCGCCGCTGAAGGGGATGCTTCCCTAGCTCCTCCAGTCACGTCGCGGCTTCGTCGCGGCGCTGCGAGCGCGGTCCTGGTTCGCCCGGGCCGCGCTCGTTCGTGTTCGCCAGACCTAGACGCGGGCTGCCGCCGGCTTGATGTTCTGGTTGAGGTGGAAGACGTTGTCCGGATCGTACTTCCGCTTGAGGTCGGCGAGCCGGGCGAGGTTATCGGATCGATACGCGCGACCGACGTCGGCATCGGCGTCGGCGATGACGTTGACGTAGGAGCCGACGGAGAACGGCTCAAGCGTGGCCGCCCAGGTGCGCGCCCCGGCCATGCGCACGGTGTCTTCGGCAGGGTCGGACCATGTCGAGCCAGCGAAGAACTCCACGAGCGTGTCACGGGCGCTGAACGCCGACTCCCCCTCGCCGACTTCGGCGATCGCACCGCCATACGCCTGGAATCCGCCACCCGGCATCAGGGTCCAGTCGGGCTCGGGACCACCGGCCGGCACCCCGCGCGCGAGGTAGGCATCGATCGCCGCATCGTCGAATTCGGCCAGGTTGTGCCCGGCCGAATAGCGCCGGAGCCCGTGGACGTGGCGCGCGTCGCCGATGCTCTGGAGCTCGACGTAGCGCATCTCGTCGACCTCCTCGGCGGCGGGCGAGGGGATCGCGCGACGAAACGTGTCGAGGTACGTGCGGGCCTCGGCCATGTCGCCGACCCACACGAAGCCCGCGGTGACCACCGGGCGTCCATGAAGGCGCGCCGGCAGGAACGGCGGCTCGGCGACGGTCATCGTGTCGCTGGTCAGCGTCGCCGGACGGGGCGCGTCGGGCAGCAGGTCGCGCCACGCGCGGAGCGCGGCACGCGCAGCGGGATCGAACGGATCGAAGTACAGGTCACACGCGAGCGCATCGCCGGTGGTGGGATGGAGCCGGAACTCGAACTCGGTCACGACACCGAAATTGCCGCCGCCGCCGCGCAGGCCCCAGAAGAGGTCAGGGTTCTCGGTGGCGCTCGCGCGGACCGTATCGCCGTCCGCCGTGACGACCGTGTACGTCTCGACGTTGTCGCAGGCGAGCCCGAACTGGCGGGCGAGCCATCCCATCCCGCCCCCGAGCGTCAGCCCGCCCACGCCCGTGTGGGAAACGTTGCCTGCGGTCGTGGCGAGGCCGTGTGGTTCGGTCGAGCGATCGAGGGATCGCAGGAGCGCGCCACCCTGGACGGTCGCCCGTCGTCGCTCAGGGTCGACCGTGACCTCGCCCATCGGCGCCAGGTCGATCATCAGCCCGCCCTCGGGCACGGCCAGCCCCAGGACGCCGTGTCCGCCGCACTTGACGGCGATCTCGAGACCCGCATCGCGTCCATGGCGGATCGCCGCCGCGACGTCGTCAGGCGACGTGCAGCGAGCGATGCGTGCCGGCCGCCGATCGACCATCGCGTTCCAGATCTCGCGATGCTCGTCGTAGGCCGCGTCGCCGGGCTCCACGATCTCGCCGGCGAAGCCGCGGATCGTCGTGGGGGTCGTCATCGGGTGCCTCCTCTGACTCACGTGTCCAGCGACCATACCCGGCGTCGGTCGAGGCGTCAGGGGCCAGGCAGCATCCGATGCATGGGTCCAGGAGGACGACTTGACGGGTGCGGGTCTCCCCATCGATGATGGCCACGCATGCATGCACATCTGTTCTGCACATCTGTGCACCGGCCGTCGCGTGGGGCCCCGACGCGATGAGCGACTACGACCAGCTCGTGCGGGCGAGCCGGCTCTACTACGAGCTGGGTGAGACGCAGAACGCGATCGCGGACCGGCTTGGCGTGACCAGGCCCCAGGTGAGTCGACTCCTGAAGCGCGCCCGAGCCGAGGGCATCGTCGAGATCCGCATCGTCGACCAGACCGCCGTCGAGTCGCCGGCCGCCGATTCGCTGCGCCGTCGCCACGGCCTCGACGCCGTCCATCTCGCCCCGACCGTGGCCGGCCCCGAGGATCTCACGCGCCGCATGGTCGGCCGGCTCGCCGCGCAGGTGCTGCGCTCCAGGATCCGCGATGGTGCCATCGTCGGCATCGGGGACGGCGCGTCCGTTGGAGCGGTGGCCGACGCCATCGAGGACGCGGCCACTCCCGTCAGCGCGACGATCGTGCCGTTGGCGGGTGGGTACTGGGCGCCCGGACCCGAGCGCGAGCCGTTCCGCCGCATCGCCGACGCCATCGGGGCGCAGGCCCACGGCCTGATGGTGCCGGGGCTCGTCGATGACGCCACGACGAAACATGCCCTCGAGGCGCACGCTGGCGTTCGCGCGGTCCTCGACCTGTGGGGTCGGCTCGATTTCGCGATTGTCGGGATCGGTGGCCGGGGCTGGGGGGCCGCGTCGGTGGGCGACGAAGTGGCCGGCGAGCTGGAACGGTCCGGCGCCGTTGGCGAGATCCTCATCGCGCCCTTCGACATCGATGGACAGTTCGTCTGCCCGACCCTGCGCGAGCGCGTGCTGGCCTTCGACGCGAGGGAGCTCGCGCGCGTCCCGGTGGCGATCGGCGTCGGGGCCGGGGAGAGCAAGGTTCGGCCGGTCCTCGGTGCACTGCGAAGCGGCGCGATCCGCACGCTCGTGACGGACGTGGCCACCGCCGAGGCCGTCCTGGCCCTCGACACCGAGACCGCCGGATGACGGACGGCCGTGCGACGCCCGCCATCCTGGGGCTCGACCTCGGCACGACCGAGGTGAAGGCCGGCCTCGTGACCCCTGAAGGGCGATTACTGGCGATCGCCCGGGCGGGCTACGGCCTCGAGGTCGGGCACGGACCGGGATGGGCGGAGCAGGACCCGGGGGCGTGGTGGTCCGCGGTGGTCAGTGCCGTCCGCGCGCTGCATCCGATCGAGCCGATCGACATCATCGCGATCGGGGTGGATGGCCACGGACCGACGCTCGCGGCGGTCGACGGTCGTGGCGAGGCCACGCGTCCCGCGATCACATTCCTCGATACGCGGTCCGCCGCCGAGGCCGCCGAGCTCGCCGACGCGACCGGCATCCATGGCTGGGCCCTCGGGCCGCTGCCCGCCGCCCTCTGGTTCGAGCGACACGAGCCGGCGATCGCCGCGCGAACGCGCTGGTACCTGACCACGTGGGAATGGCTCGCGTTCCGCCTGACCGGCGAGGCCGTCGCGCCGCAGGTTCCCGGCCAGGCCGTCCCCGATACATCGGTCGTCACGGAGGCGACAGGCCTACGAGGCGACCGCCGGCCGCCAAGTGGCTCCATGGGGGGCGTCGTCGGCACCCTGACCGAGACCGCGGCGGATGCACTCGGACTGCGAGTCGGGATCCCGGTGGCCGGTGGCACGAACGACGCATTCGCGAGCTACCTCGGGGCAGGGCTGCTGGAGCCTGGCGACGCCTACGACCCCGGTGGGTCGGCCGGCGGGTTCGGCGTGTACTGGCACGAGCCGGTCGAGGTCGCGGGTGCCTTCGTCACTCCGGCGCCATTGGCCGGGCTGTACAGCGTGGGAGCAGCGATGGCCGCGACCGGCCGCGCCCTCGACTGGTTCCGTGACGCGATCGTCGGAGGCGATGTCAGCACCGAGCGGCTCCTCGCGGAGGCGGCCGCAACACCCCCGGGTGCCGACGGCGTCGTGTTCCTGCCGTATCTGGCCGGCGAGCGCTCGCCGATCTGGGACCCAAGCGCCACTGGGGTATTCGCGGGCCTGACGCTGTCACATGGTCGCGGTCACCTGGCTCGCGCGATCATCGAGGCGAGCGCGCTCGCTATCCGGCACGTCGCGACGCCGATGCTGGCGGCCGGCGTGACCGTCACCGCGATGCGGGCCTGCGGCGGTCCGGCGCGGAGCGACGCCTGGAACCAGGTGAAGGCCGACGTGACGGGATTTCCCGTCCTCGTCCCGGACGTGCTGGAGACGGCGGTCCTGGGCTCGGCGATCCTCGGCGCGGTAGCGATCGGCGCCAATGCCGACGTTCGCTCGGCTGTCGGGGCGATGGCGCGTGTCGACCATCGGATCGACCCTCGGCCCGAATTCGCCGCGGTCTACGACCGACTGTTCACCGCGTACACCGCGTTGTATCCCGAGGTCGCGCCGGTGATGCGCCCGCTCATCGGTGCGGCCGCATCATGACCAGAGTCGGCGGCGCGATCCGCGTCGACGGGGTCGACCTGTCGTTCCCGGTCCGCGGCGGCGGTCGCCTCCCGGTCCTTGACGGCATGACCCTCGAAATCGCCGGCGGTGGGATCGTGGCCCTCATCGGGCCCAATGGCTGCGGCAAGTCCACGCTGCTGCGCGTGATCGCCGGGCTCCTGGCCCCCGAGCGGGGCACGGTAGACCTGGATACGACCCCGATCGTGGAGCCCGACCCACGCATCGGCCTCGTCTTCCAGGAGCCCCGCCTGCTGCCATGGCGGTCGGCCGCCGACAACATCACGTACCCGCTCGAGCTCGCCGGCTGGCCGCCCGCCCGCCGCTCGAAGCGCCTCACCGAGCTCGTGGACCTCGTCTCGCTCGACCCCGGCGTGACCGGCAATCGTCCGGCCGAGCTCTCTGGTGGGACCCGTCAGCGGGTCGCGCTCGCACGCGCCCTGGCGCTCGAGCCCGAGGTGCTGCTCCTCGACGAGCCCTTCAGCGCGCTCGATGCGCTGAGCCGCGAGCGGTTCGACCTGGAGCTGCTGCGGCTCTGGGAGCGCGCCGCGTCGACCATCCTGCTGGTCACGCACAGCATCGCGGAGGCGATCCTCGTCGCCGACCGGATCGTCGTGATGTCGCCAAGGCCCGGACGCGTGATCGCGGACATACCGGTTGAACTGACGCGTCCGCGCTCGATCGACGACCTGGACGCCGCCGTCGTGTCCGAGACGGCGCGAGAGGTGCGACGACACCTCGGTGAAGGGGAGGCAGCGGCATGAGCCGGCCGGCGATTCTCTCGGTCGGGGCCGCGCTGGTCGCCTTCCTCCTGCTCTGGCAGGCCGTCGTCATCGTGAGTGGATTCCCGCCGTTCATCCTGCCCCCGCCCGCCGCCGTCCTGGGTCGGCTCGCAACGGCCTGGACGGCAGGGACGATCCAGCCGCACCTGCTGGCTACGCTGGTGGAGGTCGCGCTTGGGTTCACGGTCGGCGCCGGTCTGGGGCTCATCGCCGGGTACGCGCTCGCGCGCAGCGCCCTGGTCGAACGGCTGGTCTCGCCCTATCTCGTGGCGGCCCAGGCGACGCCGATCCTCGCGGTCGCGCCGCTGATCGCCTTGTGGTTCGGGCCGGGCCTCGCGGGCAAGGTCGTGATCTGCTCGCTCATCGTGTTCTTTCCCGTCGCGGTCGCGACCATGGTCGGGATCCGGTCCGTCGATGCCGGGCTCCTGGAGCTGGGTAGATCGCTCCGGGCTACCCGCCGCCAGATCCTCACCACGCTGGAGATCCCGGCCGCGCTCCCGTCGATCCTCGGCGGGATGCGGGTTGGGGTCACGCTGGCCGTGGTCGGTGCGATCGTCGGGGAATGGGCCGGAGCCGAGCGCGGTCTCGGCGTGCTCATCAACCTCGCCCGCGGGTCGCTGTTCGACATCCCGCTCATGTTCGCCGCGCTCGTGACCATCGCCCTGGTCGGGATCGTCCTCTACCTCGCCGTCGTCCTCGTCGAGCGCCGCCTCGTCGGCGCCCGCTAGCCCAGTCGGAGGAAATCGTGCCATCGGATCGTCGCCCACTCGTCCTCGTTGCCGCCGCCGTCATCGCGCTCGTCGCCGTCCTCGCGCTCATCCCGCGCGGCACGCCGCCCGGCGAACCTGGCGCCAGCGGGCCGTTCCCGACCTGTCCAGGTGATGCCGACCGGACGACGCCGTCCGCGTCCTGCCCCGCCGAGGCATCGATCTCGGCCAGCCCGAGTGACGAGCCCAGCGCGGGCCCGAGCGACGAGCCGAGCCAGGAGCCCGTCGCGCTGACCGTGGGCCTCGGGTTCACCCCGAGCGTCCAGTTCGCCCCGTTCTACTTGGCCGACCAGGCCGGCTACTACGCCGAGGCCGGCGTCGATGTCGAGTTCCAGAACAAGATCGACCCGGAGCTCGTCACGCTCGTCGGGCAGGGATCCATCGACATCGGGTTGGCCGATGGGACGAGCGTCATCCCGGCCGTCAGCCAGGGCATCCCGATCAAGTACGTGGCCACGATCTACGGACAGTTCCCCTCGATCGTGTTCGCGAAGGCATCGACCGGGATCAGGACGGCGGCCGACCTCGCCGGGAAGAAGGTCGGGATCCCGGGGCGATTCGGGTCTTCCTGGATCATGCTCCAGGCGCTGCTCGCGGACGCCGACCTCACGCCCGAGGACGTCTCGATCGTGGAGTACCCCGACTTCGGCCAGGGAGCGGCCGTGACCCAGGGCGCGGTGGATGCCGCGACCGGGTTCGCGAACAACGAGCCCGTCCAACTGGAGCTGACCGGAGAGGAGGTCACGATCTTGCGCGTCGACGACATCGTGCCGCTTCCGGGCAATGGGCTGATCGTGAGCGACTCGACCCTCGAAGCGAAGTCCGACGCCATCGCCGGGTTCATCGCGGCGACCCTGCGCGCGATGGAGGAGATCGCCGAAACGCCCCAGGTCGGGCTCGATGCCGCCATCACCGCCGTGCCGGAGCTCGGATCAGCCCGGGAGGTGCAGGCCGCGATCCTCGACGCCACGATCGAGGTGTGGACGGGGCCGGCACAGGAGGCGCGCGGTTTCGGAGCCATCGAGCCTGCGGACTGGGAGCAGTCGATCGCGTATCTCCAGACGCTCGAGCTCGTGCCCAACCCGGTGACCGTCGACGACGTCATCGAGACCGGCCTGTTGCCGGCGCAGGACTGACGGCCGTGCTCGGCGGGGTCCGCCCGACGTCTGGACGGCGGTCGTGGTGGCTTCGCGAGGCCCTCGCCGCCGAGGCGGCCGCCGCACCCCACCTGGCCGAGGCCGCGCCTCCCTTACGTGGCACGACCACGGCGGACGTCGTTATCGTCGGCGGCGGCTACACGGGGCTCTGGACCGCACAACGCCTGACGGAGCTGGAGCCGTCTGCAAGGGTCGTGCTGATCGAGTCGGACATCTGCGGTGGTGGGCCGTCCGGGCGCAACGGCGGGTTCGTCACGAACTGGTGGGACGAGCTCCCGACGCTCATCGACCGCTACGGCGTCCCGGGCGCGATCGGCGTCGGGGAGGCGATGGAGGCGGCCGTCGACGAGGTCGGCACGTTCTGTGCCACGAACGATGTGGACGCGTGGTTCACGAAGTCGGGGTCCCTGTCGGCCAGCGCCGCGCCGGCCCAGGACGGCGGCTGGATGCCGGCCGTGACAGCGCTGCGCGAGCACGGCCTGGGCGACCGCCTGGTGCCGCTGACGGCGGACGAGGTCCGGGCGCGCGTCCGATCCCCGGTCTTTCGCGAAGGTGTCTTCATGCCGGGGGCGGCCACCGTCCAACCGGCGACGCTGGCTCGCGGGCTGCGGCGGGTCCTGCTCGAACGCGGCGCGACCATCCACGAGGGCACCACCGCGACCGAGATCGACGGTCAGCGGCCTGGCTGGCTCGGTGCCCTGGGCGCCGGGACACGTCGTGCGCCACGCCGCCGCGGCACGGCCGGCGGACCGCGGCCCGTCCGGGTGCGTACGACATCGGCGGCCGGCGATGGCGAGGTGCTCGCCGCGTCGGCGGTCCTCGCGCTCAACGCCTGGGCGGGGGCCTGGCCGTGGTTCGGACCGCGCCTGGTCACGTGGTCGTCGTACATCGTCCTGACCGAGCCGATCCCCGATCGCCTCGCCGATATCGGGTGGACCGGTGGCGAGGGCGTGGCCGACGCCAGGTTCACGCTCCACTACCTGCGGACCACGCCAGACGGGCGGATCGCGCTCGGCGGCGGCGGCGGTCGGGCCGGGTTCGCCGGTCGGATCGGCCCCGCGTTCACGGATTCAGCCGCCGATGCGGGTCGAGCGGCCGCGGGACTGCGTCGGTTGTTCCCGTCGCTCCGTGACGTGCGCATCGAGGACGCCTGGGGTGGCCCCATCGACATCAGCGCGGATCATCTGCCGTGGTTCGGGTCCGTGCGCGGCCGCCCGATCCACTACGGCCACGGGTACAGCGGCAACGGCGTCGGGCCGGCGGTCGTGGGAGGGCGCATCCTCGCGGCACGGGCGGTCGAACGCGCCGACGACCCGGCGCTAGCCCTTGCGTTGGCGGATGGCCGGCCGCCGCAGCCGTTCCCGCCGGAGCCCGCGAGCTACCTTGGCGCGCGGCTGATCCGCGAGGCTGCCGTCCGGCGTGAATCCATGGAAGAACGTGGCGAGAAGCCCGGATTCGTCCTTCGCGAGTTGAGCCGGTTGCCCAGGCGGCTCGGCTATCACCTGGGGCCGGAGTAGCGCCGTTCGGTACTCGGGGGGGACCCCTGCAGAGCAGGAATCGGCCAAATCGGCTATCGTTAGTACTCCCCGTCGCACCTGACGTACCAGCTGTGCAGGAGTCCCCGTTGAACAGTCGCCCGCCCGTCAAGCCTGCAATCGCCAACGAGCCCTTCTAGCA
>JARDZW010000103.1 GCA_029240655.1 Chloroflexota bacterium
ATCGGGGTCGCGATCGCCGACGGCCCGGACGTCGGAGCGCGTCCGCTGACGACGCTCCGCCGCGGCCGTCACATCGACATGGATTCCGACGCGCTTCGGGCACTCATCGATGCCCACGAGATCACCGAGCTCGTGGTCGGACTGCCCATCGACGCGGCCGGGCACGAGGGTCCCCAGGCCGCGCTGACCAGGTCGTGGGTCGAAGACATCCGGGCCCGTTTGGGCGACCATGTCACCATCACCCTGCACGATGAGCGGCTGAGCAGCCACGTCGCCGAGATGCGGCTGGGACCGATGAAGCGGGGTCGCTCCGGCGGCCCACCAACGCGCCACCAGCGCAACGAGTACCGGGCGCGAGTCGACCGCGAGGCGGCCGCCATCATCCTGCAAGATGCCCTCGACACCAGACACACCGGATCCGCTCCCGTCCCCCAGTCCACGACACCGGAGATCACCACATGACGATCCGCTCCGGCGGACGCCCGCGCGACCGACGTCAGCCCCAGGGCCGCAGGTTCGACCCCGACGCGTATGCCACCGACTACGTGCCCGAGGCCTACGAGCCATCTCGCAGGAGCGGCAACGGCGACCGCGGCGGTCGGCGAGGCGGCGGTGGCGGTGGGGGCCTCGGCGGGGTGATCAAATTCGTCTTGTTCACCCTTGTCCTCGCCGGGCTGGTGCTGGTCATCGCCCTGACCGCCTTGCGGCCCCTGGTCAACAACGCGATCCTGTCGTGGGCTGCCGACAGCCCCGCCGCGCTCAACCTCCCGTTCGTCGCCGATCTGGTGCGCGAGGACCTCGGCGATTCCCTCACGGAGCCCGTGTCCGACGACCCGGAGCAGGTGGAGTTCCTGGTCGAGGAGGGTGACACGGCCACGACCATCGCCACGCGGCTGGGAACCGATGGTTTGATCCAGGACCCTCGCGCCTTCGTGTTCATCGCCAGCGACCGAGAGCTGACCGGGGACCTGCAGCAGGGCACGTTCGTGCTCCGCCGCAACATGACGCCGGAGCAGCTCGTCGTTGCGCTCCTCGCGCCCCCCGAGGTGCCATACGTAGAGATCGCCCTGCGAACCGGCCTGCGTCTTGAGCAGATCACGGCGCTCCTCCAGACGATGCCGGCCCTGGAGATGGACCCGCGTGAGTTCTATGAGCTCGCGAAGGAACCACCCGCAGCGCTGCTCGCGGACTACCCCTGGCTGGAGAAGGTCCTGCAGGACGTCCCGGAGGGCACGACGCCGTCGCTGGAAGGCTTCCTCTGGCCTGGGACCTATCGCCTGCTGCCGGACACCACCCCCGAGGAGCTGATCCGCCGGATGCTCGATGGCTTCATCGCGGCCGTCACGGAGGACAAGCTGACCGTGCCGCAGGAGCGCGGATTGACGTTCTACGAGGTCCTGACACTCGCCTCGATCGTCGAACGCGAAGCCAAGCTTGACGACGAGAAGCCACTGATCGCCGGGGTGTACCAGAACCGGTTGGACGGCATCCCCGGGATCAAGAACAAGATCTTCAACGCCGACCCGACGGTCATCTATGGAGTCGACACGGTCAATCTCTCGAAACTCGACTTCGAGACGTGGAAGGACTATCGGTTCTGGACCGTGCCCAAGGACATCGCGATGAGTGACATCGTGCTCCCGGAGGAGTTGTTCGGGTTCCAGACGTACACCCAGCCGGGCCTCATCCCGGCCCCGATCGACACGCCGACGCTCGCATCGATCGACGCGGCGCTGCATCCCGACACGGACGACAAGTACATCTACTTCCTGGCGATCCCGGACGACAGCGGGAAGCACGTCTTCGCCAAGAACCTCGACGAGCACAACGCGAATCGGCGCGAACACGGCTACACCTGATGACCGCGACGCGGGGCGCCTGGCCGCGCCCCGAGGACTTCGCCGCGCCACCTGGCCCGGCGCAGCGGACCGCATGGTCCGAGTCCGATCGGGTGGCTCGCCCGGCGCGAATCGGCCGCCTCCGCGCCAGGTTCGCGCAAGCCGGCATCGACGCCTACTTCGGTGTCCGGCGCGAGCACATGCGCTACCTGACCGGGTTCACGCTCGCCGAGGGCGAGGAGAAGTCCGCCGGGAACTCCGGGCAGTTCCTCGTCGCGGGTGACGAGGTCGTGATCCTGGCCGATTCCCGCTACACGATCCAGGCTCGTCGCGAGGCCCCGGAGGCGCGCATGTTCGAGGCCTACGGCAACCTGCCGGAACGCTGGCCCGAGATCGTGGGCTCGGTCGGGGCCCGCCGCATCGGCGTCGAGGCCGGGTTCGTGTCGCATGCCGCCTGGGGGCGGCTTGCCGCGGCAGCGCCGGATATCGAGCTCGTGCCGGTCGAAGGCTGGATCGAGGCCGATCGAGCGGTCAAGGAGCCCGCCGAGCTGGAACGAGTCAGCGCGGCGTGCGCCGTCGCGGACCGGGCCCTCGCGACGCTCCTGCCGGACATCCGTGCGGAAGTAACGGAGGCCGAACTCGCGCTGCGGCTGGAATGGCTGATGCGTACCGGCGGGGCCGAGGCGCTCGCGTTCGACGTCGCCTGCCTGTCCGGACCGGAGGCGGCCCTGCCGCACGGCGCCCCGGGCGACCGGCCGGTCCTGGACCGTTCGGTGCTCCTTTTCGACTTCGGGGCGCAGGTCGAGGGATACCGGAGCGACATGACCCGCACGTTGTTCGTGGGGGAGCCGTCGGCGCGGGACCTCGAGGTCTACGAGGTCGTGGCCAGGGCCCAGGCAGCCGCGATCGACGCGGTCGAGGAGGCCGTGCGCGGCGGAGGGGAGATGCCAAGCGGCCGGGCCGTGGACGCGATCGCCCGTGCGGTCGTCGACGACGCCGGTCACGGCGTCCACTTCGGCCACAGCACCGGCCACGGGATCGGCCTCGCGACGCACGAAGCCCCGTCGCTCGGGAAGGCCGCCGCGGAGACGCCCCTCCCGAGCCCGACGGTCTTCTCCGTCGAGCCCGGGGTCTACCTCGATGGCGAGATGGGGGTCCGCATCGAAGATCTCATCGCCCTCGATGCACCCGCGGGCCGGGTCGAGCGGCTGACGCGGTTCCCGAGCGAGGTCACGGTGGTCGGCGCCTGACGGCACCGACCACGAGCTCACACTAGCGCCCTGATCGTGACGGACGACTCGCCGGTCGCTTCTCGGCCGGGCGGTCCGCGTAGAGGGCGGCGAGCCGGTCCAGCCTGTCCCGCCAGGCGGCGCGTCGCGTCGCGACATCCTCGGCATCCGACAGCCCTTCGTGCCTGACCGTCACGGTCGCGCGGTCATGCCCGCGGGGATCGACCGCGATGGCGACCCGGGTTCCGTCCGGTCCACTGAACGACGTCGATCGGCCGATGGCCCCCGTCGTCCGGCGCCTGCCGAGCGCGCCCGCGTCGATCCAGCGCCGACGCCGTCCCGGCTCCAGGACTGCGCTCCAGACGTCCGCCGGTGGCGCGGCGACCGTCTTGGAGACACTCACCTCGAAACCGCGCTTGGTCTGATGCATCGCGCGCAGCCCGCGAGCCCGTTCGTAGCCGACGGTCACCGCCTGCGCCCACCAGCCGCTGACGCCCAGCTCCTCGCGGATGAACCGCGCGATGTCGGTGTGCGAGCGTCTGGCCCCGCCCCAGTCGTCGAGCAGGCGGAACCAGTGGTCCCAACCTGCTCCGGTGCCACGCTCGATGGCGGCCTCGGTCATGCCCGGGTCGGCAACGCGCGGCCGGAGGGTCGGTGGGACTTGCGGGGCGGTTGGTTGCTTGTCCGCGACGACGTGTCGCCGGGCGGCGGCATAGCGCTCGCCGGTCTTCGTCATCCGGTTTCGAACGGCGCGCTTGCGCGCCTTGTCGGTCGTCATCGTGTGCTCCTCGTTCCGACCAACGACCCGAGGACCCACGCTCCCGAGCCATCGATCGTGGCACACGGTCCGACGACCCCGAGGCGGAGCCCCTTTGCCTCCACGGGCCGGCGGCGTGAGCGCCGGGTCGGAGGTGTGGCGTGAGGAACGCCGAGTCGGATGCTATCAGGAGAACGCCTGGGATAGCGACCGACGCGTGCGATGATGGTGGCTGCTCTTGCGTCGTGATTCGAGGGGTGACCGTGGACGGTGTCGAGTTCGGGGTGTTCGACTGGTTCATGCCGCTGATGGCGGCATCCCTGCTGATCCCGTTGATCATCACGGGCCTCGTTGTGGGACTCATCGTCTGGGCGATCCGCCGCAACAGCGCGCCGCGCGAGGATCCGGCGGTGTCGGAGCTCAAGGGCCGGTTGGCACGCGGGGATATCGATACCGCCGAGTACGAGGTCCGGCTGCGATCTCTGATCCAAGACCGCGGATGACGGCGTCCCAGGCCGCGGGGGCGGTCGCCGGGGTCGTGCTGGCGATGGTTGGCCTCACCGCGTGCGACACCGCCGTCGTGCAGCCGCAGCCCGTCGCGAACCCGCAGGTCGTCTGCCTGGCGGTGCCCGATCAGGCCTGCAGGCAGGCGTTCGACATCAGCGGGGCCGCCCCGGGCAGCGTGGCCCAGGTCGTCGTGCAATGCACGGTGCCGGTCTGCACGAACCAGAACGGCGAGGCGGACGTCACGGTCGTCTTCATCGACGGGCGCCGGGAGTCGAGCGGCTACGGCTGGGCCGGCGCCGGGGGCGGGGCGCCGGCAGTCCCGGTGCAGCCGCCCGTACCGCTCACGATCGCCCCAGTGTGCCTAGGCGTGGCCCTCGCGCAGTGTGTCGACATGGCCGCGACCGGGCCGGAAGGGGAGGGCGTCGGGCCCGAGGTCGCGTCCATCACGGTCCGCTGCACTTCCGTCTGCACCAACGGTGGCAGTGGCCAGACCACGTACGAATACAAGGACGGCAGACCGAGCGTGACGATCATGTGGGCAAGCGCGGAAGACGGCGGCTGAGGCACTGCCCGAGCGGGGCCGTGGCCGTCGGCTAGAATGTCGGCTCGATCCCGACCACCCCCGGTCCCGTCGGCGCATGCCCGGCGGTCTGACCCCAGGAGCGCACCACCACATGATCAGTACCGGCGAACTCAAGAAGGGCGTCGCCATCGAGCTAGACGGCGAGCTCTGGCAGATCCTCGACTACCACCACATCAAGATGGGCCGAGGGTCGGCGCAGGTCCGCATCACCCTGCGCAACATCAAGCGCGGCCAGACCGTGGAGCGCTCGTTCCAGGCCGGGACGAAGTGGCCACGCGCGTCGATGGAGAAGCGGCCGGTCCAGTTCCTCTACCGCGACGACCGCGACTTCCACTTCATGGACAACGACACGTACGACCAGTTCGTGCTCACGGCCGATCAGCTGGGTGACACCGCCCAGTACCTCAAGGACGGGATGACGCTCGACCGCACGAGCTACCAGGGCGAGACCATCGGGGTCGAGGTGCCGGTGACCGTGGATCTCGCGGTGGTCGAGACGGAGCCGGGCTTCGCCGGCGACACCCAGTCCGGAGCTCGGAAACCCGCCACGACCGAGACCGGGCTCATCGTCCAGGTCCCGATCTTCGTCGAGCCCGGGGACACCATCCGCGTCGACACGCGGACCGGGGAGTACCAGACCCGGCTCTGATGGCCAGCCGTGCGGGCATCGAGGCGCTGCTGTACCTCCTCGACGAGGCGTTCCGAGGCCGCGGCATCGAGGAGTCCGACGAGAGCCAGGCGTTGCTGCCGAACCTCGCGACGGTGCCACAGGCAGCCTGGCGGGCACTGCCGGCCGGGGCATCGCGCTCGATCGAGGCGATCGTCGTCCACGTCGGCGCCTGCAAGATCATGTACGACGACTACGCCTTCGGCGGTGGGACCCTCCAGTGGGGCACGCCCGAGGTCGAGCCGTGGCCGGAGGGGCAGGCGCCTACAGACGAGGTCCTGCCCTGGCTGGAGGGAGCCCACGCCCGACTCGTCGAGCACGTGAGCGCGCTGGCCGACGATACGGAGCTCGATCGTCCACGGCCCGCGAACTGGGGCGAGGAACCGTCCACACGATGGCTGATCGCCGCGATGGTCACCCACGACGCCTACCATGCCGGCGAGATCAATCACATCCGGTCGCTCCTCGATGGCGACGACCGCTGGCGCCACATCCAGATGGGATTCGGTTGAGCCCGCGCGGTTCCGAGCCGCCGGATTGGGCCCTCCCGGGGTGGGACGCCGTCTCCGATGTGGACGACCCCCCGCGTCGGACGCGTTCCGGGCCGGCATCCGCACCATCACCCGAGGCCAGCCCGAGCACGGCGACGGGCGCCACCGCGGTGCCCGGGACGTTCGGGTTGCGGATCCTCGGTGTCAGCGAGGTCACCCGGGCCGTCCGCGCGGCGGTCCGCCAGGATCCTCGGCTGGTCGACCTGTGGGTGGAGGGCGAGATCGGGCGGGTCACGGTGTCGTCCGCGGGCCACGCCTATTTCGCCCTCAAGGACGATCGGAATCAGCTTCAGTGCGTCTGGTTCCGCGACGACCGCGGACGGAGCGCGTTCCAGGCCCAGGCGGGGCTGCGCGTCGTGGTCCACGGTCGCATCGACCTGTACGAGCCGACGGGCGCGATGCAGCTGTACGTCGATTCGATCCAGCCGGCTGGGTTCGGGGACCTCGCGCTCAAGTTCGAGGCGCTCAAGGCCCGGCTCGCCGCCGAGGGGCTGTTCGACACGGCCCGGAAGCGGACGCTGCCCGTGCGCCCCGCCACGATCGCCGTGATCACGAGCCCGTCCGGCGCGGTCTGGCGCGACATCAGCCACGTGCTGGCCCGCCGCTGGCCGCTCGTCCGGGTCGTCCTCGTCGCGGCGCGCGTCCAGGGGGAGGGCGCCCCCGCGAGCGTCGTGACCGCGTTCCGCCGCGTGGAGCGCTACGCGGCGACCTGCCGCGACGAGGGCCGCGACCACGATGCGCCCGCCGTGACGATCCTCGCCCGGGGCGGCGGATCCCTCGAGGACCTGTGGGCGTTCAACGATGAGCGGGTCGTGCGGGCCGTCGTCGCTCACCCGATACCTGTGGTCTGCGGCGTGGGCCACGAGGTGGATGTCACGCTGGCGGACTTCGCGGCCGACGTCCGCGCTCCCACCCCATCGGCCGCCGCCGAGATCGTCGTGCCCGACCGGCTCGAGATGGCCGCGGCGCTGCGCCGGGCTGCCGATCGGCTTGGTGCCGCCACGGAACGTCGTCTTGCCGCGGCCGCGCGTGATCTCGTCGTGGAGCGGCGGGCCCTGGACCGGGTCAGCCCGGCCACGCGTCTGGCCGCGGCCCGCGAGCAGGTCGGCCTCCTGTTCGACCGCGCCACGCGCGCTGTCGAGGCCCGGCTTGCCCGGGAACGCTTCCGACTCGACGCCGCGACGATCGCCCTGCCGCGCCACACGGCAGCTCGGCTGCATGCCGCGCGGGCGGCAGTGGAGGCGGCCGCGATCTCGCTGCCGCGCCAGTCGGCCACGCGGGTCGCGCTCGCCCGCTCATCGCTCGACACCGCGGCCGCAGCCCTGGCCGTGCTCGGCCCGGCCGCCACGCTCGAGCGCGGCTATGCCATCGTGCGCCGTGAACCGGACGGTTCGATCGTCCGAGACCCGGGCGAGACAGCACCCGGGACCGGGCTGCGCATCCGAGTCGCACGCGGCGAGATCGCCGCGACCGTCGACGACGCGGACGCCACGTGATCGGTGAGCTGCTCGTCTTCGTCGGGTTCGTGGGCGTCGTCGCGACCGTCGGGGTCGTGGTCGGTATGCTGGTCGCCCCGCGCATCGGGCGCATGAGCGAGCGGGTCGCCGAACCCGAGGATGAGGATGCCGGTGACGGAACCGACTGAGGCCGCCCCACCGATCGATGGTCTGACGTTCGATGACGCCCTGGCGGAGCTGCAGCGGACCATCGCCGAGCTCGAGACCGGCGGACTCCCACTGGAGCGCACGCTGGCCCTCCACGAGCGCGGGGCGGCTTTGCTCGAGCGCTGCGAGACCCTGCTCCGGAGCGCGGAGCTGCGCATGCGGCAGCTGGTGGCCAAGCCCGGTGGCCTCGAAACGATCGATGTGACAGCCGAAGGCGGCGTCGACGAGAGCTGACGAGCGATCCGGCCTGCCCACGGCGTTCGCCCCCGAAGCCGTTCCAAACACGAGCACCCATTCGTCCATGCATGGGTCCCCTCAGCCCAGCCGCGAAAAACCTGCTCCGCTGGGGTATCACCTATCATGCTCGCGCCTTCGCGGGCCCTGGCGGCTGAGCCGCAGTAGACTCCCGCGGGGGACAGCACAGGAGCGTTCCGAACTTGTCCATCCTCTCCGACCTTCAGGGTCCCGCCGACCTGCGCGGGCTGTCCGAGGCCCAGCTGACACAGCTGGCCGCGGAGATCCGCGACACGATCATCCGCACGGTCGCCGAGACCGGAGGGCACCTTGGCTCGTCGCTGGGCGTGGTCGAGCTGACGATCGCCCTCCATCGGCTGCTCGAGTCGCCGCGCGACAGGATCGTCTGGGACACCGGCCACCAGGCGTATCCGCATAAGCTCCTGACCGGCCGCCTGGCCCGCTTCTCGACCCTGCGCTCGCTGGACGGAGTCGGGGGCTTCCCGCGCCGGAGCGAATCGCCCCATGACGTGTTCGATGGCGGCCACGCCGGAACCGGGCTCTCGATCGCCGAAGGGCTCGCGGAGGCGCGTGACCTGCGCCATGGCATGGAACGGATCGCCGTCGTCGTCGGAGACGCCGCGTTGATGAGTGGCCTGTCGCTCGAGGCGCTCAACGACATCGGCCAGCGCCAGACCCAGATGCTGATCGTGGTCAACGACAACGAGATGTCGATCAGCCCGACCGTCGGTGCATTCTCGAAGTACCTCTCGCAGATCAAGCTGTCGAGCGCCTGGCGCCAGAGCAAGAGCGCATACGACCGGACCGTGGAGCGCGTGCCCGTCCTCGGTCCGCACATCCTGGAACTGTCGAAGCGACTGCGGGCGTCCGTGGTGCGGTTCGCCCAGCCCGGTCAGCTGTTCGAGGACCTCGGGTTGACCTACATCGGGGTCGTGCCGGGACACGACCTCCGGGCACTGATCGAAACGCTCGGTGCGGCGCTCTCGCTGCCGGGGCCCACGATCGTGCACGTGCGCACGCAGAAGGGCCGCGGCTTCCGGCCGGCCATCGAGGACCAGGTCAGCTTCCACGGTGCCGCGCTGCCGCCGATGGCCCTAACGCCCCGGACGGACGCCTACGATGGATCCAAGGCGAAGAGCAGCGCCAAGGCGACGGTCGCGGCTCCCGCGGCGATGCCGACCGAATCGATGGCCGACGACGCGGCAGCGCCGACCTCCGAACCCGCCGCACCGAAGAAGCATCCGAATTACACCGCCGTGTTCGCGGCAGAGCTGATCGAGCTCGCCCGGACGGATCGCCGCATCGTCGGCATCACGGCCGGCATGCCGACCGGGACCGGGATGTCGAAGTTCGCCGAGGTGTTCCCGGATCGCGTGTTCGATGTCGGGATCGCCGAGCAGCACGCGGTGACGCTGGCGACCGGGCTCGCGATGGGCGGCCTGCGCCCGGTCGTGGCGCTCTATTCGACATTCCTCCAGCGGGCGTTCGACCAGACCGTCCACGACGTCTGTCAGAACGACCAGCCGGTCCTGCTCGCGGTCGATCGCTCCGGTCTCGTGGGCGAGGACGGCACGAGCCACCAGGGCATGTTCGTGTTGCCGGCCCAGCGACAGCTGCCGAACCTCGTGATCGCCTCGCCGAAGGATGAGCAGGAACTGCGCTCGCTCCTGCGGACGGCGCTGGCGCAGGATCGACCGTTCGCCCTGCATTACCCGCGCGACGCGGGATTTGGACTCGC
>JARDZW010000104.1 GCA_029240655.1 Chloroflexota bacterium
TTCGTCGAGACGACCAGGAGCTCGACGCCCCGAGTCGCACACGCCGCGGCGAGGACCCCGGTCGCGTCGCCGTTGCGACGCTGGGCGAGGTCGGGTTCGCGGGCGCAGCCATCGACGTCGGTCCAGGCGGCGGCGTGCACCACGACCTCTGGCTTGTCGCGATCGAGCGCGGCGGTCACGCCGTCGGGCGCGTCGAGGTCCAAGTCGGCTCGGGTCCAGGCCAGAGGCCCGCGCGGGCCGGTGAACGGCGCCTCACCCAGCGCCGTGACCAGCGCGGACCCGAGCCGACCGGTCGAGCCCGTGACGGCGACGCGCATCAGGTCGCGGTCCGCAGCCGCTGCCCGTACTGGCGTTCGTAGTAGGCGTCCCAGTCACCGGTTCGGGCGGCACGCCACCACGGCTCGTTCTCGACGAACCAGTCGATCGTCTGGGTCAAGCCGTCCTCGAAGGTGGTCTGGGCGCGCCAACCGAGCTCGGACAGCTTGGAACCATCCATCGCGTAGCGGCGATCGTGGCCGGGCCGATCCTGGACGTGGCGCACCAGCGACCACGGTTTGCCGAGATGCTTGAGCAGCAGACCGACGGTATCTCGGTTCGTCATCTCGACGCCGCCGGCGATGTTGTACGTCTCGCCCGTCCGGCCGTGGCGGAGCACGTGATCGATGCCCGCGGCGTGGTCCGATACGTACAGCCAGTCGCGTCGCTGGAGGCCGTCGCCGTAGAGCGGCAGCGGCAGGTCGTCGATCGCATTGGTCACGAACAAGGGGATGAGCTTCTCGGGATGGTGATAGGGCCCGTAGGTATTCGAGCCCCGGGTGACGACCGCATCGATCCCGTGGGTCACCACGTAGCTCCGCACAAGAAGCTCGCCACTGGCCTTCGCGGCGGCGTACGGGGAGCGCGGGGCGAGGACGTCGCCCTCGCGGGAGTGCCCTTCTGCGACCGAGCCGTAGACCTCGTCAGTGGAGACCTGGAGATAACGCGGCCGCTGCGGCGCCGTTCGGCAGGCCTCCAGCAGCATGTGGACACCGATGACCCCGGTCACGAGGAACGCCTCGGGGTCCAGGATGGACCGGTCGACATGCGATTCCGCCGCGAAGTTGAGCACCGCATCGACGTCGCGTACGAGGTCGTTGACGACATCCCGGTCGGCGATGTCGCCCACCACGAACCGTAGGCGTGCATCCGCCTCCGGGTCGGCGCGGACCGACGCGAGGTTTGCCTCGTTGCCGGCGTACGTCAGCTTGTCGAGGACGGTGATCTCGGTACCGTCGCGCCGGCCGAGGACGTCGCGGACGTAGCACGACCCGATGAACCCAGCCCCACCGGTCACGAGGAGCCGGCGGTACTCACGGGCGGCCCGCGTGGCGGGGTCCGTGGCGCGATCCGTGGGGCCCTCGGTCATCCGATCGGGCGCTCCGACGGTGGGCTCAGGCGACCGATGGCGTCGTCGTCGCGCGCCAGCTCCGATGCGCGCAGCAGCGATGGCACGGTCCCGGCGTCCGTCCAGTGGCCCTCGTACACGCGCGTGAAGAGCCGCCCGTCGGGAATGTAGTGATTCAGCACGTCGGTGATCTCGAACTCACCCCGCTGCGATGGGGCAAGCCGACCGATGACATCGAAGGCGTCCGGACGCAGGAAATACACGCCGATCGGGATGAGGTCGCTCTTGGGCGCCTTCGGCTTCTCCTCGAACCCGATGACGTTGCCGTTCTCGTCAAGCTCCGCGACGCCGAAGCGCTCCGGGTCCGGCACGCGATACAGGAGTGTGCCGGCGCCCTGGTCGCTCTCCTCGAACTCCCGAGCGACATCGGCAAGGGCAGGGCCGCGCAGGATGTTGTCGCCCAGGACGCAGCAGAAGGCATCGTCGCCCACGAACTGGCGGGTGAGGCCGATGGCCTGCGCGATGCCCTGGGCACCGGCCTGGTAGCGGTACGTCAGGTCGAGGCCGAAATGCGAGCCGTCCCCGAGCAGCTCGACGACGTCACCGACGCTCTTGCCGCCCACGACGACCAGGACCTCGCGGATACCCATCGACGCGAGCGTCTCGATCGGGTAGTAGATCATCGGCCGGTCGTAGATCGGCAACAGGTGCTTGTTGGTGACGATCGTGAGCGGAAAGAGGCGCGTGGCGGTCCCGCCAGCGAGCACGATGCCCTTCATGGCCGCGAAGCGTAGCAGGGCGCGTGGCGCGGACCGGGCCCGCCGATGGTACGGGCTACGGTGAGATCGCTCGCCCGGCGCTCACGCCCGAGCCCGACGTCCATGACAGGACTCTTGCCGCCCTCCCGCGACATTGACCCGCCCGACGGGTCTACTGGCGGACCAGGCGCCGTCCGCTTGCCCGTCCGCTCGCTGGGCGGGTCAAGCGGCTCCGAACGCCGCCAAGCAGCGTTCGTTCCCTGACGAATGACCCGCGGCGCGAGGGAACTACCAAGCTCGTCTGACAGTAGACCCGCCCAGCGGGCCAGCGGCGATCCCGCGAGCGCCGATTCCGCGAGCGCCGATCCCGCTAACGGCGATCTCGCCGAGGGAACGCGAAGCAAGAGCCGACGCGCCTCCTACAGAACCACCAACCCGTTCGCTCCTGGGCACCGACCGCGAGACAGACCTGCGAGCACCTCTCGTGTATCGAGCGGGAAGTTGCCGCGTAGGGCTTCGCGACCGAGAACCAAAGCACGCCGATTCCCCCGCGTCGCTGCCACGAGCAGAAACACATGCCCGATGGTCGAGTCGTCGCGATGCTTCAGCAGGATGCGACGTTCGATCGCCTGCAGATCGCCGAGCTTCGACTCGGCCTCGAAGGCGTCGATGCAACCAGGCCAATTCGCTACGGCATCCCACGCCCGCGCATCGGATCGACCATGCAGCGGCACCTCGGTCCTCCAGCTGACGCCCGACGGAAGCCGTGCGCGCAACCGCTCCAGCAATCGGACTTGGGCAACGTCTCGAATCGGATCCCCATCGGGGTAGAGGCGAACACTCGGCGCGAGCCCGACCGCAGCGCTGAGCCGGCAGAGCTGATCGAGCCCGATGTCTTGAAGTTCTCCACGTTCGAATCGACCGACCTGACTCCCCGAGATGCCGACCGAGGCGCCAAGGTCGTCCTGACTCAGGCCCAGGGCGACCCGGGTCGAACTGATCTCGGAGATCGCGTAGGCCGACTACCGGTGTGACAGAGCGATAGCGCGGTCAAGGCGTCGATCCCGCGTGGGCATTGGCCAGGAGTCTGTCGTGAGTCTCTCACCCGGCGCTCACCTGGACGAGATCACGGAGCCGTGGACGGCCGCGGCGTGCGCACCGGCGTGGCGGTCGGGCGGGGGGTCGGGTCGAGGCACGGCTGCTCCCCTTCGGGCAGCGTGCCCTCGTCGCCCTCGCCACAGTCGATCGGCTGTTCCTCGAGGGGCGGCAACCCGCCCTCGTAATCGGTGATCACGAGCACGAATTCGAGCTTGTCGAGGTTGGCCGCCGGTTGCAGATAGGCCGTCTGGACCACCGCATTCGCGTCGCGGCGGACGTCGACGACCTGCCCGATGAGCAGGCCCTTCGGATAGGGCGACCGCACCCCGCCACCCAGCTCCAGCCCGGCCGTGACCACTTCGTCGCCCTGGACGACGATCTCGCCGGAGTCGATCTGCTCCATCACGAGCACGCCGCCGAGCTGGCCCACGACCTGCCCCCTCGCGGCGTTCGAGACGAGCTGCCCGATGACCGTCGAGGTGCCGTCGGTCAGCAACACGACCATGGCGCTGTCCGGCCCGACCTGCGTGACGCGGCCGGCGAGCGCGCCACCATCGACGACCACGACATCGCCTTCGGAGATCCCGTCGTTCGAGCCCTTGTCAAGCCCGATCGCCCGACGGAACTCCGACGACTCGCGCGAGATCACGGCAGCCGCGACCGTCTCGTGCTCGAAGCCCGCCCGCAGCTGGAGCAGGGCCGTCAGCTGCTCGTTCTCGCGCTTGACCTCCTCGGAAACGGACTCCTGGATGGCCAGGCGCTCGTTCTCGTCGCGCAAGGCCGCGTTGTCGACCCGCAGCCGATCGATCTCGGCGATGGCCGCCCCGATCGACGCGACGCCACCGGCCACCTCGTCGAGCGCGCTCTGGATCGGCCGGAAGGCGAATCCCACGCCGCTCTGGAGCTCACGCACCGTGGGGTTGGCGGAGAACGCCATGAGCACGAGGCAGATGGCGACGAGCACCGTGAAGGCGATGCTTCGGCGGCGGCCGGCTCGGGTGGATAGGAGGGAGGTCATCGGTCCGTCATCGTACGGACGCCGTCAGCGCGGCGGGCGCGCGTAGGTCTCCGAGACGAGGACACGGTCCATGGCATCGAGCTCCTGGAGGACGAGGCCGGTGCCGCGCACGACGCAGGTCAGCGGGTCGTCCGCGACGTGGACCGGCATCTGGGTCGCCTCGGCGATGCGGCGATCGAGCCCGGCCAGCAGCGCCCCGCCACCGGCCACGACGATGCCCTGGTCCATGATGTCCGCCACGAGCTCCGGCGGCGTCTCCTCGATCGTGTCCTTCACCGTGTCGATGATCTGGGCGACGGAAGGCTCGATGGCCTCGCGGATCTGGTCGGCGCCGACCTCGACGCTGCGTGGCAGCCCGGTCAACAGGTCGCGACCGCGGAGGGTGACCCGCTGCGCGTCCCACTCCCCGGGGTACGCGGAGCCGATCGCGATCTTGATGTCCTCCGCCGTCCGCTCGCCGAGAAACAGGTTGTACTCGCGGCGGGCGAACGTGACGATGTCCTGGTCCATCTCGTCCCCACCGATGCGGATGGAGCGCGAGACGACGATGCCGCCGAGCGAGATGACGGCGACTTCCGTGGTCCCGCCACCGATGTCGACGATGAGGCTGCCCGACGGCTCCGAGACGGGCAGTCCGGCACCGATCGCCGCAGCCATCGGCTCTTCGATGAGCCGTGCCCAGCGCGCCCCGGCGTTGAGCGCAGCGTCCTTGACGGCTCGCTTCTCCACCTCGGTGACACCGGACGGGATGCCGAGCAGCATCCGCGGTCGCGGGATGAGCCCGATCCGGTCGTGCACGCGGTTCACGAAGTACTTGATCATCTGCTCGGTGACGTCGAAGTCGCTGATGACGCCGTCGCGCAGCGGTCGGACCGCGATGATGTTTGCCGGGGTGCGACCGACCATGCGCTTCGCCTCCGCGCCGATGGCGAGGACGCGCTTGGTCTTGGCATCGATCGCGACGACGGACGGCTCGCTCATGACGATCCCGCGGTCGCGGACATGGACCAGGGTATTTGCGGTCCCGAGGTCGATACCGATGTCGCGGGAGAAGAGTCCGAGCAGGCGGTCGAGCATGGTTGGGAGAGCGTCCTCGTCGATACGGGGGTCGTCGGGCGGGTCGCGGGCGGACCGCCGGGCCGGAATGAGGCCGGGGTCGCGCCGATGTCACGGGGGCCGGGCAGCCCGCGCAGTCTACCAGAGGCCCCGGACGGGGCCGCCGGAGGCCGGATGGCTGGGCATTCCGATCACGCCTACACTACGCGGGTCCCCGGCGCTGGCGACCGCCGTGGTCCCCCCACCGCTGGCAATTGAACCGGCCGGGGACATGACCCCTCCGTGCCTCCTGACCCTAGTCGGCGCGCGTCGCCACGGCCGTCGTCGGGCGGTCGAACGCCACGCCCCGGTCGCGGAGCGAGGCATACGCGTCGTGCCCGATGACGAGGTGGTCGAGCAGGGCGATATCG
This sequence comes from Chloroflexota bacterium, assembly GCA_029240655.1. Classification (GTDB taxonomy): domain Bacteria; phylum Chloroflexota; class Limnocylindria; order Limnocylindrales; family CSP1-4; genus SPCO01. The sequence goes on from JARDZW010000104.1 coordinate 5,725, forward strand.
AGCAGACGGCCGGCAGCCAGGGCCTCCGCGGTCAGGTGCAGGTCGTCCGGGGACGGCGTCGGATCGCCGCTCGGGTGGTTGTGGACCAGGATGATGCCCGCTGCATTGAGCCGGACAGCGTCGCGATACAGCTCTCCGACGCGTACCAGGGACGAATTCACATTGCCCTGGTAGACCGTCTCGACGCGCAGCACGTGGTTCTTCGTATCGAGGATCACGACGCGCAGCTCCTCGCGCTCGAGGCGGCCCATCTGGAGGATCAAGCGGTCCGCCACGTCATGTGGTCCCCGGATCGACCAACGCCCGGCGGGCCAGTCGGCCATCAGTCGCCGCCCGAGCTCGAAGGCGGCCAGCAGCTGGGCGGCCTTGGCGCGGCCGATGCCAGGGATGGCTGCGAGCTCGAGGTCGCTGGCGCGGGCGAGGCCGGCCAGGCCGTCGTGTCGGCTCAGGGCATCCGTTGCGAGGTCCACGGCGGACCGTCCGCGGACGCCGCTCCCCCATAAGAGGGCGATCAGCTCCGCGGCCGTCAACCCGCTGGGCCCGCGCTGGGCGAGCCGCTCGCGCGGTCGTTCGGCCGCGGGGAGCTCGCGGATCGTGTGACCGCGAACGCCTGCGCGAACCTGCGGATCGACCACCGCGAATCTCCTTGGGACGAGCGCAGGCGGAAGGTGTCCCCGAGGGTCCGGACGACGAGAGCCCGCCGATTCCCCCCGCCATCCGGACCTCGGGGACGACGCAGAGCCTAGTCAGGAGCCCTCACCGCTGGCTCAACCGCCCCTTCGCGATGGCTAATCCGCCGGCCCGCGGCCCGGCGGACGCATCAACTCGGCACGACCCCGTTGCGCGCCGCGAGCTCGCCGAGCGCGAGGAGGACGCCGTTGAACGTGGCGTGCAGCCCGATCGGCGCCCACACGCTACCTCGCTTGAGAAACAGCCAGCCCAGCGCGAGCGCGACGGGGACACGCGAGGCGAATCCGACGATCGCGAGCGAGAAAGCTTCGCCGGCCGACGCCCCGCTGATGGTGAGGACGTGGACCAGGGCGAAGAAGAGGGCGCCCCGGATGAGCGCCCGTCGATACCCGAGTGACCGAGCCCAGGCGGTCGTGGCGAACGCGCGGAACAACAGCTCCTCTCCGACCGGGGCGATGACGGCCCCCGCCAGGAGGTGGATCGCAAAGCCCACCGCCTCCCCGGTCGGCGGCAGCGGACTGACCGGGGTCACCGGGAAGATCTGGCTCAGGATCGCCGCGACCGGGATCGTGAGGAGGATGACCGGGCCGGCCCACAGTGCCCCGCTGGCCAGGTCGCCGAGCGCCCGTCGATCGAACCGCCGCAAGCCCATCTCGGCCCATGACAGCGCACCGGTATCGACGACCAGCAGCCGGATCAGGCCGGCGTAGATGACTGCCTGGACCGATACCGATGCAAGGCGCCCCACGGGTCCGTCGACGGCGATGCCGACGACCGTGAGCGGGATGGCGATGACGAGGACGGCGAGCAGCGACACCGGCACGGACGCCACGAACACCAGGATCGGCGATGGACCCTTGTAAAGCTGCTGGGCCCGCGATCGTCGCTCGATGCCCTGCGCGCCCGCGCCCGAGACGAGCCCGATCGACAACAACGCCAGGCCGGCAGCGAGCAGGACCGCGGCGCCGGCCGTCCCGCCGGCCAGGAGCGCGACGAAGATGGCGCCGAAGCCGATGAGGGTGGCGAGCCAGCCCACGACGAACAGGGCGGGAGCGGCGCGCCCCTCGATGGTGAATGTGCTGGCTCCCGGGCGGGCGGGCGCAGGCGGGCCGTCAGTTGGTTCGACGGGATCCGTGGAGCGCGGCTCGGACGGGATCAACGCTCGGGCAGCGGATCCCCGGTGGCGGCGGAGCGGCCCGGACCGCGCGAGGTGCCGCGTGACCGGACGGTCGTCTGGATCGATGCAGGGATGGCCGGGGTCGTGGCGCTCGCCGGCGCGGCGACGCGACCGGTCGGCTCCAGACCGCTGGGCAGCGGCTCGATCGTGGCAGCCGCGGCGATCTCACGTCGCTCGAAGTCCTTGCCACACCAGGCGCACAACGACCAGTCCAGGCCGACGAGGCGCGAGCAGTTGGGGCAGACGCGATTCAGGCGGGTCCGGCACGACGGGCAGATGATCCATTCGTCGTCGACCCGCCGCTCACAGGTCGGGCAGTGGTGGATCGCCTCGACCTCTGCGAGCAGGGCTTCCTCGGCCAGGTTCCGCTCCCAGACTTCCCCGATCTTCTCGTGGGGCCGGACGATCTTGTAGACCCACACGGCGAGGATGAAGAAGAACGGGGTGAACAGGATGATCCCGGCGGCCACGAGGTAGGGGAGGATCGCGTTGTCCGAGCGCTGCTGCATGTCGCGGAAGGCCCAGTACGCGGACGCGATCCACAGGACCGCGATGTAGACGAAGATGATCCGGCCGCCGATCTGGACGACGTCGCTCGCGATGATGTCGCCGATCGTATCGCCGATACCTTCGAGGATCTGATCCATGCCCGGGCGGGCCTCCGTGAACGTGGATTGAAGCGGCCGGACGCTCGAGGATCGTCAGGTCGGCGTTGCGCGGCAGTGTAGCAGGGGACCCTGCAGATCTCGCCGTGCCGGACCCTGCCGGCCACCGGGCTCAGACGGCTTCAACCTCGTGGGCGTGACGGTCGGACGCCAGCGCGCCGACGCCGGCCGCGCCCAGGACGACCGCACCGATCGCGACGACGATCGCCCCGGGACCGGTGCCCGACAGGCCAACGATGTACGGCCAGGTGAGCCCGAGCAACAGCGAGCCGAGCCCAAGGCCCAGTACCCCCACCCGGAGCCACACCGGCACCGGGTTGCGGATCAGCGACAGCCCGAGCACTGCCAGCAGGCTCAGCAAGACGACCGGGTGGAATGGGCCGGCGAGACCCCAACGGTCGAAGTAGCCGATGCCCGAGGCTCCGATGACACTGACGCCCCACGGGAGCAGGAACCCGACGGCGGCCATCGCCGAACCGGCGACGGCGAGCCAACCGACGAACTCGGTGATGCGCGTGGCATCGATGAGGTCGTGTGCGGAGGTTCGCGGTGCGTCGGCCTTGGAGGCGGCTGTTGCTGCAGCAGCCTGGCCCGCCCACGCTCGAGCTGGGGCCGCGGGGCCCGACGGCTCCGCACGGACGATCGGCGGGACGTACGCGCCCGGTGCCGCTGAGGCATCGGGGATCGGCACAGGAGGGCGCGAGACTGCAGGCGCTGCGGCGGGCGGCATCGCGTTGGCTGCCGGCCAGGCGTCGGAAAGCACCAGGTCGGCAGGCCAGGCGACCGTCGATCTTGGGGCGTCACCGGCGCCGGTACCCACACCTGCCTCTGGCTTGTCGGCAGCGTCAGCGTCCGATTCCGTATCAGCGGCCGGACCGACGGCGCTCGTACTGGACACCGTCTGGAAGATCGGCGGCTCCCACCCGGGTGCGGCGCGCTCGGGCTCCGCCGAGGCACTCGCGGCCGCCGTCGGCGGCACGTCGGTCAGAACCGCGGGCGTGGGACGCTCGGCGACCGCGGCTCGACCCTTCTTGGTACGGCCGTTGGCCGATCGAGCCGCACCGGCGACCGAGGCCAGGAGTTCACCGCACGCCGGGCAGGACAGCCGCCCGTACGGAACGGTGGCATCACACGTTGCGCAGACGATCGACTGCGGAGACATCCATCACCTCGGGTCCGGATCGACCCCTCGGGGCCGCAAGTCCTGCAGCGTGCCAGAGTCCAGACCGCTGTTCCACTGCCCCTCTGGGTCATACCCCGCTCCCCCGAACGTCCCGGCCCAGTCCACGGTCCAGACGGCCGCACGCCAGGCCGAAGTGACCGCAATGAGCACGAGGCCGCCCGCGAATAGCATCACGAGTACCACGACGAGCACGAGCGCCGTCACCCCCTCCGTCCCGAACGACAACGCCGCCCGGAGCGCGTCCCACGTCGCCGAACCCGCAA
>JARDZW010000003.1 GCA_029240655.1 Chloroflexota bacterium
CGGCAAGCTGTCCGGTCGACGGGGCCTGCAGGGCAAGCTGCGCGAGCTTGGCCACGAGCTCGAGGGCGACGTCCTTGACAGCATCTACCGTCAGGCCATCGAGCTTGCCGACGCGAAGAAGGAGGTCACCGATGCGGACCTCCTCGCGCTCGTGGAGCAGCGCACGTCCGAGGTCGAGGCAAGCATCGCGCTCGTCGGCTGGAGCGTGACCTCATCGCATGGCGGCAATGCCGTCGGGACCGTCACGCTCAGCGTCAACGGCGAGGAACGGAGTTCGGAGTCGACCGGGAACGGCCCGGTCAACGCGCTCTTCAAGGCCGTCGACGACACGCTCCAACCGCTGCTCGGCTGGCACCCGACCCTGACGGAATACGAGATCAAGGCGGTCTCGGCCGGCGAGGATGCGCAGGGCCAGGTCCTGGCCCGCTGCCGGCGCTCGTCCGACGAGGGCCCGGGCGCGCTGGTGGTCTCCGGCCACGGGTTATCCACGAACATCATCGAGGCGTCGCTGGACGCGTACCTGGTGGCGACCAACAAGCTTCACGGGGCCGAGATCAACGGGGTCGACGTGGCCTTCGCGAGTCACCGCGCGGGCGAGGGCCTCCCATGATGGAGGATGGCCTTCCCACCTATCGCATCGTCACCATTCCGGGCGACGGCGTCGGACCCGAAGTCGTCGACGCTGCCCGGCGCGTCGTCGATGCCGCTGGAGGACGCTTCGGGTTCGCCGTGGACTGGACCGAGATCGTGGCCGGTGGGATCGCGATCGACACGTACGGCATCGCGATCCGGCCCGAAGACGTCGAGGCCTGCCGGGACGCGGACGCGGTCCTCCTGGGCGCTGTCGGCGGACCGAAGTGGTCCGATCCGGCCGCGCCCGTCCGCCCGGAACAGGCCCTGTTCGCGCTGCGCGGCGGACTCGCGCTCTTCGCGAACCTGCGGCCGGTAAAGATCCACCCGGCGCTGATCGCGTCGTCCCCACTCCGACCCGAGCTCCTCCACGGTGTGGACCTCCTGATCGTCCGCGAGCTGACCGGCGGCGTGTATTTCGGGGAACGGCAGGAAGCCGGGGAGGAACCGGGCGACCGATTCGCCGTGGACACCATGCCGTACGGCGAGGAGGAGATCCGGCGGATCTTCCTCGTGGCTGCGGGGTACGCACTGGGGCGGCGTCGTCGCCTGACGAGCGTCGACAAGGCCAACGTCCTCGCGACGTCGCGCCTCTGGCGGCGGGTCGTGGACGAGGAGGGCCGGCGCGTGCCGGACCTCGAGGTGAGCCACCAGCTCGTGGATTCGTGCGCGATGCTGCTCATCCGAAGACCGGCCGATTTCGACGTCATCGTCACCGAGAACCTGTTCGGCGACATCCTCTCGGATGAGGCGGCGGTGCTTGCCGGGAGCCTCGGGATGTTGCCGTCCGCATCGCTCTCGGACCGGCAGACCGCCTATGGCACGTTCGGACTCTACGAGCCGATCCACGGTTCGGCCCCCGACATCGCGGGCCAGGATGTGGCCAACCCGATCGGCACGATCCTGTCGGCGGCGATGATGATGTTCTCGTCGTTCGATCGGAAGGACGTCTCGGCAGCGATCGAGGCGGCCGTCAGCCAGGCGCTGGACGGGGGGTGGCGGACGGGGGACCTCGCCGATCCCACGAACGCTGATGATGGGTTGGTGGTCGTCGGAACGACCGGCATGGCGACGGCCGTGATCGCCGCCCTCGAGGCGGGAGTGCCGGCGTGAGCCCGAGCGACGCCCCGGTCATCCTGTACGACACGACCCTGCGCGATGGGACGCAGGGCGAGAACGTGACCCTCTCGCTGGCCGACAAGCTGCGGGTCGCGCGCATGCTCGACGAGTTCGGGATGCCCTACATCGAGGGCGGCTGGCCGGGCTCCAACCCCAAGGACATCGAGTTCTTCGCTGCGGCCCGGACCGTGCGCTGGGAGACTGCGAAGCTCGCGGCGTTCGGATCCACGCGCCACCGTTCCAATACGGCGAACGACGATCCCAACCTGCGCGAACTCGTCGCGGCCGAGACCCCCGTCGTCACGATCTTCGGGAAGTCGTGGCTCCTCCATGTGACGGAGGTCCTGGGCGCGACGCCGCAGGAGAACCTCGACATGGTGGCCGATTCGATCGGGTTCATCGTCGACCGTGGCCGGGAAGCTGTCTACGACGCGGAGCACTTCTTCGACGGCTACAAGGACGACGCCGCGTACGCGCTGTCCACGCTGCGAGCGGCTCGTCAGGCTGGTGCGCGCACGCTCGTGCTGTGCGACACGAACGGGGGCACGCTCACGGACGAGCTCAGCCGGATCGTCGGCGACGTGCGGGCATCCATCGAGGGCGACAAGGACGCGCCGGCCGTGACGTGGGGCATCCACACCCACAATGACGCCGAGCTCGCGGTGGCCAACTCCATGGCGGCGGTCGCGGCCGGCATCCGGCATGTCCAGGCGACGATCAACGGCTACGGCGAGCGCGCAGGCAACGCCAACATGGTCTCGATCCTCGCGAACCTCGCGCTCAAGACGCCCCACACGCTCGTGCCTGCAGGTGGCGGCCGCCTCGAAGGCCTGACCGAGCTGTCGCGGAGCGTCGCGGAGATCGCGAACCTCACGCCCAACGACTACCAGCCCTACGTCGGACGGTCGGCGTTCGCCCACAAGGGCGGGGTCCACGGGGCGGCCGTGGCGAAGGTGGAGCGCTCCTACCAGCACGTCGAGCCGACCGCCGTCGGGAACATCGGCCGGCTCGTCGTCTCGGAGCTCGGCGGCCGGGCGAACACGTCCATCCGGGCTCGCCAGCTGGGGCACGACCTCGAGGGAATCGATCCGCGCGAGCTGTCCCGGCTCATCAAGCAGCTCGAGGCCGACGGCTTGGCGTTCGAAGGTGCCGAAGCCTCGTTCGAGCTCCTTATCCGCCGTCACGCGGCGGACTATGCGGCCCCCTTCCGGATCGTCGACTACACCTGTCTCGTCGAGCAGCGGGACGGCCGCGAATTGCTCGCCGAGGCGACGGTCAAGGTGGCCGTCGATGGCGAGGTGCTGCACACGGCCGCAGACGGCAACGGCCCGGTCAACGCGCTGGACGCCGCGCTGCGCAAGGCCCTCCGGGCCTTCTACCCGGCGATCGACGACGTGCACCTCGTGGACTACAAGGTGCGCATCCTCGACGGCGATGCCGCTACGGCCGCGCGGACCCGCGTGATCATCGATTCGCAGGACGGCGCGCGGACCTGGTCGACGATGGGCAGCGACACGAACATCATCGCGGCATCGGCGTCGGCCCTGTCCGACTCGCTCGAGTACGCGATCTGGAAGTCCGGCGCGCAGTTGCGCCGGCGCGATGAGCGACACTTCACGACGGAGACAGCAAGCGAACGCCCGGCGGACGATCCCGCCGCAGCGACCCGGAGGTAGTCGGATGCCGGAGCCAACGACCGATACGCCCACCCTGCAGCTGGCCCGCTGGACGGTCACGTCCGGCTCGAACGCGCGCAGCCGTGGCGCGGTCATCATCGACGCTGGCGACCACCACTGGCGCGCCTCGGCCGAGGGCAACGGCGCGATCGACGCGCTGTTCCGCGCGGTGGACCAGGCCCTGTCCGAGATCCTCGACGGCCATCCGCGCCTGCTGGCCTACGACATCCATGCGCTGGGGGAGGGGACCGACACGATCGGCGCGGTGACCGTCCGAATCGCCCCGCCGGACGCCGCCGGCGAACGGGGCACGGGCGAATACGGCGGCGAGGCCCGAGGCACCAACATCATCGCGGCGTCGATCGAGGCGTACATCGTTGCGCTCAACGCGATGCTCGGCGAGGCGCATTGGGAAGGCGCGCCCGAAGCGGCTGCCGCCACCGGGAAGCGTGCCCACGCCAAGGCGCCCGTGACGGCTGGCGCGGCCCGCGAGCGTCGCGCGGAGCTCGACGAGGAGTCCGGCGAGATCGACACGACCGACTGGTTCAACCGCCAGGGCTGAGGCATGACCTCAGTCGCGTATGCCGGCGAACCCGGTGCGTTCGCCGAGGATGCCGTCCTGGCGGCATTCGGCGACGTCATGCGGCGCTCAGTGGCGAGCTTCCGGGCCGTCTTCGAGGCGGTCGCCTCGGGCGAGGCGGCAGCGGGCGTCGTGCCGATCGAGAACGTCATCCATGGCACGGTCCGCGAGAACTACGACCTCCTGATCGAGCACGACCTCACGATCGCCGGCGAGGTCATCGTGCCCGTGCACCTCTGCCTTGCCGCGCTGCCGGGCCAGCGCCTCCAGGACATCGAGCGCGTCTATTCCCATATCCAGGCCCTGGGCCAGGCCGAGACCTTCCTGCGCGCCCGTCCGTGGCAGCTCCTTTCGACGTACAACACCGCCGGCGCGGGCAAAGCCATCGTCGAGGCGGGCGAGCCCGGGTCCGCCGCCGTCCTGTCGCCCCGGGCCGCAGCCTTGTTCGGGCTGGAGGTCCTCGCCGACGAGATCGGCGACCTCCCTGACAACCGAACACGGTTCCTGGTGCTCGCGCGCCCTGGCGCCGCCGTTCCGGCGCTCGTGGACGCCCCGACGCTGCGGCGGACAACCATCGTTGTCGCGGTCCGCAACGAGCCAGGCACGCTGCTGGCGGTGCTCCGGGTCCTCGCGGAGCATGGCCTGAACATGCGCAAGCTCGAGTCGCGCCCAAGCCGTGAACGAGCCTGGGAGTACGTGTTCTGGATCGACCTGGACGGCGACGCGTCCGAGCCGCAGATGGCGGCGGCGCTCGAGCAGGTCCGCGACGTGACGACGATGACGCGTGTCCTTGGCAGCTACCCCAGCCCGGACCGCTGACCGGACGTCAGATCGAGCTGGCGCACGCCTTGCATTTCGTGGCGTCGATCGCGTTCGGCTCCTTGCAGTATGGGCAGGTCTTGATCTCGGCCTCGGGGTCTTCCTTGATGAGAATCCTGCTGATCTGCCACACCACCAAGGCGATCACGATGAACGTGATGACCGCACTGAGGAACTCGCCCCAGCGGATGGCGACCTCCGTCGCGGGATCGCCGGCGGTGGCCTCCCTCAACACCAGCTTGAGGTCCGCGAAGTCCACACCGCCGAGGGCGAGCCCGATCGGCGGCATGATGATGTCCTCGACCAACGAGGTCACGACCGTCCCGAGCGCGGCGCCGATGATCACGCCGATCGCCAGGGCCAGCGCGTTCGTCTTGAGCAGGAACCCCTTGAACTCGGACAGCATCGGCGTTCTCCATGGCCACGCGCGTCGGCCCGGCCGTGATGATCGCGGGGCGCCACCAGCAAGGCCGATGCTACCCTTGCGCTCCCCCGGCGGACCACCCCAGCGGAGGCGATGAGACCGCATGGACCAGGCGTTTCGCGACGCGATCGCCAGCGGCTACACGTTCGATGAACCCGCGCTCGTCATCGGCAGCGCGATGCACGAGGGCGAGCTCGTCAACGACACGCGGGTCCAGGTCGCCCTCTCGATGCTCAACCGCCACGGGCTCATCGCGGGTGCGACCGGCACGGGCAAGACCAAGACGCTCCAGCTGCTGGCCGGCCAGCTGTCCAAGGCCGGCGTGCCCGTCTTCGCGGCCGACATCAAGGGCGACCTGTCGGGGATCGCCCTGCCCGGTGACGCGGCCGATCCAAAGGTCGTGGAGCGCGCGACATCGCTCGCCTGGGAGTTCGAGGCCCGTGGTCATCCGGTCGAGTTCCTGTCGCTGACCGGCAAGCAGGGCGCGCAGGTCCGCGCCACGGTCCATTCGTTCGGGCCCCTTCTCCTCGGCAAGGTGCTCGACCTCAACGAGACGCAGACGAGCATCCTCGCACTCATCTTCAAGTACTGCGACGACAACGATCTGCCGCTGCTCGATCTCAAGGACCTGGCGACGACGCTCAAGTTCCTGGCCTCGGACGAGGGAAAGCCGATCCTCGAGGAGTACGGCGGGATGTCGGCAGCCTCGGTCGGGGTGCTCCTGCGTTCGATCGTCGTGCTCGAGCAGGAGGGCGCGGACGTCTTCTTCGGCGAGCCGGAGTTCGACGTCGACGACCTGCTCCGGACCACGCCCGATGGGCAGGGCGTCGTCAGCATCCTCGAGCTGTCGGACGTGATGGACCAACCACGACTGTTCTCGACCTTCATGCTCTGGATGCTGGCCCAGCTGTACGAGAGTCTCCCCGAGGTCGGCGACCTGCCCCAACCCAAGCTGTGCTTCTTCTTCGACGAGGCGCACCTGCTGTTCGATGACGCATCCGAGGCGCTGATGGACCAGGTGGAGCGGACGGCGCGGCTCATCCGTTCCAAGGGCGTCGGCATCTACTTCGTGACTCAGGCGCCGACGGACGTACCGGCGTCCGTGCTGGCACAGCTCGGCAATCGGGTACAGCACGCCCTGCGTGCCTTCACGCCGGACGACGCCGACGCGCTGCGCAAGACAGCGCGGACCTTCCCGATGACCGAGTTCTACGACGTCGAGAAGACCATCACTTCATTGGGGACCGGCGAGGCCCTCGTGACGGTATTGACCCCACGCGGTGTGCCGACGCCGCTGGCCGCGACACGGCTGCTGCCACCGGACTCGCTCATGGCCCAGATGCCGCCCGACGAGTTCGCCGCGACAGTGGCGGCGAGCACGTTCCAGACGAAGTACGGCCCCACCGTGGACCGCGACAGCGCCCACGAGCGCATCACCGCACGCATCGCGGCCGCCCGCACAGCGGCCGTCGAGGCGGCCACGCGCGCGGGCCTCGACCCGACCACCGCCGGCGGGCTCAACGACATGACCCCCGCCCAGCAGGCACGCGAGCTCGCTCGCCAGCAGAAGGCCATCGAGGCCGCGGAGGTGCGCGCCCAACGCGAGGCCGAGCGGCAGCGAAAGGCCGACGAGAGGGCCGCAGTTGCCGCCGCGAAAGCGCGCCAGAAGTCCATCGACAGCGCCCTGCGGACCGGGGGCAAGGTCGTGACCTCGCGGCTCGGCCAGGACATCGTTCGCGGTGTCTTCGGCGTGCTCTTCGGAGGTGGGAAAAGTCGCTGACGCGCGATCGCGCGAGCCACCGCCCGCGGGTGGGTCGTGTCGCCCTGCCGACACCGAACCGATTCTCCTTGACGTAGCACTTTCGTACTGGTAGACCATCTTCCCTACCGAGTCGCTGCGCCGGGGGGCGCGCCTCGAAGTGGGAAGAACGGGTCCGAACGCAGCGTCGAGGGGCGCTGGGCGCGATCCGGCCAAAGCGACGGGCCGCCGACCGGCATCCAGGTACCTTCGGTAGCCCTTCCATCGAGGTCCCGGGGGAACGTTTCTGGGGAGACCGACGGGGCTTCGCACATGCAGGAGATCAGAACACGTGCTGGCCGCGTCCGGCCACGTCCACGTGGCCGACGGGCCGATCCTCGTACCCACGGACGGTCGGGCCTGGCTAGGGCGAGAAGGGGGGTGATGCCTGGCATGACTGGTACAGGACGGTGACCTACGAACGTGTCTCCGGGGGGAAAGGACCTTCTCATGCGACAGACGATCAGGATCCTACTGGCGGCGCTGGCCGTGCTCGCCCTGAGCAGCCAGGCCGTGTTCGCGGGAAGCCCGCATTTCGTCGGCGCTGTCACGGTGACACGCGACGGCAACAGCCTCACGGTCTCCGGTAAGGAAGCCGGCCTCGGCAACGAGGACCAGGTGAACATCGTGGTGACCGCCACGGCGGAGTGCATCAACCCAGGCCAGCGTCACCCCAAGGCCGCCAACAAGGCGAGCGTTTCTGCCGAGGGCGATTTCCCGGTCCAGAACGGCAAAGCGACCTTCGAGCTGACGCTGACGGCGACGTTCCAGCCGGACTGCACCCCGCCGATGACCGTCGTCTTCACTGGCGTGACCGTCACCGACACGACCAACGGCATCTCAGCGACGTTGTCAGGGACGTTCTGACAACGCTTGAACCGGGAGGGCGCCGGTGAGCGAGCAGTGATGCTTGCTTTCTGCGTCTCTTCCGCTTCGATCGGCCGGGCGCGCTCGTCATGTGGGCGAGGCGCCCGCGGCCGGTCTCTTCGCATGCCCGGTCCGGCCGCCAGTTCGATAGGGTGAGCCGCAGCCGCTCGGCCAATGACGGCCGCGATGTGCTCGACCTCGGTCGTCATCGGCCCGGTCCAAGCCGTCACGCGTGGCTGGCCCCCCTTCATGTGGCTACTCGATGACGAGCCCACCCGGGACGTCCGGCGGCACCGGAGGATAGGCTGGCTTCAGGCCCGCGATCGTGTCGCCGAGAATCGTGGCGACCGCGAGGTTCCGGAACCACTTGCGATTGGCGGGGATGAGGTACCACGGGGCATGGGCGGTGGACGTCTTCGAGAGCGCGTCGTCGAAGGCGGCCTGGTAGTCGTCCCAGAGCTTGCGTTCCGCGAGATCGCCCATCGAGAACTTCCAGCGCTTGGTCGGGTCGTCGTAACGAGCCTGGAACCGCTCGCGCTGCTCGTCCTTGTCGATGGCGAGGAAGAACTTGAGGATCGTGGTCCCGTTGTCCGCCAGGAACCGCTCGAACTCGTTGATCTGGTCGTAGCGGGCCGACCAGACATCACGCGGCACGATGTCATGCACGCGCACGACGAGCACGTCCTCGTAATGTGATCGATTGAAGATGCCGATCTCGCCCTTGCGCGGCACCGCCTGGTGGACGCGCCACAGGTAGTCGTGGGCGAGCTCTTCGTCCGAAGGGACCTTGAAGCTCGTGACCGAGCAGCCCTGCGGATTGAACGCCTCCATCACCTTGTTGATGGTGCCGTCCTTGCCGGCGGCGTCGATGCCCTGGAGCACGACGAGGACCGAATGCTTCGACTCCGCCCAGAGGCGGTCCTGAAGATCCGCGAGACGAGCGACCTGCTTCTCGAGGGCTGGGGTCGTCGCCTCCTTGTCCCAGCCGTGGGTCTCGCCGTGGTCCTGGCTGGCGAGGCGCACGCGGGACCCCGGGCGGACGGCGAGGGCAGCGCGCAGGTCGACCCGGGTGGCCATGGGCGATCCTCCGTGGATGGGCGTAGCGGGCTCGGACGTATGATGCGACCGTACCGTATCGCCCCTCGCAGGAGCGTCTCGCATGACTGTCGTCGGCACCCATCCGCATCCCATCTTCCTCGCCGGCCGCTGGGTCGAATCGCCGGACGTGCTCGAGGTGGCCAACCCGGCCATTGCCGCGGAGCCTGCAGGCGCCACGTACAACGCGACACCCGAGCAATACGAGGAGGCGGTCGAGGCGGCCGTCGCTGCCTTCGAGGTCACCCGCCATCTGCCGGCCTACGAGCGGGGCCGGATCCTGCGCGACATCAGCTCGGGTATCCATGCCCGACGCGAGGAGCTCGGACGGCTGATCTCGCTCGAGGCCGGCAAACCGATCCGTGACGCGCTCGTGGAAGTCGATCGTGCCGTCATCACGTTCCGGCTCGGCGCCGAAGAGGCCGAGCGGATGACCGGGGAGCTGATTCCTCTTGATCTCATGCCGTCGTCCAGGGACCGCGTCGGCATCACGCGCCGGTTCCCGATCGGCCCGATCGCGGCGATCAGCCCGTTCAACTTCCCGCTCAACCTCGCCGCTCACAAGCTGTCGCCGGCCATCGCCAGTGGCAACCCCATCGTCCTGAAACCGCCCTCGAAGGACCCGCTCACGATGCTGACCGTCGCGGAGATCATCGAGGCCGCCGGCCCGCCCGCCGGGTCCGTGAGCATCCTGCCGATGACGCGCGAGCTCGGCGACCGGATGGTCGCCGACGACCGGTTCAAGCTACTGACCTTCACGGGCAGCCCGTCGGTCGGCTGGCGGATGAAGGAGCGGGCCGGGAAAAAGAAGGTCGTGCTCGAGCTCGGCGGCAATGCCGGCGTCATCGTCGATTCGACGGCCGACCTCGACTGGGCGGTCAAGCGCATCCTCGTTGGTGCGTTCGCGTATGCCGGCCAGGTCTGTATCAGCGTCCAGCGGATGTTCGTCCACGAGGCGGTCTGGGACACCTTCATGGAGAAGTTCCTGGCCGGTGTCGGCGACCTCAAGCTCGGCGATCCGCTCGATCCGACGACGGATGTCGGCCCCATGGTCGACGAGAACCAGGCGTCGCGCACACAACGCTGGGTCGACGAGGCGGTCGCGATGGGTGGGCAGGTCCTCGCCGGCGGCAAGGCCGACGGCACCTTCTTCCCGCCGACGGTGCTGACCGATGTTCCGGTGGCGGCGCAGGTCTGCTCGAACGAGGCCTTCGCGCCGCTCGTCGTTGCGTTCCGGTTCCGCGACCTCGACGACGCGATCGCCCGGGTCAACGACTCGATGTTCGGGCTCCAGACCGGGGTCTTCACCAACGACCTCGCGGGCGCCTGGCGATCGTTCAACGAGCTCGAGGTCGGCGGCGTCATCATCAACGACGTCCCGACGTACCGGACTGACCACATGCCGTACGGCGGGGTCAAGGATTCTGGACTGGGGCGCGAGGGCCTGCGCTGGGCGATCGAGGACATGACGGAGATCCGGATCATGGTGCTGGCCCAGCCCGGATGACCGGCGCGACTGCCGCGGGTGCGGACATGCCGCGAGCCTCGCGGTGAGCACCGAGTTCTTGCTGACGACGTTCATCGTCGTCGCGACGCCCGGCACGGGCGTGCTCTACACGCTGGCGGCCGGTCTCTCGCGCGGCGCCCGGGCCAGCGTCATCGCCGCGATCGGCTGCACGCTTGGCATCCTTCCGCACATGGTCGCGGCGATCACGGGACTCGCCGCGCTCCTGCACACGAGTGCCCTCGCGTTCGAGGTCCTGAAGTACCTTGGTGTCGCCTATCTGCTGTTCCTGGCGTGGAGGACGCTCCGGGACAAGGACGCGCTCAGTGTCGAGGAGGCGGCCCCGATCGCCCCGATGAAGGTCATCACCTCGGGCATCCTGATCAACATCCTCAATCCGAAGCTGACGATCTTCTTTTTCGCCTTCCTGCCGCAGTTCGTGAGCGCCACGGAGCCCGCGGCGTCCCTGCGCATGCTCGAACTGAGCGCCGTATTCATGCTCGTCACGTTCGCCGTCTTCGTCGCCTACGGGATCTTCGCAGCGTCGATCCGGAGCCACGTGATCTCGCGACCTCGGGTGCTGACCTGGATGCGCCGGACCTTTGCCGGCACGTTCGCCGTGCTGGCCGGCAGGCTCGCCCTCGCCGACCGGTGAGGGTCGTGCCGCGCCTCGTCGCCGTCCGCCGCACCTTGGGCGCCAGCCGGCGCCCGCGCGATCCCCTCGCCGCGAGCGTTCGTCCCGCGGCCCGCGACTGCGGTCATGTCCCGGCCCCGCCGTGCGCCATGCTTGCGCGGTGGACCTGACACTCGGCGACGTCCAGCTCGAGCTCCAGGGTCGAGCGCGCGCGTTCACCCGCAAGGTCCTCCAGCCGCTCGAAGCCGAGTTCGAACGGTCCGGCGGGCGGTTACCGGCAGCGGCGAAGGCGCGGATCCGCGAGGCGTCGGTCGCCGCCGGACTGGTCGGCGGGTCGTTTCCGCGCGACGTCGGCGGACAGGGCTGGACCATGCTCGAGCAGGTGCTCGTGCATGAACAGCTCGGCCAGTCGACCGGCGGGCTCTGGTCGTTCATCCCGGGTGCGTACAACGCCCTCATCCATTGCTCCCCGGAGCAGCGGGCACGCTATCTCGACCCGAGCCTGACCGGCGAACGCTTCGGGAGCTACGCCGTCACCGAGCCCGGGGCCGGGTCCGATGCCCGCGCCCTGGCCGCCACGGCGGTCCGCGACGCCGCGACCGGGGACTATGTGCTCAATGGCGAGAAGTGGTTCGTGACGGGACCTCCGGACGAGACCGATTTCATGATCTTTCACTGCCTGGTCGTGGACGGGTCGAAGCGCCTGCCGACGTTGTTCCTCGTGGACTACGAAACGCCCGGCGTGACGATGGCTCACGACCCCGACTACATGCACACCTTCGCGGACCGGCATCCCCAGTTCGTGCTGTCGGATGTCCGCGTGCCCGAGTCTGCGGTCCTGGGCGACGTGGGGCAGGCCGACGAGCTCACCAACGAGTGGTTCGTCGAGGAGCGCATCCACATCGGGGCGCGCTGCACCGGGGCGATGGAGCGGCTGCTGACCCTGGCGGTCGAGTGGGCCGGCGAGCGGGTCCAGTTCGGCCAGCGACTGCTCGACTTCCAGGGCGTGTCGTTCCCGCTGGCCGATTCGGCCGCCGACGCGGCTGCGGCGCGGCTGCTCACCCGCGAGGCCGCCTGGCTGGCCGACACCGGCGCAGACCCGAAGGTGGTCCATGCCAAGGCATCCATCGCCAAGCTGTTTGCCTCGGAGGCGGCCTTTCGCTGCGCCGATCGGGTCGTCCAGGTGTTCGGTGGTCGGGGGTACATGCGTGAATACCCGGCCGAGCGGTTCTTCCGCGAGCTCCGCGTGGACCGGATCTGGGAAGGGACGTCGGAGATCCAGCGCCTGATCATCGCGCGTGCGCTGGAGAAGCGCGGCGTGGACCGCGTGGTCGGGTGAGGCGCCCGACGTGACCGACGTGACCGCTGCCGCCGGCACGATCGACCTGCGGCCCTTGTTCGCCCCGCGCTCGATCGCGGTTGTCGGCGCATCGCCGCGCAGCTGGATCGCCGAGACCGTCCGCGACAACCTCCGTGCGACCAGCAGCGCCACGCGCTGCCACTTCGTCAACCCGCGCTATGCAGAGCTCCACGGGCAACCCTGCTACCCGACGCTCGACGCACTTCCCGAACGCCCGGACATCGCCCTCGTGGCGCTGAACCCGTTGCGCGCCGCGATGGTGACGCGGGACGCCGCCGCGGCCGGCATCCCGGCCGTGATCATCCCTGGCGGCGGCGTGGTCGAGGGTGGGGAAGCAGCCGCGGCGATGCAGCAAGAGGTCGCGGCCATCGCCCGGGAATACGGGCTTGCCCTGGTCGGCCCCAACTGCATGGGGGTGATGGATCTGACCGTCAACTCCTCGGCGTACATCGGCGACGTCTCGCCGTACCTCCCGCGCGGCGGCGTGGCCGGCATCGCCCAGTCGGGGTCGGTCACCGACGCCTTCATCCATTCGGGATCACGGGTCGGGTTCACGAGGATCATCAGCTGCGGGACCGAGGTCGTTCTCGATGTCTGCGACTACCTGGCGTATTGCCTGGACGACCCGGAGACGACGTCCGTGATCCTCTTCCTCGAAGGCTTCAAGCGGCCAGAGCGCTTTCTCGCCCTCGCTGACCGGGCGCTCGAGCTGGGCAAGCCGATCTTGGTGGTCAAGGTGGGCCGGAGCGACCAGGCGCAGGCATCATCCGTTGCGCATTCGGGCTCCCTGGCCGGCGAGACGCGCGTGACCGATGCGGCCCTCGACGCCGCGGGCGTGATCCGCTGCACCGACCTCGACGAGCTGCTCGAGACCGCCGAGCTCGTGGAAGGACTCCGCCGAACGCGCCGATCGGTCGGCCGTGGGCGGACGGGGGTCGTCACCGTGAGCACCGGTGAGGCGTCGCTCGTGGCCGATCTCGCGCCGCGGACCGGGATCGATCTGCCGCCATTGCCAGAGAGCGCTCGGGCGCGGATCCTCGAGCACCTCCCGACGATGGGCTATGTCGGGAACCCGATGGACCCGTGGGGTGCGGCCGACCCGCCGATCGCCTACGGCGCCGCCTTCGAGTCGATGGCGGCGTCCGGCGCCTACGACGTCCTTGTACTGGTGCACGACTTCCCGTACAAGTCGATGCCCGCAGAGGTCGCCACCGCGAACGACGTGAGCCTGCAGCTCCTGGCCGCCACCCGTGACCGACCGCACATCCTGCCGGTGTACGTGTCGTTGACGTCCGGGGAGCCGCCACCGGAGACGAAGGCCGTGCTCGATGAGCTGGGCGATGGCGCCCCGCTGCTGCGCGGCGCGGTCGAGGCGTTCACCGCGATCGCGTCGCTCGCGCGCTGGGAGGCAGCGCGGACCCGTCGGCTCGACCGAGGCCCATGGCGGCCGGGGTGGCCGGCGCTCGCCGCGGATCGCACGGCGTACGGGCTCGATCCGGACGGGTCGTCGGCCGCGGTCGGGTCGGGCGTCGCGGTCGGGTCGAGCGCCCCACCCCGCGCCCTCTCCGAGTTCGATAGCCTGGCGCTGCTGCGCGAGGCCGGCCTGCCGGTGACCGAGGCCACATCCGTGCCGGACGCCGCCGCCGCGGTCGAGGCGGCCCGATCGTTCGACGGGCGGCCCGTGGCGCTCAAGGTCGACGCCATCGGATTGGCGCACAAGAGCGACCTCGGCCTCGTCCGGCTCGGGCTCGCCGGTGATGCGCCGGTCAGGGCCGCCGTCGATGATCTCCTCGCCACCGCCCGCGCCCAGGGCCTGGCCGTCCGTGGGCTCCTCGTCGAGCCGATGGCCGAGGCCGGCGTCGAGCTCATCGTCGGGCTCCGCCGCGACGCATCGTTCGGGCCTGCGGTCGTCGTCGGGCTCGGTGGCGTCCTTGCGGAACTGCTCGACGACGTGGCGATCCGTCTGGCCCCGGTCGATCGCGAGACCGTGCTCGCGATGCTCACGGAGCTGCGCGGCGCCCGTCTCCTGGACGGCCTGCGCGGCAGCTCGCCGATCGATCGCGGTGCCGTGGCCGACCTCGTCGTCGCGCTCTCCCGGCTCGGCGACGATCGGCCGGATGTCCTGGAGGTCGACCTGAACCCGGTCATCGCGTCGGCGCGTGGCGCCCTGGCGGTCGACGCTCTGGTCGTCCTGGGGCGGCCGCTGGGGCTCGCGGGGTCGGAGGTCGGGGGCGATGCCTGACGAGGCGGTGGTCCTGACCGAGCGTACGCCGTGGGGCGTCCGACTCACGCTGAACCGCCCGGCGAAGCTCAATGCCCTCAATGGCGAGCTCGTGGCCGCGCTCGTGGCGGCCCTCGACGAGGCGGAAACCGACGACGCCGTCCGGGTCATCGTCCTGGAGGGCGCGGGACGGGCCTTCTCGTCCGGCTACGACCTGACCGAGGAGGCCGAGGGTGCGATCGGCGGGCCCGTCGCATGGCGGGAGCTACTGGCGGCCGACGTCGCCGCCACGCTCCGGTTCCTCGACTCCCCCAAGCCCGTGATCGCGCAGGTGCACGGCTATGCGCTGGCCGGTGGCCTGGAGCTCGCGATGGCCTGCGACCTCATCGTCGCTGCCGAGGGCACGAAGCTCGGCGAGCCGGAGATCCGCTACGGATCCGCCCCGGTGACGCTGCTCATGCCCTTCCTGATCGGCCAGAAGCGGACCCGGGAGCTGTTGCTGACCGGCGACCTGATCGACGCCGCGGAAGCCGAGCGGATCGGGCTGATCAACCGCGTCGTGCCCGCGAACGCGCTGGCCGCGGAGGTCGATCGCCTGGCCGACCGCCTTGCGCGGACGCCCCCGGAGGTCATGGGCCCGACCAAGCGGATGCTCAATCGAGCCATGGACGTCGCGGGGTTCCGCCTTGCGGTCGAGGCGGGCCTCGACCTGGGCGCCATCATCAACGCTGCCGACACGCCCGAGCAGCGCGAATGGGATTCGATCGTCCGCCGGGACGGTCTCAAGGCCGCACTCGCCTGGCGCGATCGCCGATACGACGAACGGCTGGCGGGGGACGGCCACGGAAGCGACGTCCCCGCAGCGGATGACGGCTGACCCGGCTGAGTCACCGGTGCGGCCAAGCGTGATGCACCGTCCGTTGGAGGCGGACGGCACATCACGCAGGGCGCGCTCAGCCCGGTCGCACGACGTAGTACGCATCGATGGAGACCGTCGGACGCCCGGATGTCCCGAGGCCTCTGACGACGATCGTATGCGTACCTTGCGGCACGGCCGTGGCGAAGACGATGCGCCTGGCCTTGAACGTCGAGGCCTTCAGGTCCACCGTCTTGACGTACTTGCCGTCGATGTAGACGTTGGCCTTGCCGCGCGTCGGGCCGACTGGACCGACCCAGGCGACGCCGGAACCGCTGAAGGTGAGCCTGGACGTCGCGCCATTCGCCTTGGTCCAATGGGCTTTTCCACCGAGGTAGCTCGTGTGACTGGCAATGGACCATGACCCGGCCCATTGGACGGTCGACGAGGCATCGGACACGGTGATGCCCTTCTTGGGCCCAACGCTCTTCCAGGCGCCGTACCGACCCGCCGTGTCCACGGCGCGGACGCGGAAGGTATACGCATGGCCGGAACTCAGGGTCGTCCGGTAAAGCCTGGCCTTGGCCGAGCTGAGCGTTCTGGACGAGAAACCTCCGTCATCGACCTTGACCTGCAGCTGGTACTTCCAGAGCGGGTCGGAGCTGCTCGCAAGGCCCCAGAGGACGACGGCCGGAACGCCGGAGGTCGGCACCCCGGATGTCGTGGACAGTCGGACGCTGGGAGTCGTGACGACCGGCAGGCTGCCCGGCGCCGGTGTCGGGGTCGAGCCTCCGCCGGCCCCCCACAGCCAATCGGTGAATCCGATCGCTCGGCCCATGTTCGACTCGACGGTCGGGATCTTCGTGCCGTACCGCTTGTTGAGCAGCCACGGCATCTGACGGGCGGCGTTGGTCTCATTCCAGCCTTTGCCACCAGATGCCTTCGAGCGGGTCACGACGCTGGCTGCTCGTTTCATCGCTTTGGTCGACCAGTCCCAGGCCGCTGTGTAACCCGCCCGATACAGCAGCTCCACCTGGAGACCCATGCCCTGGATGGTCTCGAGCTGGTAGCTGACGCCGTCGTCGCCTGGCGGCCAGCGAAGCGAGCCCCCACGGCTGATGTCGGTCACGAACGCTCCATCGACGTTGATGCCGCTCTTGGTACATGCCTTGTTCTCGGGCGTGAACGTGGCGGCTGACACGCAGCTCCACGAAAGATCCGCGCTGCCGAGCTGCATGGTGAAGCCCTTGTAGGCGGCTCGGTCCCCGAGGAACCCCCGGGTCACGAGGGCCGCCCGAGCCAGGTCGGTCTTGTCGCCGAGATACCGACTCGCCGCGATCCGCGAGGCCCCGGCATAGGCGCCCCAGTTGTTCGCCGAGACCGCGTGCGTCCGGCTCAGCGTGTACCACGTGGCGTGGCCGCCGACGTTGCGCGTTCGGATCGCCGATAACCACGAGCGGAACGTGGAGTCGTTCGCACCAGAGAGATCGGCGAAATCGGCCGCCAGGACATAGGCCATGAGCTGGCGTCCCAGGGCCAGGACGGCGTTCGAGCAACCAACTGTCTGGGTCTTGATGGCGGCCATCACGCCTGCCCGGGCCTTCGTGCCGTAGGACGAGCTTCCCGTACGCGCGAATACGAGGGCGGCCGCCAAGGTCCGCAGGTGATGATCCTCGTTCTGATCACACAGGTTGGGGGTGCCGAGGGATGCACCTGCGACGGCTTTCAGGTTGGACCAGGCGTTGCCGCTCGTGGGTCGGGCCAGCAGCTCCGAGCGCGGCATGAGGAGGTAGTTGGTCGCGGCATCCGTCGGCGTCGGGGCTGACCAGGCGGTGACGGCGAGGATGAGGGCGCCTATCAAGGCTGCTGCGACGGCCCGGGGGGCGAAGGTTGGTCGGCCAGGCGCCCACTGGACGCCGATGTGGACCTCTCGCATGATGCTCCTTCCTACCTGGACGCCGAGCATTGACGTTCGGCGAACGATGGTTGACCGGCCGGGGGACTCTGCCGGGTGACGGTGGGCTTGGGCGGCCGCGGTGAGCACGGTCGGGGACCTTCCCCGGAAGCCCTCGAACAGCGAGCGTGCGGACCGGTCAGGCCGGTAAGGCGATCGCCGCTTGCGCAACTTTATCAACCCGAGGCAAGTCGCCCCATTCGGCGACCTCCCGGCAGCTGGGAGCCGGTCAAGCCTTGCGCGGGTAGGATGCCTCGATGCTTCGTTCGTTCCGGTACGTCGCCCTGATCGCGACAGTGGCGATGGTTCTGTGCGCGTGCGGGTCCGACAGCCCGAGTCGGCAACCGACCGTCCCCTCGGCTCCGAGCCCCGCTCAGCCGATCGCCAGCGCGTCTGCTGGCATCCCTTCGCCCGGCCCGAGCGCGTCCACGGAGATCGCCCAACGCACGGCGCGCTGGACCAGACTCGAGCTCGCCTCTGACCGACCGCCAGCTCGAGAGGGTCACACCTGGACGGTCGATCCCTCGGGCGCGGTCGCGTACCTGTTCGCGGGTCGCGGTGATGACGGGTTCCTGGGCGATCTGTGGACGTTCGATATGACTGCGGACGCCTGGGCTCAGCTGGCTCCCGTCGGGCCATCCCCCGCAGCTCGCGCTGGGCATGTGGCCGCGTGGGTCGACGGCATCGGACTCGTGGCGTTCGGTGGACGCACGGCCGCCGGGATGTCGTCCGAGCTCTGGGCATATGACCCGGAGGCGAACGGATGGCGGCTCCTGGCGCCGGGCGACGTCGGTCCACTTGCGCGAGCCGACGCCTGCGGCGTGATCGGTATCGACGGGCGGTTGTGGGTGAGTCACGGCGAGGACGGCGGCGGCGCCTATCTCGACGACGTGTGGATCTTCGACGCCGCTGACTCCACCTGGTCGGATGTGGATCCCGGCATGCCGGAACCCGCGGCACGGGCAGGCTCCGCATGCTGGTGGGCCGGTGCCGACGGGCTCATGATCTACGGCGGGCGATCATCGACCGAGGCAGCGCACGACGACGCGTGGTCGCTTGGATCGGGGTCGGCGGTGAGGTGGGAGGCCGGCCCGACCTTCCCAGTCCCGGGCCGCTCCGACGTGGCGGTCGGCGTTTCGAGTTCCGCGGCATATCTGTTCGGCGGTGTCGGGCAGGGCGACGCGTTGTTGGGTGACCTGCTCGGCCACGACCTGTCCGACGGCACGACGGAGCGATTCGCGCCAGCGTCCGAGGCACCAGACCCGCGAGCGGGTGCCTCCCTGGTCGACGATCCGGGTGGCGAGCGAATGCTTCTGTTCGGTGGTCGAGTGGCCACGGGCCCCGTAGACGACGTGTGGTCGGTCAGCCCGCCCTGACGCGCGCAGGAGCGTTCGCGACCCGCGATCCTCGGTCCTGGACGGGTGGCTCGCGACTCTCGCTGAGAGCGGACGATTCGGCGCCGGTCAGCGGACCCCGCACGCCGAGGTAGGCCGCGGAGCCGGCGAGGGCCAGGATGATCCACATGTAGCGCTCATAGGCGAGGTGGAGAAACATCCCCGTGGTCAGGTAGGTGAGGAGTGCCACGATGAACGCCGTCGCCATCTGGGCATACTCCGGCGCTCGATCCCGCCATCGCCGGCGAGCTCGCTCGAGGCCGATCAGCGTCGCGCCGAACACGCCGCTGAACGCCAGGAAGCCGAGCAGCCCCGTCTCCGCCGCCATCCCCGCGAACAGATTGTGCGCCTGCCGAGCCTCGTTCTCACTCGCGATGCCGACCTCGTCCGCGTACCGGCCGTAATGCACCGGGAAGAGGCCACGGCCGACGCCGAATACGGGGTTGTCCGCGAAGACGAGCAGGGCTGCGATCGTCTCGTTCGCGCGCTTGCGGATCGAGCTGTCTTCGGCCTGACTCGCGCCGCGCGTGCCAGTCGCACCGCCGATCGCCTCCAGCGTCGTCAGCCGCTCGAGGTACGACGGTTGCAGGGTGAACAAGACGGCGACCCCCAGCGCCACAGCGATCAGCTGCGTGGGCTTGATATAGCGGAACACCGTCATCAGCGCGATCGCGACCGCGAGACCCAGCGCCGCGCCTCGGGAATACGTGAGCACCGCGCCGAAAGCGGTGACGAGGGTGGCCACGGCCGCGATCCATCGAAGGATCGGGCGACGCTCTCCCCAGATGCGAAACAGGCCGAGCGGGAGGAGCACGACCATGATCTGCGCGTAGCGGTTCTTCTCCCCGATCGGGCCAGCCAACCGGGGTTGCCCGTCCTCGTCGAACGTCCCGGTCTCGATCGTCGCGTCGCTGACCTGCGCGAAACCGCCGTAGTCGAAATCGAAGGATCCGGTCACCTGCTGATGGATCGAGAGTGCCCCGAGGAGGAAGCCAACCGCGAGCAGGACCCAGACGACCATCCGCAGATCCGCGAGGGACCGGATGGAGTTGGTCACCGCGACATAGACCAGCAGGCCTTCCACGACGAATGTGACCAGCATGTCCAGGGCAAGGTCGGGGTCGGCGGCCATCCCGATGACCGTTCCCAGGATCACGACGACGAAGTAGCCAAGCATGAACGGCAGGCCTGCCGCGATGACGATCGGCTGGCGGCGGACGATGACGTGGTAGGCGAACGGCACGATCAACAGGGCCGGGAAGGCGGCACCGGCGAAATAGGGGACGTCGTACCGTTGGACCGCGATCGCGGCTGCGTTGCTGTACAGGATCGCCACGACGATCAGCGTCGCGCGGTCCGGCCGAAGGGCGACGCCGACGACGGCGACGATCGCGAGCAGGATTCCGACGGTCTGAAGGACGCGTTCGGCACTGACGAACCCGATGGCCACCGCCGCCGCGCATACGAGGAGGCTTGCGGCGAGCGGGCCGAGGACGAACGGCGCGCCGGGCGACGTGCGCAGCCGGCTCGTGATGGCGGTCATGCGATGGCCTCGTCTGGCGCGTCATCGCGCTCCCCGTCAACCACTCCCGTGGGCTGGAACCGATCATTCGCCGCGGGTTCGAGCGTCCGGCGTGGCTCCCAGCGATCGATCCGCTCCCCGCGTGCCAGGTTGACCATCGCCCGCACGGCGGCGACGTTGACCATGACGAAGTAGGCTGGGATCGCCAGCGGTGCCTTGCGTCCGACGGGGTGCCCGGCGAGGAGGATCCCGGCGCCCGCGAGCCCGTAACAAATGGCCTGTCCGACCGTGGCGATGCGGTAGATGCGCCCCAGGCGCCACGCGAGCGGGCTCACGACGGCCAGCGCGGCCATGGGCACAACGGCGGTCCGTAGCATGACCTTGTGCCACAGGAGCTGGACCGCGTACCAGCCGGTGCGTCGTGGGTCGAACAGCCGACGCATCAGGATGAGGCATCGGAAGGACCGGGTCATGATCCGGACCTTGCGCCGGAATTCCAGCGCGCCCGAAGGGGCGACCGGCTCAAAGGCCAGCGCATCCTCGGCGAAGACCAGGCGCTGGTCCCCACCGATCACCCGCATCGTGTTCAGCATGTCGTCGCTCACCCCGTCAGGGATCGTGTCGAAGTGGTGTCGTCGTATCGCGTAGATCGCGCCCGTCGCGCTCGTCACGTTTCCGGCGGCCGACTGCGACCGCTTGAGGAGCCGGTCGAAGTCCCAGTATCCGCGCTCTCCGACGGCGGTGGCGTCCGCCTCCCCTTCCGGGAGGTAGACCTGGTTGCCCGCCACGCCGCCGACGGTCGAGTCGGCGAATGGCCGGACGAGCGCTCTGATCGCATCGGGAGCGTATCGGCTGTTCGCATCGGAGAAGACGAGGATCTCGCCATTCGCCGCCTGAACCGCGGCTTCCAGGGCTGCACCCTTGCCGACCCGGCCCGGAGCGACCAGACGAACGTCCTGGCTGCGATAGGCCGCGACGATCTCGTCAGTACCGTCTGTCGACCCGTCAGAGACGATGACGAACTCACGTCGATCCGCGGGGTAATCGAGCGCGAGAAGATTCTCGATGCGATCGCCGATCACGTCCGCCTCGTTGTACGCCGCGATGATGACGCTTACCGACGGCGTGATGTCCGCACGGGCAAACGGGCGCGGCCGGAGGCGGGCGCGGAGCACGGTCAGCACCGGCATGCCCGCGTACGTGATCCCGAGGATGGCCGTCGCGAGCCAGAAGATCGAGGTCCTGATCATGGTCGCTCGACCGAGACCGATGGTGTCGCGACATCGTTCGACCGGGGGTCGTACGAACGTCGATCGGGATCGGTCACGACGCCCGGGAGCGCGTCGATACGGTCCAAGATCGCCCGGGCATTCACGTCGACGTCGAAGTCCGACAGGATGCGTTGACGGGCGGCGGCGCCCATGCGAACGCGAAGGTGCGGATCGTCCACCAGGCGGCGGATCGCCGCCGCGAGTGCGGTGACGTCTCCGGGGTCGACGAGCAGGCCCGAGACCCCGTCCTCCACGAGCTCTGGGATGCCGGACAGCCGGCTGGCCACCACCGGAAGCCCACAGCTCATGGCCTCCATGAGGACCACCGGGATGCCCTCGCGCTTGCCGTTCCGGGCGACGACGCTCGGGGCAACGAGAAGATCGGCTTCCCCGAGCGCAGCGACTACTTCGGACCGGGTCCGTCGGCCATCGAGTGTCACGACGCCACCGAGACCGGCGTCATCGATCTGGGCCCGGAGCCGCGCCTCATCCTCGCCTTCCCCGATGAACCGGCAGCGGAGGTCCAGCCCCGCGTCCACGAGCAGGCGACATGCGTCGATGAGAACGGACTGGCCCTTCACCTCATGGAGGGTCCCGATGCCCAGGATCGTGAACGGTCGCGGCGTGGCATCGCGCTCCGGGACGGGTCGAAGGAGCGCCGTGTCGACTCCGCAATGGACGACGTGTACGCGCTCGCGCGCCCATTCACCGCACTCCCCCACGATCTCTTCGAGGTTGTCCCTCGAGATGGCGATGACGAACGCGGCCTCGCGGACCTTGCGGTCCAGCATGTGGCGATCCACATGGAGGTCCGAACCATGGGCGACGAAACTGAACGGGATGCCAGTCAGGCGGTGGATGATGAAACCCGCGGCGGCAGGATGATTCGAGAAATGGCAATGGACGTGCCGCACGCCGAGCGATTCCATCTCGTGCGCCATATGGACGACCTTGGGGAAGATCGCCAAACCACCGAAGAAGTAGTTCGCACTCCCCAGCGTGCCGCGCATCAGGGCCGCCAGCGCGCCAAGGTACGCCCGCGGCCGTCGACGCAGGGCGCGGAGCTGGCTGGCGATGATCGCTCGCGAGAGGAACGGCTCGTATCGTGCTCGCTCGACGAGATCGAGCGCCTCGGGATGGCTCACTGACTCGCGATGCCGCAGCAACGGGAATAGTTCAACGCGCTGCGCCAGCCTCTCGACGGCCAGCAGCTCGAAGAGGATGAACGTCTCCGTCAACTTCGGAAACCGCGACACGACGTAGGCGATCGGCGCCCGTCGCCGGGTCGGATCGCCCGCCGAGGCGATCGACAGCGGACCGCTCAACGCAGCACGCCCGACGGCGTCGCCCCGGGCGACCGCCGCTCGATCGCCGACGAGCCGAACCCATCGGGATGGCTGGTGTGCCAGCGCCAGGCGCTTGCGACGATCTCGGCGAGGTCGTGGCGAGGTTCCCAGCCCAGGATGTCCCGAGCCAGCCGTCCGTCCGCCCAGATGGCGCTCGGGTCACCCGGGCGGCGCGGCCGCTCGCGGGTCTCGATCGGTCGACCGGTCGCGGCCCGTGCGGCGGCCACGACATCGAGCACCGACGCGCCCTGACCCGTCCCGAGGTTCAGTGTTGCTCCCCGCCCCCCACCCATCAGGTACTCGAGTGCCAGCACGTGAGCGTCCGCCAGATCCAGGACATGGACGTAGTCGCGGATGGCCGTGCCGTCAGGCGTGGGATAGTCGGTACCGAACACGTCGACGACCGGCGTGCGACCAGCCGCGACCTTCATGACGGCCGGAACGAGATTCTCCGCGTTCCGCCAGTCCTCCCCGTTCGAGCCGTCGAGGGCGGCACCGGCCGCGTTGAAGTACCGCAGCGCCGCTGTGCGGACGCCGTGCGCGCCCTCGAACCAGCCGGCCATGCGCTCCATCAGGTACTTGCTTTCGCCGTAGGGATTCTCCGGGCGGATCGGGCTCGACTCAGCGACCGGCAGGTCGTCGGGCGTGCCGTACACGGCGCACGTGCTTGACAGCACCAGTCGGCGGACGCCGGTCTCGGCCATCGCTCGGAGTAGGGACAGGCTGCCCGTGACGTTCATCTCGAAGTAACGGCCGGGATCGGCGACGGACTCGGCGACCGATTTGCTGGCGGCGAAGTGGATCACGGCCTCCGACCGCTGCGCGCGCAGGATCTCCCCGACGAGCGCGGTGTCGCGGACGTCCCCCACATGGAGGGGCACTTCCGCCACTGCCGCGCGATGTCCATGTTCGAGCGAATCGAGCACGGACACCGTGTGGCCGCCCGCGACGAGACGGCCGACCGTATGCGAGCCGATATACCCCGCACCGCCAGTGACCAGCACACGCATCGCGGGGTCAGTCCTGCCGCTGGTTGGCCCGCGTACGTGCCCGGCTGCGGCGAACCGGCCGGATCGGCTGGGCCTGCATCGTGGTCGCAGGCTGCGCCTGCATCGAGGGGGCGTCCACACCGACCGTGGTCGCGGCATGACGAGGATCGGGTTGGCTCGCCTGGGCGTCCTGGCGGAAGCGTCCGCGCGAGCGTGCGTCGAGCACGACGCCAAGGACGGTCGCACCGACCAGCGTCAGGCTTTCGACCGCATGCGCAAGCGCATCGCGCTTGGTCTGGTCGCGTCGCACGACCACGACCGACGCATCGGTGGCGCGTGCGTACACGAGCGCCTCCGCCGAGCCCAGCGTGGGAGGACCAGCCACGACGACGAGGTCGTGATCGGCCAGCAGCAGGTCGAGGATGCTCCGGACCGTGCCGTCATCGAGTCGATCGAGACGCCCATGGCCCACGGGCACGACATGCAACTCCGGCCCGTGCGCGACGATGACATCCGGCAGGGCGACCTGACCTTGGATGACCTCGGCCAGACCCGGTCGATCGCGCAGGCCGAGCAGAGCCGAGGCCTCCCCGTCCACGTCGTCGCCGTCGACCAGCACGGTCCGCCGACCACTCGTGGCGAGCGCGGTCGCAAGGTTGCCCGCGGTCTCGCCCGCACCGTCCCCGGATTGAGCGCCGACGACCAGGAGGCTGGAGACCGGATGCTTGCCGTCGGCGAACACGATCTTGGTCGCGACGATCCGATACGAGGAGGCCATGCGCGAAACGGGCATCCGCTCGACCACAAGCCCTCGTTGGGCGTTCGACGACCGGCTTCCTTCCACCTGGCCGAGGAATGGGACAGGTACGAGGCGACTGACGTCATCACGCGCCCGCACCGTGGCTCCGACGTATTCGATGAGGACCACCACCACGAGCGCGCCGAGCAGCCCCGCCAGCGCGGTCAGCATCGCGATCAGCGACACCTGCGGTGCGATGGGCGTCGTCGGCGGCTCAGCGAATTCCAGGATCTGGAGCTCACCCTCGGGTCGACCGGTCCCCTGCGAGACCAATTCGGTCAGCAACCCCGAGAGCGTGTTGGCGATCTGCGCCGCCCGAGCCGGATCCGCGTCCTGCACGCGGATGCTCAGTGTCCGGTTCGTGTCGTTGGCGATCACGCGCGTGGCCGCATCGAGCTCGGCGGACGAGGCCTCCAGCCCGAGCCGGGTGATGGCCTCCTCCAGGCGGGGCCGGACCGTGACCAGCTCGGCGTACGTCAGTGCCAGCTGCCCCGAGGCACGAAGGGTGTTCAGGTCCCCTTCGTACGGCCCGACCAGGAGCTGTGCGCGAGCCTCATAGGTTGGCGGGATCTGTGTCGCCACGAGGTAGCCCGCGAGTCCGGCGACCCACGTGGCCACAAGCAACGTCCACCACCAACGACGAGCGGTGGCAAGGTAGCCAGAAAGTTCCAAGGGTCAACTCCAGCAGTCGGTCCGGGCCCGTCGCGCATCCGGCCGGCCGGGGGATAGAGGATAGGGGCGCCGTCCCGACCTGCATAGTCCGGCCGGTTCCCCGACGCACCAGAAGGAGGAGACGGACCGAACGACGATCATCGGAGGGACCGCCGTGCGCGCGCGTCGATGGTGGATGCCCACAGCAGCTGAGCCCTGATCAGGGGCGTCCGCGCCCGCATACCCACGTTGATCCGTCGCAGACGCAGCGGATCGGCATGCCGCAGGTCGTTGCCGCCGCGCTCGGTCGTGAACGCGAGCGTCATACCGGCGCGACGGGCGGCCTCGACGGCATCGCCGCTGTGGGCGCCACTCGGATAGGCGAGCACCGTCGGCGTCGGACCGACCTCGCGCTCCAGGTCCTGGTGGGCAGCGACGATCTCGTCCACGGCCTGATCGAGTGGCAGCCGGTCCAGCAGGGGGTGGGTCCGCGTGTGCGGTGCCAACGTCACGCCATCGAGCGACAGGCGCCGCAGCTCGTCCCATCCCAGCACGGCGTCCGCGAGGTCCGGGCCCGACCCCCCGAGGGCCGATATCAGGCGCTCAACCCCGCGCATCGCCTCGTCGTGAGGCAGTGACTTGATGAACGCCCGCAGCGAGCGAAGGGCGGCGGCTCGTTCCTCCGGGGTCCGCAGCGGCCGCGGTCCGATGGGCCTGTCGGGCAAGGTCTCTGACGAGGTCGATCGGACTGCCGCCCACAGCCGGTCCCACCAGAAGCCGGGCCGGGTGCCTTCGGGATACGCCGTCGGGACGAACAGGGTGGCCGGGATCCCCGCCGCACGAAGGACGGGCCACGCGTGGTGGGCGAAGTCGCGGTATGCATCATCGAACGTGACGAGCACCGCCCGAGGGGGCAACCGCTGCGGGTGGGGCAGGGTATCCAGCACCTCCTGGAGCGACACGGGATGAGCGAATCGACGCAAGCCGTCAACCTGTTCTGCGAAGTCGCGCGGTGAGGCGCTGATGAGCGAGGGCAGCAGGTCCGGTCGAGCATCCGGGACGTCGACTCGGTGATAGGTCAGCACCGCGAGCGTGCCGCGTCGCCAGGGTGCGAGCCGTTCGAGGGACGCGATCATGCGGTCGGCAACCCGGCCACGGACGGCCGCCGACCCCGCTCGAATCGCGATCGACCGGAGCCGGTCAGCCATGCCGACCTCGTCGAGCGATACCGGTCGCGATGCCGGCGAGTTGGGCTAGCCCCGGTGCCGGGTCATCCCGGGCGAGTACATCGTCCCCGATGCGGGGATCGATCAGGCTGCCCACTGCGCCCAGGGCGGATCGTCGCGGCGGGAATGGCAGCTCCGGATACCGTCGTCGACCCAGAGCCACGCTGCCGATCCAACTGAGGTCGAGCCGAAGGTTCCGGGCGCGGATGCCGATGGCGTAATCGGACGCCACGGGCGTCTCGGGAGGCGGGGGTCCATCAAGCAGCAGCTCGGCGAGACGCGCCGGGAAGTCCATGCCGGCGCGCACGGCGAGCGGCAGTGAGCCCCAAACGCGGCCGTTGATCTCCATGAGCTCGGGCCCGGTCGGGGTCAACCTGAATTCGACCATCGCCAGCCCGGTCCAGGCCAGATGGCGGAGCAGTCGGCTCGCGTAGTCGTACAGCGTGGGATCGAGTGGGACGCTCTCCCGGAGCGCGCTCGCCCCCCCGGTCACCGGTACCTCTCTCAGGCGGCGGTGCTGGAACGCGGCCAGCGGTCGGCCTTCGTGCGCGAGCAACTCGATGCCGTGGCCTTCCCCAGGCTGCCAGCGCTGCAAAAGGATCCCGGTCCGACCCTCGAGTGCCGCCACGAGCGAGCGGAGCCGACGCTCGTCGCCGGCGTACGCGACGCTGAATGCGTCGATCGTCCCGTCGGAACGGAATTCACGGGATACCCGGGGTTTCACGACGACCGGCCAGCCGAGTCCCTCCGCGACCTCCGCCGCTTGCTCGGCGTTCGCGACCTCGCAGGTCGTGGGGATCGGCACGCCGAGGCTCGCCGCCATGTCGAGCGTCTGTCCCTTGTCGTGCGCGACCGCCAGCGCCGTCGGGTGCGGCAGGGCGAGCCGGGTGGATGCGTCGAACCGATCGCGGGCAGCGGCCAGCGGCAACCCGATCTCATCCGTGATGGGAATGAGAAGGTCGACCGCTGAGCGCCGCGCGGCGAGCTCGAGGGTCTCCACCGCTGCCTCCGCCCGCTCGACCGGATCCGGATAGACGAGTCGGTCGCTGGTCCACCGTGACCGGAAGCCCGCGCTGCGTCGATCGGTGTCCGCGGCGGTGACCCGCCAGCCCCGTCGGCCCAAAGAGCGAATGAACGCGATCGCGCTGCCACGGGACGCGTCCGTCACGAGGACATGCCGGCGCCGGTCAGGAGCTGGTCGCATCATTTCCTGCGTCTGGCGACGCGCAGGATATGTCCCGCAACGGCTTCCACGACCTCGTCGATCGGTCGCGTGGCATCGACCTCGACGAACCGTGGTACGTGGGCCGCGATGGCGCGGTACTCGCCCCGGCGGCGCTCGAGCGCATCCAGCGAACCCTCCCCCTTGCGCGCGAGCAGAACCTCTGCGGGCGCGTCCAGATATACGACGAGATGGGGTTTCGGGTAGAGCTTGTCGAGCAGCAGCCCATGGAGCCGCTGGCTGACCGACCGGGCATGCTCGGTGGACACGTCGTACGCGTGGTAGTCGATGAAGAAGTGGCGGTCGAAGATCACGACGACGCCTCGTCGCTGCCACTTCCAGGCCAACAGCTGGCGGTACCACTCCTCGGCACTCCGATTGGCAAGCCGCAGGCCGGTTCGAGCGTCCGCCGCGAGACGCTTTATGGGCGATCTCGGCCGGCCGGGACGCGCAGCATGCGACGGTGGTCCGGCCGTGTCCGGCGGCGCGCCGAGAGCGCGTTTCAATCTCCGGGCCACGCGGGTCGTCGGGAGGATCGCGTTACTGGAGTCGGCGCTGACCCCCATGTACAGATACCGGACGGGTATCCCCAGTGCGTCTTCGAGACGCCGGGCGACCGTGGTCTTGCCGGCGCCGTCCGGCCCGACCAGGGCGACGGTCGTCACCTCCGAGGCTCCGAGACGGTCGAACGCGCGGCATCCTCGAGGATCGCTTCGAGGCGGGCGGCGTTCCGACCCCAGTCGAAGTGCTGCGCGACATAGGCTCTCAGGCGCGGATCGGCCGGCGTGCCATCGGCGGCCTGGCGCAGGCGGGCGATGATGGCCTCCGCCATGCGCTGGCGAGTGGCCACGTCGACCGGCGGTTCATCGCCCTCCTGGGTCCGCAGGCCCGCCGCGGCCAGCGGCGACGAGACGACCGGCAGCTCCATGGCGAGCGCCTCGAGCAACTTGTTCTGGATGCCGGCGCCGTGGCGGATCGGGGCAGCGAACACGGCCGCGCGCTCGAGGTACGGTCGGATGTCATCCACGTATCCCGTCACCTCGACCCCGTGACGACCGGCGAGTGCGCGGACACGATCCGTCGGGTCGCGGCCCACGATCGACACTCGGGCCGATGGGACAGCCCGCTGCACCTCGGGCAGGACGGCCTCCACCAGCTGCTCGGCCGCGTCGGCGTTTGGCGGGTAGTCCATCGCGCCCGTGAAGACGATCTCGTCGCGACCGAGCCGACGGTTGGTCCGGCGCCAGAAGGTCAGGTCCACGCCATTCGGGACGACCGATGCGGGGGCCAGCGAGCGATCGGCCCCTGCGTCTTCTGACCCCGTTCCGTCTCGGCGCGAACCGACGACGCCCGCCACGTCGCGCGCTGATGCGAACAAGGCGTGGTGCGCACGGCGCATGAGTTTGCGTTCCACCCGGCGCACATCGAGGTACTCCAGCAGGAGCGACGGCAGGGCGGGCAGCGTGGCATCGCGCATCTGTCCCAGGATCCGACTCGATGTCGCGTCGCAGAGGTCGGCGACCAGCGGGATCGGCGGTAGCGCGGACAACACGGGAATCGTGCGCCTGCCGCTCAGCAGCAGGACGTCGAATGGACGCTCGGACGCCAGGTGCGATGCCCTGACGCCGAGCCGCGCCGCCGCCTCGTCGCCCCCAGCGATCAGCATCCGTGCTCGGTCCGTGACCTTCGTCCGGAGCGATCGCGGGCCACGTGTGGCCCGCTCGGTGACGAGGTCCTCCAGGTACGGATCGAGGGCGGCGGCATCCTCCGCACGGTGGTTGGGTCCGATCAGCGACAGGAGCGTGATCCGGTGATGCTCGCTCAAGGCGCGGATGAAGTGATAGTGACGGAGGTAGCCGCTCGTCAGCGGCCACGGCAGCTCGGCCGTCACGTACAGGATGCGCATCAGCTGGCCTCCGCCATCGCCAACGAGGTTTGCCACATCGCGACAGCCCGATTGGTCATCAGCCAGCGGATCGCTGCTGGGTCCGAGCCGGACAGTCCCAAGGCCGTCACCAGCCACGCAAGGGACCGCGTCCAGGCGGCGACCATGAGGGGTGGCACAAGCCGGCCGTCGATGTCCAAGCGGTCGGCCGCGCCAGCCAGGGCTGGCGCGGCCCATCCGCGCGGGTCCCGGACGGCGTTCGCGAATGCCGATGCCTGGGCTCGTGCTTCGGTCGCACCGTGCTCGGCCGCGGCGACGTACGCCAGCGCGATCGTGAGGTCGTGCAGCGGCAAGCCGTCCGGCTCTCCCCGTTCCCAATCAACGGCACCCAGTCGCCCGTCCTCGAGGAGGATGAGGTTGGGGTGGGCGGGGTCGCCATGCTCGAACACGACTGGCAACTCGACTGCGTCGAGGCTCGTGAGCACCGCCGCAGCCCGGTCGGCCAGCGAGCGCAGCTCCTCGCCAGGGCCTTCGGCGATGGCCCGGATGGTCGTGACCGCACTGGACAGGCGCTCGCGGACCGGCATGGCACGGCTGGACGCGGGGCCGATGGGCATCTCCTCGAGCAGCCTCTCGATGTGAACGGAGGCCCCTCGCGCATCGGCCCTGACCATGGGTGGGGAAAGCGGGCGGCCGATGAGCGAGGTCTCGCCGACCGACGGCCACCCACCGTCGAAACCGGTCGTGCCCGTCGGGGCCGGCCAGCGCCCCTTGGTCGGTGACAACGCAGCTAGTCGAGCCAGGATCGCTCCTTCCCGTGCTGGACCTCGGTCGTCGGGCAGCCGTGCCACCTTGACGACCTCGGCGACGTGGCCCGTCGCGCCGTTGATGTGGAGCGCAACGACGTGGGCCGACGCGCGAAAGCCGGGCGTCAGCAGGAGCAAGCCCATTCGGTCAGCCCCCCGTTCCGGGCCGGAGAACGGCCGTGGACGAGAGGCCCCGTCTGCGGCCCGCTGCGCGATCACCGTGAGCGAAGGAGCCAGCGTCTCAAGGATCCGCCGCCCAACGCCACTGGCGGCGATGCCACCGGCGATCCGGAGCGGGCCGGACGGGAAGCGTCTTGTCATCAGAGCTCGGATGGCGACCCGGTCGTCGGTGGCGACCCAGGCAGTTGCGCCGGTCCGTTGGGGCCAAGCCCACCAGATCCGCGTGGCCCAGCCATCGTCGATGAGGGTCCGGGCGATCCGCGCGGCGGCAGCCGGGATCGATGGACCGTGCCCGCGCAGGAAGGACCGGTCGATCTCCACCACCAGGCGGTCGTGCGGCCCTGCGACGGTCGACGCGGCCGCCACCACGCCTGGGTCGAAACGCCCGGATACGACGACCGTCTCCCCGTCGACCGCATCGCCGCCGCTGCGATGGACGCCCCCCTCTCGCCGACGCTCATCGAGGATCGCCCGGTCCAGGGCGGCGGCGAGCTCATCGTCGGGTCGCCCGCCGAGGCCGACGCGTCGGAGCCGCGGGTCGCTGAGCAGGAACCGCCAATCGATGCGCCGCGCGAGCCGGAGCCGTTCATCACGGGACATCCCGACCATGTCGATCGGTGCATCAGACCCATCCGCGAGACTCACGACCGCGAGCTCAGAGGACACTGCGTGCGGCATCGAGGAACGCAGCGAACTCGACTGGATACGGATGGGTGATCACGTGAGCCGGTCGTCCAGCCAGGAAGCTGGCCAAGCGCTCGGCCTGGCGATCTTCCGCTACGTCGAGCCATGGGTTGGACAGACCGGGGAAGGCAAAGCGGGCTTGCAGATACAGTCCCGCCAGGTCAAGCCGCTCATGGACGAGCGAGGCCGTCATCCGCTGTGCGACCTCGGCCGGATCGATCGGTTCCACGCTCATCCTGTCGCCGGCGGCGGAGATGACGAACAGGACGTGGTCCACGCGGCCCGTCAGCGGCGGGAGGGGGCCGAAGAGCCGTTCCGGCGGGAGCTTGACATGACGCTGCGCGTCGATGATCGGGACAGCGCGGCGCAGGAATCGACCCGCTGAAGTCCGCCTCACGGCCGTGGGCAGCCGTGCCTCTGCGCGGCCAGCGGCCGGGAGGGTCGTCAACTTCAGGCGGTCCAGTCGTCCCAGGCGGGCGCGGACGGTCGGTAGCTGGTCGAGGTGCCAGTCCCAGAGCCGTATCGGTTCCGGGATGCCGTGCATCGATCCGTCCGCCTTGAGGTAGACCCAACCGTCGCCGATGTATCGGGCGCCGCTCGTGGTCGCCGCCAGGAGCAGTTCGGACCTGCCGCCCTTGGACCAGCCGGTCACGAGGACGCCCTGGCCGTCGAGCGCGAAGGCACCGGCGTGGAGCGGCAGTCCTCCGTTGGCCAGGGCGGTCAGATTGACGGTCGCGATGAGGAACGGGATCTCGGCCAGCCCGCGTTGGCAAACGATCTCGCATGGGCCGCCGATGCGCTCGATCGGGAACCGCACGACGCACCGCTGGTTGCGACTCTTGAGGATGTAGAACGCCTCGTCGGTCCAGCCCGCATCCCTGGCACCGATGTAGCGGAGCTGGGATGGCGGCTCGGCCGTGTCCACGAAGCGGATCGTGATGTCTGGCGCGCGGTCGACGATCGTCGGAAGCGGGCCGAGTTGACGACGAACGACCTGGATGTCGCTCTCCGCCGCGTTCTCGACGCGGACGGTCGCGAGGCCATGCAAGTCGAAATCGACGATACGGGTCCGGACAGTCATGACCCGCCCTCGACGAGGCGCGCCAGCGTGGATGCCCGCGGACGTTCGAGCATCATGCGGATGAGACGGACGGAATACCCGTCCTGGACTCGTCCGGCTTGCAGGCGCGTGGATTCCTTGAGGGAACGATGGACCCAGCAGCCGTACAGGAGTGGCTCGATCGCTTCGACCGGTAACCCGACGGAGACCCGATACGCGCCGACGGCGCGCACGAGACGATCTGCGAGCGGTGAACGGTCGAGCATGTGGCGGGCGGTGCCATCGAGGCGGTCGCGGACCCCCGCTCGGCGGCTGGCAGCCACGGCGTAACTGCGAAACAGGTAGAGGAGGTCCCAGAGGGGCAGTCCATCGGTTTCCGCCGCCTCCCAGTCCAGGAACATCGTTCGGCCTGCGGGATCGACCAGAAGATTCCAAATGCCCGGATCGCCGTGCTGGTTGACGACAGGGAGAGAAGGTCCGAGTCCGCCGAGGCGCTCGAACGTCTGACGCAAGGTGCTGATCTCTTCATCGCTCGATCGGTAGATGGCGGCGTAGCGATCAACGAGCGTCAGGAGCGCCTCAGCGACGGCGTCGGCCGGCACCTCACGCCTCGTGGCGGCTCCATACGCGGTCAGCCACTCCAACGCGTCATCCAGATGTGAGCAGTCCTCGCGCCAGGTCGCGCGCGACGCGAAGGGGATGCCGTCCAGGAGCGATTCGCCGAGCAGGAACCGTCCGCCATGACGAGCTGCGAACCACGGTCGCGGTACGCGGCCCTCCGCCGCCGGCAGGGACTCCAGTCGAACGAGCGCAGCATGCTCGTTCTCGAGCCGGCTCGCGTGCTCCGTCGACCGGGTGACCTTGACCACCCCGGTCGGGGCCGGGTCATCCCCGGGTCTGAGCAGGACCAGCACCTTCTGGGAGTCGTAGTCTCCACGAGCCGCGACGGCCCAACCCCAACCATCGAGGCTTCGACCCGCGGCTGCGGCGGCTTGCGCGATGTACGCCGGCACGCCACCGTCGGCCAGGACCGATGGGCCGATGATCGTCGCCGTCCTCGTGGGACCGGGCCAGGAAACCTTGATCGATCGCCGGAGGCGTCGTTCGATCGCCGCGAGGCGCGGCCGGCTGGCGATGGTGCCCGCCAGGCCCATTCGCCCGATGGCGTCCCGCATATCCCGATCCTGGCTGGGCACGGCAGAGCGCACCTCGCCGAGTCGTGGGGTCAGTGCCAGCGTCAGGGAAGGCTCGTCCGCGGTCGAAGCCGCCGGGGAGCTCGCATCGACCTGGATGACGAGGTCGCCTCGGCGCACGTACGAGACGATCAGGTCGAACTGCTGTGCGGCGCCGGTCTCGGGCATGTCCGCGACGACCTGGACGCCGACCCACCCCTCGGACCGGGCGCGGGTCTCCAGCTGTCGCCGCCGGCGCG
This sequence comes from Chloroflexota bacterium, assembly GCA_029240655.1. Lineage (GTDB taxonomy): Bacteria > Chloroflexota > Limnocylindria > Limnocylindrales > CSP1-4 > SPCO01. Next base: position 34,005 of record JARDZW010000003.1, read on the forward strand.
GGGATCGAACGACCAGCACGACGAGATCCGCCGATCGAACGAGCGTCATCATGGTCGCAGACGATGGGGCCCCCACGCACAGCACCGATCGGTATGCCAGCCGGGGGAGGCCATACAGCCAGCCCGCCCCGCTGAGCGCACCGCGTCGGTTGCCGCCGACGTCGTATTCGGTCGCCAGCGTCCTCGACAGGACGGACGTCGTCTGCGCTGGCTCGATCACGGCCTCAGACACCGAATATCCGCCGGCCGAACGGGAGGCGAAGGACCTCAGGGAACATGCCGGCCACGTCGAGCGCCCGACGGGTGGACACGAGGACGACCGCTGACGCAACCGCCGCCAGCAGCAGACTCGGGACCAGGCTCGGTCGGAACGCCAGCTGGACCGCGCCCATCGCGATGGTCGCAAGCGCGATGACCCCATAGACCCACGCGTAGCGTCGATCGAACACGCTGATGCCCGTTCCGCGACGCAGACCGGCCTGCTTGAGCAGATTGAAGCCGATCAACGCTGTGGCCGTCGCGACCGCGGCTCCCAACGGCCCCCACACCGGGATCAGGGCGAGGTTGAGGACAACGCTGGCTGCGGCGGCGATCAGGTTGATCGCGACGGTGTAGCGGACGAGGCCGTACACGCGAAGAGTCAGACCATTGAACCCGAGCGCCACGTTCAGATAGGCAGCGAGCGACAGGATGGCGAGGTACACGGCCGAACCCGCGTAGCGCTCCTCGAAGAGTGCCACGGTGACGGGCTCGGCCACCGACGTCGTCAGCGCAAAGATGGGGAATGAGACCACCGCCATCCAGATCGCCGTCCGCCAATACAGCTGGGCGACGCCATCGCGTTCGCCACGCGCGAACAGCCGGGATGCTGCCGGGAGAAACAGGATGGTGAAACTCGAGTAGACGATCAGGTTGAGGTGGACGAGCGGCTGGATGACGCGGTACTCCGCGACTGCCTGCGCCCCCCAGAAGTGTCCGAGGATCAGTGCGTCCGTGGTCTGGAGCGCGATGTAAACGAGATCGGTCGTCAGGAGCGGGATGGTAAAGACCAGGATCTCCCGTCCCGGGATCAGGGCATCCCGCCACCGCACCGCCGCCAGGATCCCACGCGCCCGCAGGACGCGCAGGAGCAGCGCACCGTAGAGCAGCACGCCGACCAGGCCGGTCACGACATAGCCCACGGCCAGGAACGCGGCGCCGAAGTCACCCGCGACGAGCAGCAGCACGACAGCCAATCGAAGTCCTGGTCCGACGACATACTTGCGGACGAAGATCGACCGGGCGTTCGCGAACACGGCCAGAGCACCGCCGAGCAGGTTGTCCAAGGCCTGGATCGGAGCCAGAACGATCAGGATCGCGAGGAGCGCGGCCGCCTCCGTGTTGGTCACGACCGATCCGAGCACGGCGTCTCGGAAGCCCACCACGACCAGGATCAGGGCGAGGCCAAGTCCGAGGACCGTGGCAAGGACCATGACGAGCGTGCCCAGGATCCGCCGGTCATCCCGACGCTCGTCGTACACGGCAAGGAACCGGCCGAGGCCGCGATCCAGTCCGAACGTGACGATCGTCTCGCACAGGGTCACGAGCGATAGCGCGTAGGCAAAGGCACCGAATTGCGTCTGTGACAGGGACCGCACGATGAGGACCTGGACGAGCAGATTGACGACGAGCGCGATGAGCCGGCCACCAAGGAGGAGGCTCGATCCACGGATCTGCTTGGTCGTGGCGGTTCCGGACGCAGGGGTCGGCATGCCGACGCTGGCGGTCACATCATCGATGGCGGCCACCCCCTTGCCGCGGTATCCATTCGTACGCGGTCACGTAACGGACCGCCAACCTCTGCCGACTCCCAAACGGTAGCGCGCTCATGTGGTGCATTTGGTCACCGACCTCGAGCACGACTGGCCAGAGCGTCACCCACCAGTTCCCTCACCTTGTCGGTGACCTCCTCCAAAGAGCCACCAACATCCACGACCACCGCTGACCTGGTGCGAGCCGCCAGATCCAGGTACCTCCTGCGTTGCTCCTCGATCTGCGCAAGCGGATGCTCCGGCTTGCGGCTGAAGAGGAGGTCCGGGGGTGCGTCCAGGACGATGACGAGGTCCGGTGCCGGCAAGGCGTGGGCCAGGATGCCGCGACGCATGCGAGCAAGCCCCCGTGTCGGGCCTCCGAGCCGGGCGTCATAGGGATGCCGATCGAAGAGGACCAGCCGGCCGCGCCGTGCGTGCCACCACCCGATGAGCCATCCGCGCCACATGGCCACGAGCCGCGTAGCCGTGCCGAGACCTCGAATGGTGACCCGCCCATGACCCCGCTGAGCCCCCCGCGATCCTCCACGAGGCCCGCCATAGAGGCCCAGATAGATTCCTCGGGTGGTCATCGGCGCTCCGTCACCGACGGTCTTCGCGAGCGAGGACTTGCCGGCGCCGTCCGGACCCAGGAGCGCGACGGTCAGGCCCCGCCTGAGGAAGGGCGGCTCGATGGCAGCGAGGCGACGAGCGACCCGCCCGCGGATACGGCCGATGCCGACCGCAAGCGGCGACCGTGCCGTGAGGCCGGCACGAATGCTGTGGGCCAGATCAGCCAGTCCACCGTCGCCGGCCGACACCATCTCGACGATCCGTTGCGGCGACCAGGCGTCGCTGAGCCCGCGAACGAACCTCGCGCCGTCTCCGTCGATGCGCGCGGACGCCGCCAGGAGGCGCAGGTTTGCCTGACGCCCGATCCCCCTGAATGGGCGATCCACCAGCTCGTGGAGCAACAAGGTCCAAAACGCGTCGTCCGGGCTCGGCCGTGCACCGTCCGGACCGTGGACGCGCCGCGCCAGACAGCCTTCAGCCAGGCTCGTGCGCCACTCCTGGAATGGCCCGAGATCGATCCGGGTGACGACGTCGACTTTCGCCCAGGCGCCCGTCTCGCGATCGTAAGCAAAGAACGCACGATGAGTGCCGTGGCCAGGCTGTGGACGCTCGTGGAACCCGGCCACGCCGAGCGCGCGTCGCGCGGCGGGCAGGTCTTCAGGAGCGACCAGCAGGTCGTCCTCGTTGCCCGCACCACGATCACGAAGGCGGAGCCAACGGACATTGGCACGATCAAGCTCGCTGGACGCCCGGGCGTAGGCGCCAGGTGAGACTGGCGCGGATGCTGGCGTGCTCGGCACCGACGTCGGGATCACACGCATCGATAGCCGCAGAACAGCACGCCTCCTCCTCGTCCGGCGCCGTCGCTGGCTGGTCCGGAGTCGCGACGATACAATGCCGCGCCACGACAGGCCTGCTGAGGAGTCGAGGAAACCGACGAGATGGTCACGCCGACGGGATCGGATCACCCTTCGCCTCTCGCGACAACGGGCCCGACACGACCGCGCCGGCCGCGCTGGCTGTGGGCCGCCGGCCTGGGCGCCGTTCTGATCGTGGCGCTTGTGCCCGCGCTCCCCGCGTCGACTCCGACCGGCCCGGAACGTACCCCGGGGTCGCCTGGTCCTTCGACCCCGAGTGATCGCCCAACGACTCGGCAGCCTGGCTACCTGACGGATCCTGTCGGGCTCCGCCAGCGGGCCGGGCTCGCGCGCCAGGGGGTCGAACCGTACGCGTCCGCGATGGCCGATCTGCTTGATTGGGCGGAGCAGGCGGTCGACCGGTCACCAGACCCCGCCGAACGATTACGGATCAAGGGGACGGAAGGTCCATTCGTAGAGGACACCGCAGCGGCCTACGGGTTGGCACTGGCCTGGGCGGTGACCGGTGACGACACGTACGCGGAAGCCGCCGCGCGCTTCATCATGGCGTGGGTCGACACGACGGTCTCGACGGAGCGAACGTGTCCGGATGACGGCGCGTGCCAGACGTCTCTGATCATCAGCCGGACGGTCCCCGGTTTCGTCTTCGCGGCGGATCTCCTCGAAGGGTCGGCTTTCCTGACCGCGGACGAAGAAGAGCGCCTTCGTCGCTGGCTGCGCGACCTGATCCTCCCGACTGCCTCGGAGCTGGACAACAACTGGGGTGACGCCGGGACGTTCACACGGATCGTGCTGACCGACTACCTGGGCGATCAAGCCGGGTTCGAGGCGGCGATCGGGAAATGGCGCGAGTTGATGGACCTCGTCGCAGCCGACGGTCACATACCCGAAGAGGTCGCCCGGGGCCGCGCCGGCCTGGGCTACACCCAGGAGGCGCTCGACTACAAGGTCGCAGCCGCCGCCATCGCCGACCGCCGTGCCGTGGACCTGTGGAGCTACGTCGGGGCCGAGGGCGGCTCTCTAAAACCCGCCATCGACTACCTTGCAAGGTACATGACGGACCACACGGACTGGCCCTGGAGCGAACGCGTTCGGCGTCGCGCCCCGAGCGCCTTCTGGGAGATCGCCTACGCCAAGTGGCAGGAGGCCTCGTATGAGCCCCTGGTCGCGGAGCGCCGGCCGCACGGTCACGTGGGCCATTCCGCCGTCCGCTGGACCACGCTCACGAACGGCGTGCCGTTCGGCGACCCGTGAGGTCAGACGTGCGCGATGCGATACCAGCTGACGACGACGGCCACCATCGTCATCCCGATGACGAAGATGCCTTCCAGCGCCTCGTCGGGTCCATCTGGGAGCAGGTCGACCTGGACGACGAGGGCCGCGAACGCGGCGACCAGACCGGCGGCGATGCCCAGGCCGACCTGGAGCCGATTGACCTGCCCCTTCCGCGACATGATCGCGCGGGCTCCGACGGTAGCGCCGACCGCGGCCAAGCCGACGATCATGAGCACGACGACGTACTGCACAGATGCATGGTACGACTTCGTACCGCACGGAACGATGCCGCCCCCTTCGCCGTGGCCTCGACCTTCACGTATCGCTCCGGCGCGCCTCCACACTGCCCTCCGGGCATCGAAGTGCGTTGATGCGCGGCGGTCGTTGGCTCGCGGCGATCGGTGTCGGGCTCGTCGGGGTGACCCTGATCGCGATGTTCATCTTGACGCCGGATGGTCCGCGCCGGCCCCAAACGTCATTCGCCTTGCCCACGGTGTCACCGATCGCGGGTGCAAGCCGAGGCCCGCTCGCACCGCTCGAGGAGTCGGTCACCGTCGTCGACGGGCTGTACGACGATGGCTTGGACCGAGCCGTGAGAGCGCCGACCCGGCACAAGAACCAGAGCAAGCTCTTCTTCGCCCATGGGAGCTGGTGGGGTGTGCTGCACGAGCCGACCTCGCGAGAGGCTCGCATCCACCGGCTGGACTGGACGACGCAGCGATGGCATGACACCGGAGTCATCGTGGACGAGCGGCCGTATGCCCGAGCCGATGTCCTCTTTGCCGACGACACGCTGTACGTCGCCAGCGGGGGATCGAGCGAGTCGCCGGCACACGCGGTCCGGGTCCTGGTATTCACCTTCGATCCCGCGACGAGCCGCTGGTCCCCGGCACCGGATTTCCCGGTGGTCGTGAGTGAAGCCGGCGTGGAGTCACCATTGATCGAGCGGTCTCCAAGCGGCGTCCTCTGGGTGTCGTACATCGCCGCCGGACGTCTCCAGGTCGCGCATTCCCTGGACGATACCCACCGCTGGACGCCGCCCTTCCTCCCGAACGTGGCGAACACCTCCGTCCAGACCGATCAGGTCGGAATGACGGCCGTCGGGGACGAACTCCTTCTCCTGTGGAGCAACCAGAGGGACGAGTCGATCTACGCCACGAGCCACTTCGATGGCGATTCCGACGACGCCTGGAGCGAGGTGATCACGGTCGTCGGCGGGTTCCTTGCCGCGGACAATCACCTCAACGTTCGGGCGTTGCCCGACGGTCGAGTCTTCGCGGTGACCAAGACCTCCCTTGACACGCTCCCCACTCGTCAGCCCGGCTGGGACCAGGTGCTCCTGCTCGATCGCGCCGACGGGCAGTGGTCCCGTCAGCAGTTTGGCCAGATCCGCGACAAGCACACGCGCCCGATCGTCGTTCTAGATGCCGAGCATGGGGAAGCGCTCGTATTCGCGACTGCGCCCACGTCAGGTGGCGCCATCTACCTCAAGCACACGGGGTTCGATGACATCCGCTTCCCGGTCGGGCAAGGCGAGGTCGCGATCCAGGTGGACGGGCTCACCGAGATCAATGACGCGACATCCACCAAGCAGCCGGTCGGGTCCTCGACCGGCCTGCTGGTCCTGGCATCCGACGATCCGACAGGCCGCTATGTGCACCTCGCAGCCTCACTCGGCGGGGTGCCTCCCGGACGGTCGCCGGGATCACCGCCGGATGGACCCGAGCCGGCGCCCGCCCAGCCGACCGACCTCCTCGTCGAGACCTACGACGCGTTCAAGGTCGATGATCCGGTCCAGCCCCTGTGGGACGCTCCGGCCTCACGGGCGAACGGAACGATCGCATACGTGCGGCGGGCGGATCAGGACATCGCGATCCGCCTCAGGACGGACGGGAAGGGCGAGTTACGACCGTGCCGCAAGATCGGCGCGACGGGCACGGGCACCGTCACGATCGCCGCGGACGTCCGCCTCGACGGTCAGGGCCCAGCGGACACCACGCTTCTCTTTGCGCGCGGTGAGGGGGCGGAGCTCGGTGGCATCCGGGCAGACCAGGAGCGGCGGGTCCGCGTGTCGAGCGGTGACGGCCGCGAGACCACGAACGTTCGGCTCCAACGAGGTGCGTTCTACCGCGCGGAGCTGTCGCTCGACATCGATGCCCGGACCATCGACATCCAGTTGGCCGACGCCGATGGCCGCGTCCTCGTCGAGCGCATCGGCCTCCCGTGGCGTGCCCCGGGCTCGATGGTGGTGGACGCTGTGTGCGTGGCCGCTCCGGGCGGCCGGGCAGGCCTCGGGATGACGTTCGACGACGTGCGGGTCAGGCGCTTGCCCTAGGGATCAGACGCGGCCGCTCACGGCCCTTCGATGAACGAGGCATGGTCGAACAGGACGCTGCCGGTGTATGCGCCTGGCAGTTCGATGAGGAGCGTCGACGACGGGTCATCGATCAGGGCTGTGAATCGCATCGTCGCGACGGTCGGTGTCGGACCGATCTCGACGGTAGCGGTCCCGTGGGTCTCCTGATGCGTTCCCACCACGCGCAGCCGGATGGACCGCGCAGTCGATGCGACGGCGACGACTTGGACCGTGTATCCCTCGCCGGCCGTGATATCGATCGGGCCCTGCCTGAGGACGACCATCGATCCGGCGGGATCCGACGCAGTGATCTCCAACCGCAAGGAGCTTGCCCCCGAACCGGACAACGGTGCGTCGGTGGCCGCCGAGACCAGGACGCCCGGCGTCGCGGTGATCTCCCAGTGGTTCACGCCTTCTTCGAAGCCGCCGTCCCGGAGGCGCTCCGTGACGTCCGCGCGTGGCGAGCCCAGGCCCGGCGAGATCGACGGCCCGGCGGACCCGCCCGACGGCGCACCGGACGGACCGGGGCCGCTGGACGCTGAGGCTCCCGGTGGTGGGCTCTGGGACGGGGGAGCCGAAGCCGACGGTCCGGCCAGGATGGACAACAGCCTCTCACCGATGCCCGGTAGATCGACGAACAGGTCGATGATCTCTTCGGCTGCTTCGCGGTACGGCACGTCACTCGTGATCGACGTGTCCAGGGCGCGGTCGACGGCCGTCGCTGACTCCGCGTAGATGATCTCGAGCTGCGCGCCGACCGTCCGGAAGGCCGGGTCCATGCTCAACGCACTCGCGCGGTCGATGGCCGGTTTCGCCTGGGTGCTGATGCGACGCAGGACTGAGGCGATCTCCGAGCCGCGCAGATTGGATCCGGCCAGGATCTCCTGCAGCTTCCGCCGTTCCTCGATCAACCGGTCGTTGATCTCCAGGATCGCAAGAACGTCAGCACGGCGCGGATCCGGAGTCGGCTCGGCCACGTCCGGAGAGATGCTCGGTCCGACGCGCGGCGTCCCGTCCGGCACGACCCCGGGATTGCCCGCGCCGGTGGGCAGGCCGAAGACAGCCACAGAGCCGTACAGCAACATCGCGATCAGGACCGCGACGAGTTCGGGCCCGGGCACGCGGGCGCCGATCCCCGTTCCAGCAGGTCGGCTCGTCATCGAGCGACACGCTCCGTGTCTGGGCCGCCCACCGCCAGGGCGTCCTCGAGCTGACGGCCGGAGGCGCCGGCGAGACTTCCGATCGCGAAGGACAGACCGCCTTCCGAGTCGCTTACCACCAGGCGATCCTGGATCACCGTCGCGGTCACGCGTTCGAGCGAGCACTCGACGGCGACGACCGAAGGATCGCTATCCAAGGGGCCCATCAGTCGAAGGATCGCGCCGTGGCGAACGATGGCGTAGCGCGATCCCAGGACCAGCCTCGCCGTCCCGCCGAAGTACACCCCGGTGGCCAGGATCTCCGGAGGTTCGATCGGCGCCGAGGAATCGGGTGCCGTGGCAGGGAACCGCGACACGGGCGGGGTGGTAGCCAGCCGATCGGCCAGAGTGACCGGCGGGTCAGGCCGCACCAGCCGCGGCCGGGGCGGCGCGCGATCTACCGATCGCGGCTCCAGGGGGGTCATCAGTTCCGCCGAGGGCGGTTCAATGGCCTCCGCCGGTGTGGCGTCGGTGGATCCCCGTCGTCCGAACTCCAGGCCGCACGTCCCGCACCGCGACGGCCACCCTCGGACCGCCGTGTCGCAGGCGAGGCACCGTCCAGGGGGTGCCAGCGCCAGAAGCAGCAAAGCGATCGGGCCCAGCAGGCTCCCAAGGACGAGCCACGTCAAGGGCTGGCGACTGCGGCGCGTCGCATACCAGCCCGCCAACGGGCCGAAGACGGCGGCCGAGACGATCAGGAGACTGCTGATTCCAAGGAGGTCGTTCAATCGTGTACCGGGGTTACGGGGCTTCGGGAATCGGTGGACGAGTGTACCGCGAGACCGACGTAAGCCCGGCGCGGGGTAGGCCGGTACTTTCATACGGTGCGCATGGGCACCGGAAAACACTTGTCGGGGCATCCGCGCGCCCGATCCGTGCCTGACGGGCGGGCCTTACAGACGCATAACTGGCTTGTAACGGGGACCGCCCCACCCTAGACTTTAGTCCTGATCCTCGGCCACGGGGACCGGTACGAATCTCCGGTAAGCGATCTCCAGAATCGCCCCGATTCTCCGATTCGGCCAGGCCTTGGCGATGCGATCAAGCAGATGATTGGGGGAGCCGCGTGATTCGCCGATATGTGACGGTGCTTCGCCTTGCCTTGATGGCGGCGGACGCTGCATCGTCGCTGGTCTTATTTGCCGCGATCTCGACGATCGTTCTTGGCCCTGATTGGCGCGCGGGCTGGGAGCAGAGCACGCAGACCGACGGCATCATCCCGGCCCTCGCGTATGCGTTGGCCTGGATCAGCGCATCTTGGCTCGTCGGGCTGTATCGCCCTCGTGCGCTCTGGACCATGCTCGGCGACCTGCGCGAGATCGTTCGGCTGGGAGCCACGGTCGCGTCCGCGACGATCATCGTCATCTTTGCCTTGAACCTCGACGAGGTCAGCCGGCCGCTGATGGTGTCGCTGTTCGTAGCGCAGATGGCTGTCACGTTCGTCTCGCGCGTGCTGATCCGGAAGACCTTCGGCTGGCTCCGCATCCGCGGCTACAACACCCGACAGCTGCTCATCCTCGGGACCGGTGACGCCGCCCAGAACTTCGCCAAGCTCGTCGAGCGCCACCCGGATCTGGGACTCGACATCATCGGCTTCCTGCGGCCGCATGAGCGCGGACCCGTCAGCGTGGATGGCCCGATCCTTGGGAACCTCGATGATCTGGAGCGGTTGTTCCGCGAAGAGGTCATCGATGAGGTCGCGATCTGCCTCCCGGTCAACGATTGGGAGTTCATCGATCCAGTGACGGTGCTCTGCCGTGAGGAGGGCAAACCGGTACGGATCCCGTTGGCCGACATCGGGCTGGCCTGGTTCTCCGGCCGGGTGGAAGACCTCGACGGGATCCCGGTGCTGTCACATATCCACGTCCCAGACCAGGCCCTTGCCATGTTCGCCAAGCGGCTGGTCGACATCGCGCTCTCCACGCTGGGCCTCATCGTTCTCAGCCCGCTGTTCCTCACCGTCGCAGCCGCGATGATCCTCACGGAGGGCCGGCCGGTCTTCTTCCGACAGGTTCGAGTGGGCCTCCACGGACGGAAGTTCACCATGGTCAAGTTCCGCACGATGGTTGCCGACGCGGAGGAGCGCTACGCCGAGGTCGCGGCGATGTCGGACACGCAGGGTGCCGCGTTCAAGATGACCAACGACCCGCGGATCACGCGCATCGGCGCCTTCCTGCGCAAGACGAGTATCGATGAGCTGCCACAGCTCTGGAACGTCCTGCGCGGCGAGATGAGCATCGTCGGACCCCGCCCGGCGCCGCCCCGCGAGGTCGCCGAGTACGACCTCTGGCATCGGCGTCGTCTCTCGGTGAAACCGGGGATCACCGGTCTCTGGCAGGTCGAGGCTCGCATGGACGAGAGCTTCGACCGACGTGCCAGCCTGGATCTCAGCTACATCGACGGCTGGTCGATGTGGCTTGACCTCAAGATCATCGTCCGGACCCTCCCGGCGATGCTCCAGGGTCGCTGACCGGACGACGGCGACACCCACTCGCGCGCCGCCACGGTCGACGGATCGAGCCAGGTACCCTGATCATCGAGCGCTGCACCGACGCCAGGGGTCGAGCCGTCTTCGGCGATGGCCCGCTCGAGCCTGGTGTCGCCCGGCTGGCGACCGTCAGGGAGCCGGGCGGAGAGCGACCAGCTGGCCGATGTTGACGCCGCTGGTGGCGGCGAGGGCGACCCGTGTGCCGGTCGCACCGGCTGCGGGCACGAGCTCGTCGGCGCCGGCGGTCGTGACCTTGTAGGTGTTGGTCGACGGCACGGCCTGGTCGTAGCGCTCGGTCATGCCGGCCGGTGAAGTCTCCGTCGTGAGCTGCGCGATGCCGAACAGGCCGACGAGCATGCGGCCAGGCCCGGTCGTCGTGATCGATGGCGCGGTGATCGATGTCGAGGAGGCGTTGACCCCGCCGCCGTGGGCGTCGATCGGACCCGTCGGATCGACGCCGCTGTAGGCGACGATGCCGCCGGTGGCCGACTGGCTGCTCGACAGGATGAACACGTACGACGTCGGCTCCGAGGCCCCGGCGATGCGCACGAACACGGCCTGACGGATCGTCGAGCCGCTGAGGTCCTGGCGGACGAGGGTCCAGCCCGCGGGCGGCGTGATCGTCGGGCCGCCGCGGCTGGCGATGGTCGCCAGCATCGCGTCGCCGGCCGCGAGCCCGGCCGGCCGCGGGATGGTGACCGAGGTCGTGGTCGCGTTGGCGGCCGAGCTCGCGCCCCGGAAGGCGATGCCCGCCGATGGCGGCGGGGCCGCCCCGGTCGTGAACGACCAGGTCACGGGATTGAGTGCGTTGCCCGTGCCGTCGGTGATGCCCGCGGTCAGGCTGGCGGTGTAGGTCGTGTCGGCCGCGAGGTTCGCGTTCGGGTCGAGCGTGGCCGTCCGCGACGGCCCGTCGTAGGTCACGCTGGCGGCGACCGGGCCGCCGCTGCTCGCGAGCGTGAAGGTCGTGCCCGACACGCCCGTGACGGGCTCGCTGAACGTGGCCGTCACGTTCGTCCCGACCGCGACATCGGTGGCTAGATCGGTCGGGCTGCGGCCGGACACGGTCGGCGCGGTCTCGTCGGGATCTGCCGTGGTGAAGGCCCACTCGAGCGGCGCAAGGTCGTTGCCCGCAACATCCTCGATCCCGGTGAGCAGGCGCGCCGTGTACGTCGTGCCGGCACTGAGATTCGCGCTCGGGTTCAACGTCGCCGTGCGAGCGGGACCGTCGTAGGTGATCGTGGCCGCGATCGGCCCGCCATCCGAACTCAGGGTGAATGTCGATCCGCTGACGCCCGTCACGGGCTCGCTGAAGGTGGCGGTCACGTTCGACCCGACGGCCACGTCCGTGGCACTCGGCGACGGGCTGCGGCCGGTGACGGTCGGTGCGGTCGTGTCCGACCCGCCACCCCCGAAGATGTCGCCGTGCCAGTAGCGCCTGGTCGTGTCGTCGAACGCCATGACGATCAGACCGGAGACCGATGTCGCATTCTGCTTGGTGCTCGTCGGGTTGTTCATGTCGTCGCTGCTGGCGTCGTGGATCACCGTGGTTCCGACACCGGTCCCGAACCCGATGGACCCACGCGGCGACGTCTTCTCGACGATCGAGCCGCCTGCCCCGCCGCGGGTCATGTAGACCCGGAAGCGGTCGTTCGCCTCGTCGACGATGAGGATCGGTCGCGTATGGTCCTGCGTCCTGATGCCGACGGGATGGTTGGTCCATGACCCGTCCGTGGCGCGGACGAGGAAGACGATCTGCGGGTCGGTGCTGGTCTTGACCACCGCGAACACGCGACCACTTGCGTCTGTCTTGAGGTTGAGGTGATCGTCGGCCACGCCGGAACCGGAGAAGGCGGTCTCGGCCGCCGACCAGCTCGTATCCGCCTGCCCGTCCGTGTGGATCGCGAACCGGTCGGCCGACGCGTCCTGGTCGCTCCACATGAGACCGATCTTGTTGCCACCGAAGGCGATCAGGCTCGAGATGTCATCCCCGTCGACGGTGCCGGCGGCGGTTAGGGCGAAGGGCGTTCCCCATGCCGCATCGCTCGTCGTGCTGCGGTTGACCCAGATCTGGCCGCCTTGCTCCCACGTCGCCCAGAGCTTGCCCGTACTGTCCTTGTCGATGATGAGCGTCTCGGATCTGACCGCGTTGATCGTGGCGGGGAACCCGCTGTCGAGCGTATACGCGTCCGTCGACCCGTCGTAACTGTACCGGTACAGTCGCGACAACCCGGAGCCGTCGCCCTCGCTGAACGTATGCGAGGCGACATACAACTTCGTCCCGTCCCAGAGGATGTCGGCTCGCGTCGAGCTGCGATCGTCGAGCCTCGTGTTCGTCCGGGACCACGTTTCGGTCGAGCGATCGAGCTTCCAGATGTAGAAGTCCGACGTCGCGACGTCCCACATGCTGGCCCACCACGACCCGTCGTTGAACCAGACCTTGGCCTGGGGCTTGGAGCCGGTCGGCGCGGCGCCGGCGCCCGTGCCGTCGGGGCCCTGGAATCCCACGTCACCCGGATCAGCGCGGGCGGACAGGGGCGCGAGCAGGACGAGGCTGGCCGCAAGCAGCACCGGGGCCAGGCGCAGGGCGCCTCGAAGCCTCGATCCGGACCCCGGACTCGCGAGCATGAAGCCTATGACGTCCGCCGGCCGATCCGAACCGCCTCCAGGGACATTGGCCGCACGGTCCGCGACTCGCCCTGACTCCGCGAGCGGACGGGCGGCTTGAGTCGCGGACGCGCGGTGATCGCGCGATAGGCTTCAGATGTGGGCACGGTCTCCCCAGTCCCCCTGCTCGTCGAAGACGAGCATGTCTCATCTCTGTGGTCTAGCCCGATGACTCCGGTGGACCTGGCGGCGTCCAGCGGGTAGCCCAAAGTACCATCCAGAAGCCTTGCTCCGCCAGCGGGTGCCGTCCCGATGGTGCGTCGGCGCACCACTGAACGAAATCCGAGCGGCCCCGCACGGCGCGAAGGCAGAGCGGCGCTAGGGCGCGAAGACGACCAGCTGGGCGGCACTTACGGAGCTGCCCGAGGCTCGCGCGGCGAGCGGGCCGATCCGTCCCACGTTGGCCGAGCCAGCCGAGACCTCGAGGGAGATCTTGTAGGTGCCCGCCGTCGAAGCGGCCTCGCCGAGCTCCGTCATCCCTGCGGGCGCCGAGATCGACGTCGATCGAGCCGCGGCGAAGAACCCAAGGACGAGGCTCCGGTTCGCGTTGACGTTCGTGGCCGGACTGATGATGTCCGATGCCTTGGCGTTGACGCGACCAGCGGCCTCCGACAGGCTGCTGCCCGATCCACGGAGTGCAACGATCGCGCCAGACGCTGCCTGGGATGCGCTGAACTTCCACGTGTACGAGGCCGGCTCGCTCGATCCGGCGACTCGGGTGTAGGTCGCGAGTGTGGTGATCGTCCCGTTCACCTCGATGCCGACGAGCTTCCAACCGCCCGGAGCCTCGATGGTTGGGGATCCGCGAACACCGACCGCGGCGATCAGCTGGTCACCTGGCCTCGCTCCTGCGGGCCGCTCGATCACGACCGAGGTGGCCGTGCCGTTGGCGCCGACCGAGGTGGACCGGATGTCGACCTTGGCACTATCGACCTTTTGCAGCGTGTCGGTGACCGGGGGCGCCTGCGTGGGCGCCTCCGTCGGCGCGGGGCTGGCGGTCGGGGCCGGG
>JARDZW010000105.1 GCA_029240655.1 Chloroflexota bacterium
TCGGGGCGACCGCCTGCCGGATCGACGCATGGCCGAGGATGTCGTCGGGCGAGGTCGGCTCCTCGATCCAGTACGGGTCGAACTCGGCGAGCCGTGCCATCCAGTCGATCGCCTGGCCGACGTCCCAGCGCTGGTTCGCATCGACCGCCAGCATCGCGTCCGGGCCGATCTCCTCGCGCACGATCCTCGCCCGCCGCCGGTCGTCCTCGACGTCCGCGCCCACCTTGAGCTTGAAGCGCGTCCAGCCCTCGGCCAGCGCCTCGCGGCACAGCCGCCGGATCTTGTCGTCCTCGTAGCCGAGCCAGCCGACCGAGGTCGTGTAGGCCGGGTAGCCGTCGCGCCGCAGCTCCGCCTCGCGCTCGCCGCGGGTCGGCGCCAGCGCCCGCAGGCGTTCCAGCGCGCGTTCGGGCGTGAGCGCGTCGGAGATGTAGCGGAAGTCGATGAGCGCGACGAGCTCCTCGGGCGACAGGTCGACGAGGAGCTTCCAGAGGGGTTTCCCGGCGCGCTTGGCGTAGAGGTCCCAGACCGCGTTGACGGCCGCGGCCGTTGCGAGGTGGATGACCCCCTTCTCGGGGCCGATCCAGCGCAACTGGCTGTCGCCGACGAGGTCACGCCAGAAGGCGCCCATGTCCGCGAAGACCTCGTCCGTCGAGCGCCCGACGACCAGCGGTCGCAGGGCCCCGACCGCGGCCACCACGACCTCCGTGCCCCGTCCGATCGTGAACGTCAGCCCGTGGCCTTCGAGGCCATCGGGGTCGTCGGTCCGGACCACGACGTACGCCGCGGAATAGTCCGGATCGGGGTTCATCGCATCGGAGCCATCGAGGCTGCGCGAGGTCGGGAACCGCACGTCGAGGACGTCGAGAGCGACGATCCGCGCCATCGTCAGCCCTTGACCGCGCCGACCAGGATGCCGCGCGAGATGTACCGCTCGAGCACGACGGCCATGATGATGACCGGCACGATCATGATCAGCACCAGGACCGACATCGCCCACCACTGTGGCCCGCGGGTGGCGTCCTGGGCGGCGACCAGGAGGGGCATCGTCTGCGCCTTCGCGCTAGACAGCACCACGGCGATCAGGTACTCGTTCCACGCGAAGATCAGCGTGATCAGGAATGTCGCGACCAGGCCCGGCACCGCGATCGGCAGGACCACCGAACGGACGATCCGGTAGACCGACGCCCCGTCGACCGCGGCCGCCTCCTCGAGCTCGACCGGCAGCGCCATGAAGTAGTCGCGCATCAGCCACACGACGATCGGCACGTTGGCCGCGACGTAGGTCAGGACCAGGGCCAGCTGCGTGTCAAGCAGGCCCACCTGCTGGAAGAGCACGTACAACGGGATCACGATCGCGATCGGCGGCAGGATCCGCTGCGAGATGAGCCAGAACGCGATGTCGTCGTTGGCGAGTGTCCCGCGCGACCGCCGCGCGACGGCCTGGGCCAGCAACGCGAACACCGCTACCCCCGACACCGCCGCGAGCTGCCACGGGACGCCGCCGAGGATCGCCCCGTAGGCAGCCGCCACGCAGACCGCGCCGAGCGCGATCAAGCCGACCCGTGGCCGGTACGTGAATCGGACCAGGGCATACGCCGCGGTCGACCCGAGCACGAGCGCGAGCCCGGCACTCGAGAGGCCGACCACTATGGTGTTCACGTACGGCCGGAGCGTGTCGTCGCCGAGCTCGAAGAGGATGTTGCGCCAGGCGGCCAGCGTCGGCTGGAAGTCGACGAACGGCAGGTAGAACGGGCCGCGGTCGACGTCGACCGGCAGCTTCAGGGACGTGACCGCCAGCCAGTACAGCGGAAACAGGACGATGAACGACCAGCCGATGAGCAGGACGTAGGACACGAGCTTCGCCGCCGGCGAGATGTCGAGTGGCGAGCGACGTCGCAGTGGGTTGGCCATCAGACCGGCCGGATCCGACGGCGCCACCAGGCGACGTACCCGGTCGCGATGACCGTCACCAGGAACAGCAGGATGTAGGCGATCGCCGCCGACCGCCCGAGATTGAGCGTCCGCCAGTCGAGATACGCCTGCAGCGTCAGCGATTGGGTCGCGGTCCCGGGGCCGCCGCCCGTCAGGATGTTCGGCATGTCGACGATCTTGAAGCCCTCGATCAGCCTGATGAGGACGATCGTCGTGCTGACCGGCAGGATCGCCGGGACCGTGATGTGCCAGAACGACTGACGGTGCGAGGCCCCGTCGACGAACGCCGCTTCGCGCACCTCCTGGTCGAGGCCCTCCAAGGCCGCGAGCAACACGATGAACACGAAGGGGGTCCACTGCCAGGTATCGCCGATGATGACCGCGATCCTTGCCGCCCAGGGATCGGTCACCCAGGTGTACTGGCCCATCCCGAGGAGCCCGAAGATGGGCTCCAGCGGACCCTTTCCGGTGTCGGTCATCATCCGGAACATGTAGCCGACGCCGATCGGCGTGATGGTCAACGGCAACATGAAGACGATTCGAAAGAACCGGCGGCCCGCCAGCGGCTGGACCGCCAGGAGCGCCAGGCCGAGCCCGAGCAGGAACTGGACCACGATGCCCGCGAAGACGTAGATCATCGTGACGACCAGGGAGCCCGGCCGACCGCCCTCGCTGAAGAGCGTCTGGACGACGAGCCACAGGAGACCAGCGGCCAGGACGGCGCCGGCGATCCGGAGGAGGGCGCCCAGGGGCCGCACGTGACCGCCGGTGAGGCTGCCCACCAGGGACCGCAGGATGACCGTGAGTCCCAGCCCGAAGATGACCCAGCCCAGTGGCGTCGGGGGTTTCAGCAGGCCGAGCAGGTGCGTGCGCTCCGTGCCGAACAGCAGGATCTGGAAGTTCTGGAGGCCGACGAAGTCGACCTCGATCCGGCCTCGGGCGAAGACCAGCTCGGAGAACGCCAGCGTCAACGACGCGACGAGCGGGAAGATCGACAGGAACAGGATGACCACGACGGTGGGCCAGATGAACACCCACCGAGCGGCGGCGTCCGAGCGCCAACCACCGCCGAGCGAAAGGATCGCTCGGCGGTGGAGGCGCGGCCCGCGGGTCACGTCGGGGTTCGTGACCCCGCGGGGATCGAGATCGAGCGGTCTACCGCTGGACGCCAAGGCTGTCCTGATAGGCCTTGAGCTGTGCGTCGCGGCCTACCTGGTCAGTGATCTGGTTCCAGCCGTCCGTGATCTGCTGCATCGTCTCCTCAGCATTCAGCTCACCGGCAATGTACTGCGAGACCGCGACGTCGAGAACGTCCTGCTCGTATTCCTTGGTCTTGGGGATGCGCAGGTCCAGAACCATGTTCGGGTTCTGGAGACTGGCCTCGATCGCGCCAAGATAGTTGTCGGCGGCCTGGTCGCTCATCCCGACCGCTTTCCATACGTCTCGGGTCTCGAAGTGCGACGTTCGGTACGGATTGAAGCCGGTCTTGCCGAGGGTCACGTCCTCGCTCGACTGGGCTGGGGCGCTCATATATGCGAGGAACGCGTATGCCGCGTCCTTCTTCTCCTGGGCCGCCGCCGCATTGATCGCGCCGGACCAGCCGCCGAACGAGGCGAACGGGGCGTAATTGACGCCATCGACCGCGTTCGGGCACGTCGTCGCATCGCAGGCGACGAGCTTGCCGGTCGCGCGGTCGAGGGTCTGTGTCCAGCCCGGCGTGATGACCGCGCCGACCTTGTCCTGGACCGTGGAGGTCGCCGGGTCCAGGGCGAGCGTACCGATGTCGCCCCAGTCCATCGACAGGGCACAGCGCCCCGTCGTGAACAGGCCGCGCGTATCGCCGACGCCGAGGTTGATCTCGTCCGGTGGCCCGAAGTCCATGGTCTTCTTGTAGGTGTCGAGCGCCTTGGCGAAGGCCTCGTTGTTGAGCAGCGGCTGCATGGTCGTGGTGTCGAAGAAGGCGCCTTCACCGGTGCCCTTCGACTGGAGCAGGCCCCCGGCGACGGAGATGATCCACCAGAAGCTCTGCTGGCCCTTCTTCTTGGCGATGCACGAGCCGTAGTCGGGCTCGCCGTCGCCGTTGAGGTCCTTGCCATGGTGCTCGGCCGCGACGGCCAGGTAGTCATCCCAGGTCTTGGGCGGCGTATCGATCAGATCGCTGCGGTAGTAGACCATGTGGAAGTCACCGTCGAGCGGGATCGTGTAGACCTTCCCCCCGTACGTCGCGTTGAAGTCGCGGAAGAACGGCCCGACGTCCTGCCAGTCGACGACCGGGTCGCTTTCGACGCGCGACGTGAGGTCCTCGAGGTAGCCCGGCCCGGTGAAGTCTCCGAGCCACTGCGGGTTGAAGACGAAGGCGTCAAAGCTGTTCGTGCCGGTGGACAGGTCGAGGATCGCCTTGTCGTAGATCTCCTGGAACCCGACGGCCACGACGTTGATCTTGGCGCCGGTGAGCGCCTCGAAATCGGGTGCGCGACGCTGAAGCGGTTCAGCGATCTGCGGACCATTGAAGGTCAGAAGCTCGACAGTGACGCCGGTGAAGTCCTGCCCGGCGGCGGAAGCGCTCGGGGCTGGTTCGGCGACCGTGGCCGAGGGGGCCGGCGCGACCGACGCAGGCGCCGACGATGGGGTCGCCCCTGAACAGGCTGAGGCGATGAAGATCGCTGTGATCGCTGCCGCGACCAAACGGTACCGCGACACCACGTGTGACCCTCCTCTTGCATCCGTTCGTCCCGTCCAGCATATTGGACAGAAGGCGGTAGGCTGGACATTATGGCATCGGACGGGTTGGAGTCAAGATACGGCACGCGGTTCAGCATGCTGACCGGGCGAATGAGGGTTTTCGAATGACGAGCGCGGAGAACGAGGTCGCGGACCGTGAGCTGGCGGTCGTCGCGGATCTGGCTGGCGAGATCGGCGAGGCCGATTCGCTCGCGCCGGCCGTGACCCGCGCCGCGGTGATCCTCGATCTGCTCGCCGAGAACGGGGGAGTGGCCGCAGGTCCCAGCGAGCTTGCCCGTCGACTCGGGCTCCCCAAATCGTCGATCGCGAACATCTGCGCGGCCCTCGCCGACGCCGGGCTGGCTCGGCGGGTGGGCACGGGCTTCACGCTCGGCCGCAAGCTGGCCGAGCTCGGAGGCGCGTACCTGGCGTCCGTAGACCAGATTCAGGAGTTCTACGACGCCTGTCACGAGCTCGAGGTCGGGTCGGACGAGACCATCCAGCTGGCCGTGCTCGATGGTACCGAGATGACCTACCTGGCCAGGCATGACGGTCGCCAGCCGGTCCGACTGACATCGCAGATCGGCCGGCGCCTGCCGGCCAGCGTCACGGCGACCGGCAAGGCAGCGCTGGCCTCCCTGGACACCGACGAGGTCGCGCGACGGTTCGAAGGGGTGGAGCTGCCGACGCTCACCCGTAGATCGCTTCCGACAATCGGCGCGCTGCTCGCAGATCTCGAGGTCGTCCGCGGACGTGGCTATTCCATGGATGACGAGGAGACCGTCGAGGGTGTCGTGTGCTTCGGCGTCGCGATCCCCGGCCGAGAACCTGGGGATGGCCCGTATGCCGCGAGTATCACGCTGCTCAAGGCTCGTGCGACGTTCGACCGGGTGCCGCAGCTGATCGCAGACCTGCATCGGCTCGCCGAGCGGCTATCCGATCCGCTCCATGGCGAGTGGACCGGGCAGGCCGCCGCGGGCCGACGGGACGATCAGAGGCCGTAGATCCTCGTGGCATTCACCCCGAAGGCCCCGGCGAGATCGCCCTCGCTCAGCCCGCCCATGACGCTCCGAGCCGTCTCGACGACGCTCGCGTAGGTCGCGGCCAGCAGGCACACCGGCCAGTCCGACCCGAAGATGAGCCGCTCCGGCCCGAAGACCGCGATCGCGTGGTCCACGTAGGGCTGAAGGTCGCCCGGCGTCCACGACGACCAGTCCGCTTCGGTGACGAGCCCGGACACCTTGCAGGCGACGTGCTCGAGCTCGGCGAACGCGGAGATCCGGCTTCGCCACGGTTCGAGCGCGCCGGATGCGATGGGCGGCTTGGCGATGTGGTCGATGACGAAGCGGACGTCAGGCAGGCGACGGGCGAGCTCCAGCGCAGCGGGCAGCTCGCGCGGCCGGAGGAGGAGGTCGTACGCGAGACCGGCCGCTCCGACAGCCCGGATGCCGCGCGTGACGTCCTCGCGGAGAAGCCAGTCCGGGTCCGGCTCGTCGTGGACCTGATGCCGGATGCCGACGAGCCGATCGCCGCCCAGGCCCGCACGAAGCGTGTCGATCGCGTCCGCGACGGCGCGACCCGTCAGGTCCACCCAGCCCACGACGCCGCGGATGAAGGGCGTCACCGCGGCGAGTGCCAGGAATCCCGCCGTCTCGTCCACGCTGGAGCGCGTCTGGACGAGGATCGTCGCCTCGATGCCCGCGGCCGCGAGCTCCGGCGCGAGGTCGTCAGGCCCGAACGGCCGCCTGATGACCGCCAGCTCGTTGGTCAGCCACGGATAGTCGGCTTCGGCGGGATCCCAGAAGTGATGGTGGGCGTCGACGATCATGGCAGTTCAGTCGGGGACCGGTGCGTCGGCCGCGAGGAGGCCTTCCGCACGGAGCTCGGCCCACAGATCGGGCGAGATGGGGTGGGCGAGCATCGCGGGGTACTCGTCCAGATGGGCGGGTGTCCGGACGCCGGCGACAAGGGAGACGACAGCCGGGTGGGCGAGCGGGAACTGCATCGCGGCGGCGCGGAGCGGGACGCCGTGGCGGGCACAGACGTCGCCGAGACGCCGCGCCCGCTCGAGGATCTCCGGTGGCGCGGGCGCGTAGTCGAACCGGCTCCCAGGCCGGGGATCGGCGAGGACGCCGCTATTCATGACCCCGCCGACCAGCACCGCGATATCACGCTCCACGCATACCGGCAGGAGCTCGTCGAGCGCCCCCTGGTCGAGCAGCGTGTAGCGATTGGCCACGAGGAGCACATCCATGTCCGTCTCGCGTGCGAACCGCGCGAGCATGGCCGACTGGTTCATGCCCGCCCCCACCGCGCGGACCACGCCCTCGGAGCGCAGCCGCTCCAGCGCCGGCCACGCCTCCCCGATGGCCGTCGGCCAGTGGTCGTCCGGGTCGTGGATGAACGCGATTTCGATCCGGTCAAGGCCGAGGCGCTCCAGGCTCTCCTCGAGCGAGCGGCGGACGCCGTCGGCGCTGTAGTCGAACACGAGCCGGACCGGACGGTCGCGGACGTAGAACGCGTCCTCGCGACCGTCGATCATCTGGCGGTCGATATCGGTGCCGGGCGGGATCGTGGCGGCTTCGCGGACGAGCCGGCCCACCTTGGTCGACAGCACGAAGGCGTCCCGTGGCCGATCGCGCAGCGCCGCACCCATCCGTCGCTCGGAAGCCCCGTAGCCATACAGTGGCGCAGTGTCGAACGAGCGCACCCCGAGATCCCACGCGTGACGTACGGTCCGGATCGCATCCTCGTCCGTGACAGCCGAGAACAGGCCGCCGATCGAGGCGCCACCGAAGCCAAGGCGGGTGACGACAAGACCGGTTCGTCCGAGCGGCGCCCGCTCCGTCGAGTCGATGGGCATGGCTCCTGCGTCGCGTTGTCGCATCGAGGTTGACGCGGTCGATGAGCCTAGCGTATCGTCCAGTCCTCGGTCCAGCGGACAGAATGCTGAACGAACCAACCCGGGAGCCATCGTGCGTCTGATGTCGTGCCGGTCCGACGCCGGCGAGATCCTCGGAATCGTCGAGGGCGAGCGCTGGTTGCCGGCCGCGACGATCCTCGAGGGCGGCCCCCGCACGATAGCGGACCTGCTCGCCGCCGGCGGCGACGCGACCGCCACGCTGCGCGACGCGGCGGCGCCAGCGCGCATCGGCGAAACGGGCCGACCGATCGGCGAGGCAGGCCTCATTGGCCCCGTCCCGCGCCCCGGCAAGGTCGTGGCGATCGGACGCAATTACCGGGAGCACGCGGAGGAGGAGGGTGTCGACCCGCCGGGAGCGCCACTGATCTTCGCGAAATGGCCGAGCTCGATCGTCGGCCACGGGGCCGAGATTCGTTGGGATGCGAGCCTGACCCGGCAGGTCGACTACGAGGCGGAGCTCGCGGTCGTCATCGGTCGCCCGGCGCGGCGGGTCGCCGTCGCCGACGCCCTCGACCATGTCCTGGGCTACACGTGCCTCAACGACGTCTCGGCCCGCGACCTGCAGTTCGGCGACGGCCAGTGGACCCGTGGCAAGTCGCTCGACACGTTCTGTCCGATGGGTCCGGTCCTCGTGACAGCGGACGAGCTCGGTGACGCGGGGGACCTTGCGATCCGGTGCTCGGTCGACGGCGACGTCCTCCAGCAGGCGCGCACGTCGCAGATGTACTTCTCCGTGGCCGAGATCGTGAGCTACTGCTCGATGGCGTTCACGCTGGAGCCCGGCGACGTGATCGCCACCGGCACACCGTCCGGCGTCGGCGCGTTTCGCAAGCCGCCGCGCTACCTCGGGGACGGCGACCGGGTCACCGTGGAGATCGAGGGGATCGGCGTGCTCGAGAACGTATGTCGGGTCGAGGCGGTGTCAGGAGCGGCCGCATGACCCGCTCTGCCGGCGGGGACGGCGAACGCTTCCTGATCACCGGCGCCCTGGGCTGCATCGGCGCGTGGACGGTCCGCGAGCTGGTGCGCGAGGGCGTTCCGGTCGTCGCCTTCGATCTCGGGGCGGATCCGCGCCGAATCGAGCTCATCGTCGAGCCGGACGAGCTCGCGCGCATCGACTTCGTCGTCGGCGATATCACGGATCTCGCGACCGTCGAACGCGCTCTCGACGGGTACGGCATCACCAACGTCATCCACCTGGCGGCGCTGCAGGTGCCGTTCTGTCGGGCCGACCCTCCGCTCGGCGCCCAGGTCAACGTCACTGGGACCGTCAACGTCTTCGAGGCGGTCAAGCGGCGTGGCGACGGCATGGCGCCGGTCGTGTACACGGGGTCGATCGGCATGTTCTCGCCGTCGGACGTCGACCCGGTGACGGGCCGGCTGGAGGAGGACGCCGACGCGCATCCCGGCAACCACTACGGCGTCTACAAACATGCGAACGAGGGCTCGGCGCGCATCTACTGGGCCGACTCCGGCGTCCCGAGCGTGGGCGTTCGCCCGTTGACGGTCTACGGCGCCGGCCGCGACCAGGGCATGACCAGTACGCCGACGGTCGCGATCGCGGCGGCGGTGCTGGGCGTCCCGTTCCAGATCACCTTCGGGGGCCGGACGCTGTTCCAGTACGCCGAGGATGTCGCCAAGACCCTGATCCTCGCGAGCCGGAGCAATCCCGACGGAGCGCGCGTCTACAACCTCGGCGGCAGCCTGGTCTCGCTCCACGAGTGGGTCAGCGCGATCGAGGCGGCCGTCCCCGAGGCGGCCGGGCTCATCAGCGTCGCGCCGACCGAGCTGCCGTTCCCGGCCGACATCGCCCACGATCGGCTGGCGGAGCTCGGCGACGTGCCGGTGACGCCGTACCGCGACGCGATCGCTGCGACCGCGGCCATCTATCGCCGGCTACGCTGATCCCTCCGACGGCCTTGCCGTCCCGGTCGACCTCCTCCAGGCCTGGACGGCAAGGCTCGTCGAACAGCTCGGGACGCCGAGCGATATCGCCGCCGACGTCGCCGAGGTGCTCGTCGCCTCTGACCGGCGCGGGATCGCATCGCACGGCACGGCCCGCCTCCCGAACTACATCGCGCTGATCGAGGCGGGGGTCATGGACCCGGCGGCCCGTCCCGTGGTCGACGGCGGCCGGCCGGCCCTGACCCGTTTCGATGCACGCAACGGCTGGGGCCACCACGCCGGCCGGGTCGCGATGGACGCCGCGATCGAGGCGGCTGGGCAGCTGGGTCTCGCGGCGGCCACGATCCGGAACACGAATCACTTCGGCATCGCGGGCTGGTATGCCCTCCGCGCGGCGGCCGCCGGGCTCATCGGGATCTCGCTCTCGAACACCTCGCCGCTCGTCGCCCCGACCCGGGCGCGACAGCCGCTGATCGGAACGAATCCCATCGCGCTGGCGGCGCCGGCGGGAAGGTTCGGGTCGTTTTGCCTCGACATGGCGACCTCCACGATCCCGCGCGGCCGGATCGAGGTGGCCGCCCGGCGCGGGGAGCTGCTCCCGGTCGGCTGGGCCATCGACTCGGAGGGTCGGGCGGCCACGACGCCCGAGGCTGCGCTGGACGGCGCCCTCCACCCGCTCGGCGGTGCGGAGGCGACCGGCGGCCACAAGGGCTACGGGCTGGCGCTCGCGGTCGACCTGCTCACGGGCGTGCTCGCCGGCGCATCGTTCGGCCCCAACATCGTCGGCCTGTTCAGCACGGACGGCCCGTCGGATCTCGGGCAGACGTTCATCGTCATCGATCCCGCGGCGGTCGATGCGGCCGGCGCGTTCGAGGCGCGGCTGGAGCGCTATCTCGGCCAGCTCGTGGCGGCCCCGACGGTCCCCGACGCCCCGGGCCGGGTGCTCGTGCCGGGCGAGCCGGAAGCGGACGCGGAGCGTCGCTCGGACGTGCGGGGCGCGATGCTCGACACGGTCCATGCCGAGCGGCTCATCGAGCTCGGTGACCGCTACGGCATCGCGTTTCCGGTGGCCTCCCCCGCATGACGGATCGCCCCAAGGTCATCGTCATCGGAGCCGGGATCGTCGGGCTGGCGACGGCGTTCCGCCTGCTGGAGCTCCGACCGGACCTGGACGTGACGGTCGTCGAGAAGGAGCCGGAGCTCGCGACGCACCAGACCGGGCACAACAGCGGCGTCCTCCACGCGGGTTTGTACTACACGCCGGGCTCGCTCAAGGCCCGGCTGTGTCGCGAGGGCAAGGCCCA
>JARDZW010000013.1 GCA_029240655.1 Chloroflexota bacterium
GGGGCCATTCGGCCCCCTGCCGATGGTAAATGCGCACATCAGATGAGTCGGCATGGCCCCTACCCCGGAGCATCCCCATCCACGAGGCTGACTTCAGACAACCAATGGTAAGAAGTCAGGAAGGATGGAGATCATGAACGGTCGGTTGAAGGTCATCGGAGTCATGCTGGCGGTCTTCGGGCTCGCGTTCATCGCGGGCGGTGGATACGCGTATTACAAGACAGACCAGGGAGCCAAGGCGCTCCAGGCGTTCAGTGCTGCGCAGAACGTCAAGCTGAACTACAACGAAGAAGGACAGCTGGTCGACCGCGGAGAGGTCGAAGGCGCACAGTCGATCATGTCGCTGCTCGTCAACGACTGGGGCTACGCTGTGAATACGGCGGAACTCGATCCGAACGACCCACTGGTCAACACCGCCAGTGAGTACATGTATCAGATGGCGACGATCAGCTATCACACCCTGCACGGCGCCACCACAGTCGTGCTCGACGAGGATGTCACGACCGAGGACGGCACGGTCTTCAAGGCCGGCACCTATGAGTTCCAGAATGACGGTCGCTACTGGACCGGCTTCGACCGCTCCAACCCGATCGAGGGTGCGGCTCGCGAGCAGATCTGGACCGGAACCGCACACGCGCTCATCGGCGAGCTTGGTGTCGGGAGCGTGACGGCCTCGACACTCCAGGTCGGTCTGGGCATCGCCGCCTTCATGGCCGGCATCGGCGCCACCTTCCTCCTCACCGGCCTCGGGCTGGTGTGGGCGACCCAGGCGCAGACTGAACGGGCCAAGGCCCCGGCGCTCCGCCCCGCCACGACGACCGCCTAGCATTCACGGCCTGGGGAGCCGCAAGGCTCCCCGACCGACCACCGCGCCGGGCCCCCAGGCTCGGCGCATCGCCTTGTGGAGGCACTCGTGTTCTCGACCGACAGCCCGCCTGCGATCATCATCCAGCAGGCCACGCAGCCGTCCGACCTGCCAGCGCAGGCCTCCGATCTGACCCGGCGCGGGTTCTTGCGCGCCGCGGCCATGACAGGGACCGGTCTGATCGCGGTCGGCGTCGCTGCGTGTGCACCAGCCGCGACCGGTGGGGGCTGGTCGTACGGGCCGTCGGTGGCTCCCGCTGGAGCCGCGACCCCGTCGGGCGCCGCCCCGTCGTCCGCCCCGTCGACGGCTCACGGGTCGGCTCAGCCTTCCACGGCCCCGTCTGCCGGGCCCCCGACGGATCACGACGCGAACGCCCTGGCAGCCGTGGAGCGGTTTCTGGGGGGCGAAGGTGCCTCGCTCGACGGACAGGGCAACCTCCCCCTCGAGCCCCGGGTCGAGGGCGGGACGAAGATCTTCGAGCTGACGATCGAGGAGATGGAGCATCGCATCGATGCCACGAAGGACCCGGTCAAGGCCCTCGGCTTCAACGGCGTCTGGCCGGGCCCGCGGCTGACCGTGGTCGAAGGCGACCTTGTGCGCGCCACGTTCACGAACAAGATGCACGAGAGCACCGGCATCCATTTCCATGGCCAGAAGCTGCCCAACAATATGGACGGCGTGCCGCATGTCACCCAGGACCCCATCGAGCCCGGCGCTTCGTTCACCTACGAGTTCGTGGCTCGCACACCGGGATCGCACATGTACCACTCGCACCACAACGCCACCGACCAGGTCGGCCGCGGTCTGCTCGGCGCGTTCATCGTGGAACCGAAGGACCCAGCGGACCGATACGACGAGCTGTACGGCGTCACGCAGGACATCGTCTGGATCAGCAACGACTCGCTGGGCGGCTTCACGATCAACGGTCGTGGATTCCCGGCGACCTCGCCGATCGTGGCAGAGCTCGGCGACAAGATCGCCATCCGGTTCATGAACGAGGGGAACATGATGCATCCGTGGCACCTCCACGGGGTGCCCATGCGGGTCGTCGCTCGTGACGGCTATCCCCTTGGCCCAGCCGCGTTTACGTGCGACACGCTGGGCGTGAACCCAGGTGAGCGTTGGGACGTCATCATCGACTGCACGGAGCCCGGTGCCTGGGCCTTCCACTGCCACATCCTCCAGCACGCCGAGGGACAGGATGGGATGTTCGGGATGGTCACCGCGCTCGTGATCCAAGACCCTGCCGCCGCCCGGCTGAGTCCCGAGGAGAGCCCGGTCGTTGCCGCGGCCCGAGCGACCGGTTCGACTGCCCTCGTCTGTCGGATCCCGCTCGCAGGCTGATGCGAGTCGTCACGGTCCAGGAAGCCGTCGCCGGGATCCGATCGGGCGATCAGGTCTACGTCCACTGTGCTGCCGCCGCCCCGTCCGTCCTGCTCGACGCGCTCGTCGCCAGGGCACAGGAGTTGCGTGATGTCGGGATGATCCATCTCCACATCGAGGGGCCGGGGCCTCACCTGGCCCCGGCGATGGCCGGCCACTTCCGCCACCGAGCCTTGTTCATCGGTCCAAACGCGCGTGCGGCGGTGAACGAAGGTCGCGCGGATTACGTCCCGGTCTTCCTCTCCGATGTGCCCCACTTGTTCGAGCGGGGCGCCCTGCCGCTCGACGTGGTGCTCGTCAACGCGACACCGCCCGACAGCCACGGCTTCTGCTCACTGGGCACATCGGTCGAGGCGATGCATGCCGCGATCCGGGCCGCCGAGACGGTCATCGTCCAATTCAACCGATCGATGCCGCGCACGCTCGGCGACAGCTTCATCCACGTGAACGACATCGACCTCGCGGTCGAAGTGGACGTGCCGCCGTACGAGCGGCCAATCGGCGAGATCGGGGACGTCGAGCGGCAGATCGGAGCGCATGTCGCCGAGCTCGTTCCGGACGGGGCCACGCTGCAGCTGGGGATCGGCGCGATCCCGGCCGCGACGGCTCTGTTCCTGCGCGACAAGCGGGACCTCGGGATCCATACGGAGATGTTCACCGACTCGGTGGTCGATCTCGTGGAGGCGGGCGCCATCACGGGCGCGGCCAAGGAGCGAAATCGGGGCAAGATCGTGACCGCATTCGTGATGGGGTCGCAGCGCCTCTACGAATTCGTGCACGACAACCCCATGGTCGAGATGCGGCCGGTCGACTTCACCAACGACACCTCGATCATCAGGACGTTCCGGAAGATGGTCGCGATCAACTCCGCGATCGAGGTCGACCTGACCGGCCAGGTCGTGGCCGACTCCATCGGTGTCCGCCCGTACTCGGGCGTGGGCGGGCAGATGGATTTCATTCGCGGGGCGGCGCTGGCCGAGGAAGGGCGGGCGATCATCGCGCTGCCATCGACAGCCGCCCGCGGAACCGTCTCGCGCATCGTGCCCACGCTCAAGGAGGGCGCCGGTGTCGTGACGACGCGGGCGCATGTCCGGACCGTCGTGACCGAGTACGGGGTGACGGACCTCATGGGCCGTAGCCTGCGCGAACGAGCCGAGGCGCTGATCGCCATCGCCCACCCCGATTTCCGCGACGAGCTGCGTGCCGAGGCCAATCTCTAGCGCGACCGCACCGGGACGGTGCCTCCATCAGCCGTCGCCTGGGCACACCTCGGCGCAACCCCGCGGGACGCGAGAAGAGGAATGTTGGCGCCGACTCCTGGGTCCATCGGCACTGTTTGGAGCCACGCTCTTGAGGTTATCTGGACCCGATCATCCGGTACGACACAGGAGGACGTCATGAACGCTGTCGTGGTCTACGAGTCTCATTGGGGAAACACCGCGGCGATCGCGCATGCGGTGGCGGAGGGCCTTGGGCCCGAGGCGCGCACCCTCACCACTGACGAGGCTTCGAGCGCCTCGCTCGCGAATGTGGATCTCATCGTGGTCGGCGCCCCCGTGATCGGCTTTAGCCTCGCCTCGAACAAGATGCGAGACGACATGGCGAAAGGGTCCAGCAAGGCGCCGTCGCCGCCCGATCTCTCGCATCCGTCGATGCGATCCTGGCTTCAGGGTCTACCACCTGGCCACGGCCGCTCGGCCGCTTTCGAGACACGGATCTGGTGGTCTCCCCGAGGTGCGACTGGTGACATCGAGCGGGGGTTGCGCAACGCCGGATACGTCCCGGTCACCAAGGCTGCGAAATTCGTGGTCGAAGGCAGCTATGGCCCCCTCCGCGACGGTGAGCTGGAGCGCGCCCGCCAGTGGGGGACAGAACTGAAAGCGTCCGTGGCTGCCTCCGACACCGCCATCTTGTCGTGAGGCACTAAGCGCCACCGCAGCCCGGGTGCGCAAGAAGTCCCCGTCACATCGGCGGGGACGCTTCCTTTCGACCGACGCGGCCTGTCGAGACCCCATCGCTCCTTGCTGCCGAGGTCCCGGAGCGTGTCGTCTCCTCGGTGACATTCGGCCCGATCGGGACGGTCAGGACGGCCCTGCCAGCCGCCAGCGCTGGCGAGCACGCTTATAGGGAGGCGAGCTCGAGCGAAGGGGATACTCATGGAAGTCCGATTCGTTTCACGCTCGGGCCGGGTCGAACGACCGACGTTCATCTGGATCGCGGTGGTCCTCGAGATCTTCACCGGTGTCCTTGCGCTGCCGGTCGGCTGGTCGTTCATCCAGGATCCCACCGGTCAAGCCCTCGGCGTCCCGCAAGGCTGGATCGAGGCGACGCCGTTCGGCAGTTACCTCATCCCTGGTCTCTATCTGCTTGCCATGAATGGTGCCGCCATGCTGGCGCTGGCCGTCCTGACGGTTCGCCGCCACTGGTTCGCGCCGTGGCTGACCGGAACGCTCGGCGTCGGGATGATCGTCTGGATCGCAGTCGAGATCGTCACCTTGCCCGAGACGATGATCCTTACCTGGGTCTTCCTTGCCATCGGCCTGGCGCTGGGCTTCATGGCGCTGTTCTGGCTCCGGCGAACCGGGCAGCTCCGGCTATGGTGACCGAGGTTCGCCATCCCGCAGCGGTCGCCGCGTTGAAGACGATCCACACGATCATCTTCGCCGCGGAGCTGTCGGCGATCTTCTGGCTTGTCATTTCCGGTCTCGTCGGCAGACGGGACCGGACGGTTGGGATCGCCGCTGCGGTCGTCGCGGGTGAAGTGGCGGTGTTCCTGGCCAACGACGGGGTCTGCCCGATCACACCTCTGACCGAGCGCATGGGCGCCGCTCACGGCTCGGTGTCAGACATCTTCCTGCCAGTTGCCTTGGCTCGGACCACTCCGGTCTGGTCGACAGCCCTGTTGCTGCTGGCCGGGCTCCTTCACTTACGCTCCTTGGTGGGGCGAGCCGAACGATGCCTTTGACGGCGTTCCAAGCGCCGCGACGGAAGGACGGGAGTCCAATGAACGCGATTTCGATCCGCCTCGCGACCATCGCCACGGCCTTGGCCGGCGGCGCAGCCCTTGCCGGTCTCGTGGTCCCCGGGCTCTACAACGATGCGCCCAACTGGTGCAGCAGGCACGTGGCACCGACTTGGCAACGCTCTTCCTTGCGGTTCCTGCCCTGGCCATCGGCCTTCGGTCAGTCGGTCATGGCTCTGTGGCGGGTCGGCTGGTGGTCGTCGCCGGACTCCTGTACCTCGTTTACAACTACGCCATCTTCGCCTTTTCGGTGGCGATGAACCCGCTCACCGTCATGTACATCGCCATCCTCGGTCTGGCGCTGTGGGGCCTTCTCCTGTCCGGTCGCGCTGCCGTCGCAGGAACTGAAGACCTCGCCGACCGGCTGAACCGGCGCGCGGCGGGCGGCCTCCTGGTCGCCGTCGGCCTGTCCTTCAGCCTCTTGTGGCTCGGACAGATCATCGCCACGAGTACGACCGGCATCCTGCCACCGGACCTCGTCAAGGCTGGTATCTCCGCCAATCCGGTCTACGCGCTGGACCTCGCGTTCTTCCTGCCACTCTGTGCGCTCGCCGGGGTCGGCCTGCTCCGTCGTACCAGTGCCGCGGCCTTTGCCTTCCCGTTGCTCATCTGGGTCCCGCTGATGGGTGCCGGCGTGGTCGGCGGCTTCGCGTTGATGGCAGCACGGGCGATCAGGCTGGCGTGCCCGTAGCTGTCGCGGTGACCGTTCTCGGCGTCATGTCCGCCATCCTGGCCGTCGCCGCCGTAGGGCGACCCTCACCCAACCAGCGATCTCTGCCCCGGCACATGAAGGGAGTCGCATCGTGAATGCCAACGCAGCCCCCATCGCGACGGTCGCGGTCCCCGGCCGGGTGAGCGCATGGGCAACCGACATGCGCCTCGGCGGCGGACTCCTGTTCCTGGGCGGGGCGACCATCCTCATGGGCATCATCACCGCAGAGGCGCTCTACCCCGGCACGTTCTCGACCGGCGCGAACGAGATCAGCGATCTCGGCGGAACGCGACCGCCGAACAGCGTGATCCTCCAGCCGTCGGCGACCATCTTCGACGTCTCGATGGCACTGGTCGGCATGCTCGTCATAACCGCTTCCTGGTTCATTCATCGGGCCTATGGCCGTCGGTCGGTGACCCTACCGGCCGCGACCCTCGGGGCGGGAGCACTGGGAGTCGCGCTGTTCCCCGGGTACACGGGCGATCCCCACGCGATCCTTTCGATGGTGACCTTCGTCTCGGGCGGGATCGCAGCGATCACCGCGGCGCGCGTCACGAAGGCGCCGTTCCGCTACGTTTCCGCCGGCCTGGGAATCATTTCGCTGGCGGCACTAGGCTCCGCCTTCGTGGGAGATGCGACTCCGCTGTCACCTCTGGGGATCGGTGGGATCGAGCGGTGGATCGCCTATCCGATCGTGATGTGGCTGATCGCCTTCGGCGGCTACCTCTGCGGACGTGCCGACGGTGGTCACGAGGATCAGCCGGGGACATGACCGTTCGGCGGCGGGCAGCAGTACTGGCGGTCAGCCTCTACGCAGGATTCATGGCGCTCCACCTCCTGCTTGCCTGGGACGGGGGACGGGTGGTAAAGGCGGTGCTGCCGGGCGTCGACGCGTGGCTCGGCCCTGTCGATTGGGCGATCTACGCCGGGTTCGCTGTCGGGGCCGCCGTCGCGACAAAGGCAGGGACAGGAATCGGGAGTCGTCCGACCAAGGGCTGGGCCAGGCTCAGCCTGCCGTTGCTCGCAGCCGGGACGCCCTTCCTGCTGTTCGGTTTCAATCTCGATTCGGGATCGGTCATTCCGCTCCTCGTCGTCGGCGTGCCGCTCGTCGCGCTCAACGAGGAGCTGTTCTTTCGAGGCGTGCTCCTGGATCTGCTCAAGCCGTTCGGGTGGCGGCGGGCGGTCCTGTGGTCGTCCATCGCGTTCGGCGCATCGCACCTTGTGAACATCGTTGCCGGCGCTTACCCGCCGTTCATTGCGATGCAAGTCGCGGCCACGACGGCTGGAGGCGTGGCTCTTGCGGCCATACGGATCCGGACAGGGAGCCTGTGGCCTGCCCTGGTCATCCATCTCGTCATCGACCTCATCGCGGTTAGCACATTGACGGGGGCGGCAACGACCAGCCCGATCCTGCTACCGGTCCTGTTCCTCTGGCTGGCGGCGAACCTTGCGATGTGGCGCTATGGCTGGCAGCTGCTCAGGCGCACTCCATCGATCAAGGCCGCGGACCGGAGTCTCCCGCCTCAGGCTTCCTGGGCAGCGGCGAGCGGCGAAAGGCCCTGACTGGTCCGGCGTTAACCCGATCGGATCGCGGTCGTGGGTCCCGGAACGACCTGGAGGCCGACGAGGTCGGCGCTGACCTGCCACAACCGGGCCGCGGCCGACGCATCGTAGGAGGACTCGCGCGACCTCGTGGCCTTGCGCCCCGAGAAGTACTTGCCGGTCACCCCCTCCACGTCGGCGGAGCTGGCGAGAAAGATGGGCGTCTCCGCGCCGCGCGCGGGACGCTTCATGAACGGTCGGAGCACCTTGACCAGCAGGCCCATGGACGGATCCTCGCCGCTGAAGGCCGTGCTGGTCAGGCCCGGATGCAGCGCGGTCGCCGTCACGCCAGTGCCCTCCAGGCGCCGGGCGAGCTCGTAGGTGAACATCACGTTCGCCAGCTTCGACTGGTTGTAGGCCCGTGACCCCGAGTACTTCTGCTCGCCCATCAGGTCCTCGAAGTCGATCTTGCCCATCGATTGCGCCCCGGAGGACACGGTCACGATCCGGGCGGGCGCGCTGGCCAGGAGGCGCTCCAGCAGCAGGTTGGTCAGCAGGAACGGCGCGAGGTGATTGAGGGCGAACGTGTGCTCGAGGCCGTCGGCGGTCACGTGACGATGCGCCCAGAAGCCGCCGACGTTGTTGAGCAGGACGTCCAGCCGCGGATAGGCGGCGCGCACCTCGTCCGCCAACCTTCGGACCTCCGCCTGCGACGACATGTCGGCGACGAAGACATCGACCATGGGGTTTCCCGACTCGCGGGAGATCGCCGCGGCAGCCGCCTCGGCGCGTGCCCGGTCGCGACCCGTGATGCCCACCCGGGCACCCATCGAGGCGAGGCCGACGGCCGCCGCGCGGCCGATGCCGCCCGTACCCCCGGTGATCAGGACGGTCTTGCCGGTCATCGCTGGCGTGGCGGTCATTCGCGGGACTCCTGCGTCGGGACGTCGCCAGTCTGCGCGTGTTGCCGCTGGATGGATAGGGGCGCACACTCCGACGCCATGGAGGTCGTGACCGCCGTACTGCTGATCGCGGTCCCCGTCGCGTTCAACCTCGCGTTCTTCGAGCTCGGACGCGCCTTCGACTACCCGAACATCCTGCGCAAGGAGTCCGACGAGATCCTCCGGCGGTTCGCAGCCGGCGGGTCCGGGCTGATCCTGCGCTGGGAGGCGCTGCTGTTGAGCGCCCTCGCGATGCTCCCCCTCGTTGCGCTGGTCGCCGTGGCGCTGGGCGCTTCGGCATCGCTGACCGCGGCCGCCATCGTCGTGGGCTCGGCCGCCGCGCTGGTGCAGGCGCTCGGGCTCGTGCGCTGGCCGTTCGCGGTCCCGGAGCTGGCCCGCCGCTACGTCGCCGCCGATGGCCCGGACGCCGCAGCGAAACGTCAAGCGATCGAGGTCACGTTCGCGACGCTCCATCGGCTGCTCGGAGTCGGCATCGGCGAGCACCTCGGGTATCTGCTGACTGGCCTCTGGACGCTGCTTGTAGCGGCGTCCGTCCTCTCGACCTCGGTCCTCCCGGGGTGGCTCGGTCTCATCGGCATCCCGGTCGGCGTCGCATTGTTGATCGGCACGCTCGAGTTCGTCGGACCCAACGAGGAGCGTGGCTGGCCCCTGGCCGGGACGATCGTGCCCATCGCCTACATCGCGTGGTCGCTCTGGCTCATCGCGCTCGGTGTCGGCCTCCTGTTGACGACCTAGGGGCCGGACGCTCTCGCATGACCCCAGCCCGAGCCTGGTTCCGGACGGTCTGGTTCGTCCATCGGGCGCTCCGCCGAGTCAGCGGCGGCCGGTTCGGTACGCGGACGCCCAGCGCAGATCGGGTCGGGATGCTGTTCCTTCACACCGTCGGGCGCAAGAGCGGCCAGCCTCGAGTGAACGGCCTGTTCTACCTCGACGACGGGCCGGACCTGGTCGCCGTCGCGTCGAACGCCGGCGCCGACCGAGACCCCGCCTGGTGGCTAAACCTTCGTGACCAGCCCGATGCCGAAGTCGAGCTTGCCGGCCAGCGCCGCCCGGTTCGGGCTCGAGCTGCCTCGGCCGAGGAGGCCCAGCGCCTGTGGCCGCGCCTGATCGCCGCGAACCCCGACTTCGCCGAGTACCGCGCGAAGGTCACCCGGACGATCCCGATCGTGATCCTCCAACCGCGCTAGGCGAACGCGCCGAGGCCACGTGACCATTGGATGCCCACAAGGGGCCATTCGGCCTTCGCAGGTCGGCGCCGGCGCTGGGACACTTGGCGGGAACTGGGGACGCCCATCCAGGGTGATCCCCGTCGTGACGCGGGCAGCAGGAGGAACGACGATGGTGATGGTCGCTGACCCCAGCGTGACCCTCGAACGCAAGGTACGCGATCGGCTACGCGACGACGAGTCCCATCGGCGCGTCGCCGCGGTGCTGACGGAAGTGGCCATCGAAGCGATCCACCCCGCACGCCACCTCGGCCTTGGCCGCTCGGCCCCGGGCGGGATGCTCGAAGAGCCGATCGAGCGTGCGACACAAGCTGCCATGGAAACGCTGATCGCCCATCTCGACGACCTCGTCGAGTCGCTGCCGCGACCCACGATCGAGCAGCTCGCGAATGAGCAACTCGCTGCCGAATTCGGCCTCGAGTGATCCCGCGGGCCCTAGCGGTCCTCTTCGTTCCAGCCCTGGCGGTTCGCCAGGCGGACGAGCGCCGTCCGGCTCGCGACGTCGTACCGATCGAACAGCCGGCGCAGCTGGCTCTCGACGGTTTTGACCCGAAGCGACAGGCGGTCGGCGATCTCGGCGTTCGACAGCCCCTCGGCGACCAGGGCGATGATCTCGAGCTCGCGTGGCGTTGGCACACGGAGCGCATCGCTGGCGGCCTGGCGAGCTGCCGGCGGGAACGCGGTCCCACCTTCCGCCACGGTCTTCACGGCGCTGATGATCTGATCGACGGTCGCCATCTTCGATAGATAGCCCTTCGCGCCCAGCTCGATCGCCCGGACGTGGTAGCTCGGATACCAGTAGGCGCTCAGGATGATGAAAGCCGGCCCGGAGCGGTGGCGTCCGATCAGGTCGAAGCCATCCCCGTCCTCGGCGAGGCGAAGGTCGCACAGAACGATGTCGGGGGACGCCTGTTCGATCAGCGAGCTTGCCGTCGGCACGTCCCGGGCAGTCCCGACGACCGCGACGTCCGGCGATCCCTGGATCAGCGCCGCGAGGCCGTCGGCGATGGCCGGATGGTCCTCCACGATCGCCACGCGGATCACGGCCGCCTCCCTGACGCGGCCGGCCGCCCACGCTCGCGCCGCGGACCCATCAACTCGTCGATCCTCGTCATCGACACCCCCGCGGGTGAACTCAAACTCGCGCGCTCGGCGGCTCCTCGCCGTCTCTCGGAGGATATCGCGAAGACGTTGCGGTAATCGAGCGTTCGGCCGACCAGACCCTGAGGAATTAGTTACAGGGCGCGAGCCGCGGACCCCGGTTCATCCGGCGCGGCGACCCCGCGCTCGCCCGCGGGCACTCCGGCGCTCGGCCACCGGCATGCGCACGGTCATGATCGTGCCATTGCCAACACGAGACCTGGCCTCGATCTCGCCGCCGTGGGCGGTGACGATCTCGCGGGCGACGTAGAGGCCCAGGCCCAGGCCGGGAGTCTGATGCGGATCTCCGAGCCGCGTGTACGCATCGAACATCGTCCGAATGCCGTCGGCCGATACCCCGGGTCCGCGATCGCGGATGGCGACCTCGGCCCACCCGTCTGAGCTGCCGATCGCGACAGCGATGGTCTTCGAGTCCGGCGCGTGCTCCATGGCATTGGCCAGGAGATTGAGGAACACCTGCTCCAGCCGGCCTGCGTCCCCGCGCACCGTCACCGCCTCGGCCCCGACCTTCACGCGGATGGGTGCAGCCTTGGGCAGGACCTGGGCGACCTCGACTGCCGCTCGGACGACAGCGGTGAGATCGATGTCCTCAAGGTGCAGCTCGAGCTGTCCACTCTGGATCCGGCTGACGTCGAGCAGCCGTTCGATGAGCGTCGCCAGGCGCCGAGTCTGCGTGAGCGCGCGCGTCGCGTACGTCGCTGCCTGGTCCACCTGGCCGTCGGCCAGGTGCCGGTCGACCAGCTGCAGGTAGTTGTGGAGCGCGGCCGTGGGCGTCTTGAGCTCGTGGCCCGCCGCCGCCATGAGCCGCTCCAGGCTTAGACGCATCGTCCGCTCGGACACGTCCCGTATGGCGATCACGCCGCCCCACGTCCGGTCCTCGCTGGTGAGCGGTTCGGTCACCGCCTCGAACCAGCGCCGCGAACCGTCGGGATCGCTCAGCGCGAACTCCATCCGGAATCGCTCGCCGCGGGCGGCTCGCTGCTGCGGCCAGTCGGCCTTCGGCAGCGGGAGCCCGGCAACGTCCTCGGGCCTGATCTTGGCGTCCGGTCCGCCGAACAGCCGGTCGTAGGTCCGGTTGGTGGCGACGGTGCGGCCCGCATGGTCGACCGCGACGACCGCATCGCCGAGGCTTGCGAGGACCGATTCCAGCCGGCTGTGCTCTTCCTCGCGGGTCTGCTTCTGTTCCTCGAGCGCGACGGATTGCAGGCGCAGTTGCTCGGTTCGCGCGCCGAGGTCCTCATTCGCGATCCGCAGCTCCTCGACGCTCGCGGTGAGCTCCTCGTTGAGTGTCTCCAGCTCCTCGTTCGTCGCCTGGAACTCTTCGTTGAGCGTCTCGACCTCTTCCCGCCCAGATTGCGCCTCCTCGCTCGCCTGGAGCATCGACTGGTTCGTATTCCGGAGCTCCGCCACGAGTGCGGTCAGTTCCTCGTTGGCCGCCTGCAGCCGCCGGTTGACGAGCGCCGCGCGGTCCAGGCGACGCTCAGCCTGGGCGCCC
The DNA here is from genome assembly GCA_029240655.1 of Chloroflexota bacterium. Taxonomy (GTDB): domain Bacteria; phylum Chloroflexota; class Limnocylindria; order Limnocylindrales; family CSP1-4; genus SPCO01. The sequence continues at coordinate 12,369 of JARDZW010000013.1, forward strand.
GTTTGCCGATCCCGTTCGGCGCGGCTGACATCGGTGAGCTCGATGACCGCGCCGTCGACCTGTCCGTCCTTGCCGCCATACGGCCGGATCACGGTCTCGATGAAATGGGACGCCTTCGCGGAGACATCCGTCGCGTCGACCTCGTACACGGCCGTCGTGGTCTTCCCGCCGAACGCCGCATCGATCGCGGTCCGGATCGCCGTCGAGGGCAGAGACTCCGCGAGATGGATGAAGTCCTGGTCGAAGGCCAGACCATGGATGCCCAGCATCCGGCGAGCCGCCGTGTTGATCCGGGTGATGTAGTAGCGGGCGTCAACGACCACGACCCCGAGGCTCAGCTCGAGCAGCAGCTTCTCGGCGGCTTCACTCGAGTCGGCCGCGACCTGGACGTCCCGCCGCGTCGACCGGATCGCGGCATCGAGCTGCCGCGCACGCTCCTGGGGCGGCCGGGCCGGCAGGGCACGAGCGAGCGGCAACGGCTGTCCGCCCTGGACACGCCGGTAGACGCGCAGCCGAGCGTGATCCTCCTCGTAGAGACTGGGCATCGCCGCTACGGTCTCCGACGGCCCCAGCACCAGTCGGCCGCCGTCGCGCAGCGAGAACCCGAAGGTCTCGAGCGCGGCTCGTTGCATCGGCACGGTGAAGTAGATGAGGACGTTGCGGCACAGGATGAGGTCGATCCGCGGGAACGGCGCCCGTGCCCCGAGATCATGTTCACCGAACGTCATCAGGTTCCGGAGAGACTTGACCACCTCGTACCCAGCATCGGTCTTCACGAAGTAGCGTTCGCGAATGTCGGCCGGTACCTTCTGCAACGCCGAAGCGGGATAGACGCCGCGGCGGGCGAAGGCGATCGCCGAGCTGTCGATGTCGGTCGCGAAGACGCGCACGTCGAGGGCGGAGCGTTCTGTGCCCAGCGCCTCGGCCAGCGTGATCGCGAGGGAGTAGGCCTCCTCCCCGGTCGAGCAACCTGCCGACCAGACGCGCAGCTGACGGCCGTCGGCCAGGGCCTCGTCGACGAGCGTTGGTAGCGTGTCGTCACGGAGGTACTGGAACACCTTCGGATCGCGGAAGAATTCGGTCACCTTGATGAGCAGGCTGCTGACGAGCCTCGCGTACTCCTCGGGGTCGTGCTCGACCAGGTCGGCGTACTCGGCCAGAGATGCGACTTTCGTCGCGCCCATCCGGCCGCGCAGCCTGCGGACGATCGTGGCCGTCTTGTACGTGCTGAAGTCGATGCCGCTCCGCTCCCGGATGCGGTCGAGCAACGACGCGAAGTCTCGGCCGTCGCGTCCCTTCGGGGCCGCCCCGCCGGCCGCCAGGAAGCTACTGACGACCTCGGCGATCGAGTCGAGATCGGAGGTCTCGTCTACGAGCGATGGCGAGATCGAACGGGGCATGGACGGGAACAGCGCGGTCGCTGGGTTCTCGACGACGACGGCGCCACCGGCCTGCTTGACATGCCATGCACCGGCCGCCCCGTCACTGCCGGACCCGGTGAGGATGACGGCGACGAGGCCGGACCCGAACGCGGCCGCCGCCGTCTCGAGCAGCAGGTCTACCGACGGCGCGACACTGCCCCGTTTGGCCGGTCGCAGACGGAGCTCGCCCTCGGCGACCTCGACGAGGTGGTTCGATGGAACGACGAAGATGACCCCCTCCTCCAGCGCGGCGCTGTCTTCGACGACCCTGATCGGCAACACCGCATGACGCGACAGGATCTCGCTCAGGTGACTCGGTCGCCGCGGGTCCAGGTGCTGAGCGATGACGACCGGAGCCGGAAGATCCTGGGGAAGGCTGGCAACGACGCGGGAGAGCGCCTCGATGCCGCCTGCGGAAGCGCCGATCACGACAAGCTGCGATCCGGGCGCCGGTTGCGTCCCCACGATACCCGCATTCTAGGCGCACGCTCGGTCGCGACGGGGCGCGAGCAGGGCCGAGCGAGCGAGCGATCGGAGCGAGTTTCCATCCTCGTTGCCCCGCTCGCGCCAACGTATCGTGATCGGCGACGAGCGAAGGCGAATGTGATCTCCTCCTCCCCTCTCGGCTGTGGTGACATCTGGGACCGCCTCAGCCGGCTGGAATTGATCCTCGCCTTCGATCGCCAACGAGCGGCCTGGCCTCCGGGCTGGGCCGTTTCGTCTTCGCCCCGAGGACGCCATCCCCCCGGCCCCTCGGGGCCTTTCCATGAACTGGTCGGGGTAAGTCGGGCATGCCCTCTACGTAGCGAAAACAGGCCGTGGATGGGTACGTGATTTCATCCTCACGGACTGGCGGACGACTCCGGCATCGTGTGCCGGCAGATCAGGTGGGTCGACCGAGTGCCCTTCCTCACCGGGAAGACAGTCCTCATCTGGTATGTAAGCCCCTCGCCGCGGGGACAAACCAAACGGCGAGGGGCTTCATCGCGTCCCCCGGCGGTTCCCCCGGGTGCTTGTCAGCGCTGGCGCGCGGCCACCGGGACGAGGGTGAGCACGATCACCCGTTCGTGCTCGAGGTCGCCGGTGCGGCGGAACGAGGCGAAGGCTTGGGCCAGCGCGAGCGGAGTGTGCAGGCGCTGGCGGGCCGGCGCGGCGGGGAGGTCGACCACGGCCGCGCGAGCCAGTTCCGGGTCGGCGATGCAAGAGCGCGGTCGGATGCGGATAGGGGTCATCAGTTGAGTGCCTACCTGATAACAGCTGGTTGTAATGCGGCTGAAATGTACCGCGCCCGGAGCGTTCGCGCCTACGGCCGGTGGGTCACTGCGGACTAGTACTATCGGGCTATGCGGGCGGCGCGCGCGCGCCCAGCCCACACGGAGGGCCTTCGGGCGGGCCCTGCTATCGTGGCCCGGTGGAGGCCGCCCTGATCGATCCCCGGTCGGACGCGCCCGCCGGGGAGCCGTCCGGTGAGGTGGCGCCGCTGCACGCCCGGTGGCTCGGCCGGGTGGACTACCCCGATGGGCACGCGATGCAGAAACGGCTGGTCAGCGAGCGCACGGCCGGCGCGATCGGAGACCAGCTCCTGCTCCTGGAGCACCCGGCAGTCCTGACCCTGGGCCGGCAGTCCGACCCGGCCCACATCCTCGCTAGCGACGAGGAACTCGCTGCTCGCGGCATCACGGTCGTGCGAACCGAGCGTGGCGGGGAGGTCACCTACCACGGCCCCGGCCAGCTCGTGGCGTATCCGATCATCCGGTTGCATGAGCGCGGCCTGCTGGTGCGCCCGCTCGTGCGTGCCCTTGAGTCGGCGCTCATCGCGACGTGCGCCGCCAGTGGCGTGGCCGCGGGGCGACGCGACGGCCATCCAGGCTGTTGGTGCGATCCGGACGGGCAGGCCCCGCGCAAGATCGGGGCGCTCGGCCTGCGCGTGGAGCGCGGAGTCAGCTATCACGGGATCGCCCTGAACATCACCGTCGACCTCGCGGACTTCGAGCTCATCGACCCGTGCGGCATGCCAAATGTACCGTCGACATCGATCGCGCACGAGCTCGGTGATCCGGCCGGACCACCCACGACGACATCGGTCGAGCGGGCGGCCCCGATCTTCGCCCGGGCCTTCGCGGCCGCGATCGGCGCGCCCCTTCAGATGGCGGGATAGGCCGCGTGGCGAGCGGCCTGTTCGAGCTGCGGAAGGACCCGATCACGGGCTGGTGGGTCGCCACGATCGTGGATCGTGCCTTCCATCGCGATCGATTCGCCCGTGCAGCCGAGCAAGTCGACGACCAGATGTTCGGGTGCGCCAACTGCTCCAGCCCGGCCGGCGACGGCGTGCGGACGCGCATGCTCAAGGATTTTGCGTTTCACGTGATCGGGACCGACGTCGAGGCACGCGAGCTAGATCGCGACCACGGCCTGGCCCAGGTCTCGCTGGCCCAGGCCCGCGCGACCGGGAGTTGGCGCACGGTGATCGCGCCCCCCGGTGAGCACCGACCGCTGCATGCCGTGGGGACCGAGCTCATCGAGGCGCTCGTGACGGGCGGCCGCGACGCCCTGGCGGAAGCGCGGACCACCGGTCAGACCGAATACCTCACGATCGTCCAGAACTGGGGCGCCCAGGCCGGTGCGCGGACGAACCACCTGTGTCTCGACCTGTACGACCTGCCGCAGATCCCGCATCGCATCGCCGAGGAGCTGGGCGGGGCAGCTCGATTCGTGATCCGCGAAGGGGAGTGCCCGTTCTGCCGTCTGGTCCGTGACGAGTCGCGCCGACCCGATCGACTCGTGTGGGAAGACGCCGACAGCGTCGCCTTCGCCCCGTACGCGTCGCGCTCGTCGTTCGAGATCTGGGTCGTGCCGCGCCGCCACGACGCGGATTTCAGCCGAGCCACGAGCACCGACATCCGGGCCACAGCCGAGGCGTTGCGTAACGTGCTTGGACGGCTGGCGACGACGCTCGATGGCCCGCCGTACAACCTGGTCCTGCACACCGCCCCGCTCCAGGAACAGGTCGACGGCACCTACCACTGGCACTGGGAGATCCATCCCCGTCTGCGCGAGATCGCCGGCCTGGAGCTGGGAACCGGATTGCCGGTCAACCCCGTCTCACCGGAGGACGCCGTGGAGGAGTTGCTGGGCCGCAGCGGTCCGGAGGGAGGTGGATCGGGTTGATGCGCGCGGAGCCTGAGCGCCCCCGGCGTCACATCCGGGGTGGGCGCCTCGTCTTTGGCCCATCGAGCGCGCGCCCCTTGACGGCCGTGCGCCCCGGCCTCGCCCGCACGGAGTCCTTGTGGTATTCGACGCTCCCGCCCGACTTCGCGACCCGCTCGGCCGCACGATCATCGCCCCCTCCGACCGGAGCCGGGCGATGAGTGGCGCCTGGGATCGTGACGAGGCGGGCGCATTCGTCGAGAACCTGTTCGCCAAGCACCACGGCGAGATCTACGCGTACCTGATGCGGATGATGCGCGACCCGGAGATGGCCGCGGACATGACCCAGGACGCCTTCGTCAAGGCGTACAAGAACTACGCCAGTCTGGAAAAGCCGGAGAACGCCCGGGCGTGGCTGTACCAGATCGCCCACCGGGTCGCGCTCGACGAGATCCGCCGCCGCAAGATCATCCGGTTCCTGCCGTGGACGGGTGAATCGAAGGGCTCGGCGCCATCGGCGGAGCACCTGGTCATGGAGGCCCGCCTGTCGGGCGACATGCAGCGCGCGCTCGCCCGGATCCCTGAACGCCAGCGCGCGGCGCTGCTCCTCGCCGAGCTGCACGATCTGACCGGGCTCGAGCTGGCCGAGGCACTCGGCGTCAGCCACGTGGCCGCGCGGGCGCTCCTGACTCGCGCTCGCGAGAGCCTCCGCCAGGCACTCGCCGCCGAGCGGGAGGTCGATGCGGCCGCCGAGGCGACCCGTGACAGGGGATCGACCGCCCGGGTGGACCGGTGAGCCGCTTCGGCCGCGTCAAGCGCCGGCCCGACCATTGGGCTTCGCCGCACGACCGCGCCCGCCTGCGGCTCGCCGAGCGGATGGTCGGCGCTCTCGGGATCAAGGAGACCGCGTGGCTCGACGAGCATCTTGCGGATTGCCCCGCCTGTTCGAGTGTCGCCGCGCAGTACGCCGCTGACCGGGTCGCACTTCGCGCGCTTCGTGACGCCGCGCCAGAGCCGCCCCGCGATCTCTGGGCGAGGACCGCCGCCGCTATCGAGCAGGCGTCGGGTGGCCAGCGCTCGGCCACGTCGCCGGGTTCACGTCGTGGATCGCGGATCCCGCTTGGAGCCTTGTCGGGGATCGCGGTGATCGCGGTCGTGATCGGTGTCAGCACGCTGTCGGGGGACCTCGTGCCGCAGCAGGCGACCGCGCCCGAGGAGACCGCCCAGCGATCGACGACCGGTGGCGACGGCGGCGGCGGAGGGGCGCAGGCGACGCCGTTCGCGGTAGGCGCAGGCGTCGTGGAGTGGGTCGACAAGACCGCGGACGGCCTTGCCTACAACAACGCCGCCGTGGATGAGGTCTGCCCGGTCGAAGGAACGTCGAACTGCCCTGCGCTTCGGCAGGCCGCCCAGCAGCGCATGGCCCTCGATTCCGAACCGCGAACCATCATCGGATCTCCCAGCGACGGACAGGCTGTGATGATCACCGACGATGGATCCGGCGGCAACGAGGTCGTGCTGGTCGATCTGCCCGAGCGCACGCAGGAGCCGGACACCCAGTCGGCGACGCCCGAGCCGACCCCGACGATCCCCACGGTGCCGTCCACCGCGCCCACGGCCTCGGTGACGGCCAGCGCGGGGGCCAGCCCCGCCCCCGCCTCCGGGACGCCGCCACCGACCGTCGCTCCCTCCGAGTCCCCATCCGAATCCCCGGGCACAGACACGAGCGGTTCGCCCGCCCCAGTGTCCGCCTCGCCGCCACCGAGCCTCTCTCCGTCCCCGTCGGTGGCGATCCGCCTCGCCATCGCCAGCGACATCGAGCTCGTCGGCGAATCGGCCGCGTTCTCCGCGGATGGCTCCTGGTTCGCGTTCACCGCGCGGCCCGGGGACGGATCGGGCGGCCCCGACGTGTACGTGTGGCGCGTCGGCGACGAATCCGCGCGCAGCCTCACGGTCGATGGGTCGACGGTCTTCGCCTCGTGGGACGGCGATCAGATCATCGCGAGCCGCCCCGACCCGACCATCGCCACCGAGGGACCGGTCACACCCGTCACCGTCCGGATCGACCCGGTGACTGCCGCAGAATCGCCCGCCGGTGACGTGTGGCGGCCGATCGTCGATCCGACGCGCCGGCGAGCGATCGGCTGGACCGGGTCCGTCACGCAGTCGGCCGATGGCATGACCTTGACGCCCGACACGGGCAAGCTCGAGCTGCATCGCTGGACCGCGACGGGCACGACCCCCGGCGACGACGGGTCCGGTACCCGCGACGAGCGGGTCGTGACCGATTCGGCCCCTGCCGGGTTCGATGTCCGCTGGGACGAGACCGGGGAATGGGTTGCGGTCTGGATAGCCGATGCGGCCGATCCCGAGGTTGGGCGGCTCACGCTCCATCGCGTCAGCGAGAGTGGCGATCTGGAGCGACCCGACGACGCCCCGACCGGCGTACCGGCCCTTCCCGGCTTCTCGATCGGCGAAGGACGGCTTGCCTGGGCGACACCACCGGGCCAGGACGGCGAGGGGAGCCGGATCCAGATCGTCGCCTGGAGCAACGATGGCGTTGGCACCGTCGAGAGCGCCCCGGGCGAGGATCTCGTCGTCGTTCGCTGACGGACACACCGCCTGACGCGGTGGGCGTGCAATCGAACGCCCAGCGTCGTATCGTTCCCCGTCTATCGTGCGACCCAGATGGTTGGTCGTGGGGTCGGTGCTCACTGCCGCCCTCGCCCTGGCCGCACTGCCGGGTCTCGCAGGCTCTCGCGCCCCCAGCGTCGTGGAGCCCGTGCCGGCCGTCGCGTTCCAGTCGCTCTCGATCCCCGCGCCGGAAACGTCGTCGGCCCTGTCGATCGCCGGGCTCGATGACGGGTACCTCTCCGCGGGCTTCGTTCATGAGCACGCGCCATTCATCGAGCCGGGCGCCGCGCCCGAGGCTGGCCCGACGCAACGCGCTGTCGTGCAGCAATCCGACCCCGGCTCGGGCTCGAGCCGCAAGCCGCCCAAGTACACCCTGCGCGGCGAGGCCACCTTCTACGACAACGGCACCACGGCCATGCGCCTGCCTCGGGGGACGATCGTGATCATCTGCGGGGGCGGCGGCTGTATCGAGCGGGTCGTCAACGACTACGGCCCGCAGATGTCGTCCCGGATCGTGGATCTCGACCGCGCGGATTTCTTCGCGATCTGCGGATGCCCATCGTGGAGCGGGGTCTTCGACGTTACCGTGCACGTCTACTGAACCTGCGCGCCCCGCGGTATCCTTCGCACTGACCCTTCGGCCGCGGCCCCGTGAGACCGCCCGTGTGGCCCCGAGAGGCCGGGAAGGAGTGATGAGCGGACGCCGGATCATGACCGCGGACGAGATTCGTCGCGCGACGATCCGCCTTTCCCACGAGATCGTCGAGAAGCAGGCGGGTACCGACGGCCTACTGCTGATCGGCATCCAACGTCGCGGCGTGCCCCTCGCCCGGCGGATCGCAGCCGCCATCCTCGAGAACGAGGGCGCGCGGGTGCCGGTCGGGGCGCTTGACATCACCTTCTATCGAGACGACCTCTCCCTGGTCGCGCAGCAGCCCGTCGTCAAGGGCACGGAGCTGCCGTCGGGCATCGACGGGCGGACGGTCGTCCTCGTCGACGATGTGCTGTACACCGGGCGCACGATCCGGGCCGCGATGGATGCCCTCGTGGACTTCGGGCGGCCCCAGGCCATCCGCCTCGCCGTGCTCGTCGACCGCGGGCATCGCGAGCTGCCGATCCGGGCCGATCACGTCGGCAAGAACGTGCCGACCTCACGCGAGGAGCTGGTCCGCGTCCACCTCGAGGAGACCGATGGGGAGGATGGCGTCGAGATCGAGCGGATCGTGGACGTGCCCGAGCCTGTCGGGGCGGGCGAGCCGGTCGGGTGAGCGCCGTGATCGACGACGCCGCGACCACCGACGTGGTCGTCCCGTCCGTCGATGTGGCGCCCGAGAGCCAGCCGGTCGGCTGGCGACATCGCCACCTCCTTGATGTCGATGGCCTGACCGCCATCGATCTCGACCTCGTCATGCGGACCGCGGACGCGATGCGCGAGGTCCTGGCCCGGCCCATCGCGAAGGTGCCGGCCCTGCGCGGGCGGAACGTGACGATCCTCTTCTACGAAGCTTCGACCCGGACCCGCGTCTCCTTCGAGGTGGCCGCGAAGAACCTGTCGGCCGATGTCGTCAACATCGCCGCCGCGACCTCGTCGGTCACGAAGGGCGAGTCGCTCATCGACACGATCCGGACCGTCGAGGCGCTCGGAGCGCAGATGCTGGTCATCCGCCATTCCGTCTCAGGCGCCCCGTACCTCGCGGCCGAGGTCTTCAGCGGCTCCGTCCTGAACGGCGGCGACGGCTGGCATGCCCACCCGACACAGGCGCTCCTGGACCTCTATACGATGCGATCGCGACTGGACGGTGGTTCCGTCGCGGGACGGAAGATCGTGATCCTTGGGGACGTGCTCCATTCGCGGGTCGCCCGCTCCAACATCTGGTCGCTGACGGCGGCCGGCGCGGACCTGTGGCTGTGCGGGCCGCCGACGCTGCTGCGCGGTTTCGAGGCGTGGGCCGGGCGGGGCGCGGCTGCGGGGCGGCGGTTCCACGTGACCTCGTCCGTGGAGGACGCGTTGCGCGACGCGGACGTGGTGATGGCGCTGCGGATCCAGCGCGAGCGGATGGCGTCAGGGTTGCTGCCGTCGTTGCGCGAGTACGCGGCACGCTACGGGCTGACGGCGGCGCGACTGGCGCTCGCGAAGCCCGCCGCTCTGGTGATGCATCCGGGTCCCATGAACGAGGGCGTCGAGATCGCCGCCGAGGTGGCGGCGGGTCCGCAGTCGGTGATCACGGACCAGGTGACGAACGGCGTGGCCATCCGGATGGCGCTCCTGTACCTGCTTGCGGGCGTGGCGAGTACGGGCTCGGGCGCCTCGCCGGCCGCGAACGCTTCGCCCGCCGCATGACGGACCTCGACATCGGTCGCGCGTGGCTGGTAGACCCCACCGTGGCGCGCGAGGGCCCCGGTGAGATCGTCGTCCGCGACGGGATCCTGGAGGCCGTGACGTGGCTCGAACGCGAGGAGGCGGACGGCATCGACGCGGGCGGGGTCGTCGTGGCGCCAGGGTTCATCGATCTCCACGCCCATCTGCGTGAGCCGGGCAACGAGGATGCCGAGACGGTCGCCTCTGGGCTCGCGGCGGCGGCGCATGGCGGGTTCACGACCGTCTGCGCCATGCCGAACACGACGCCGACCCTGGATGAGCCGGGCGTCCTGGCCCGGATCCGCACGGCTGCCGCAGCATCGGGGTCACCCGTGGAGTTGCTCGCCCACGGGGCGGTGTCGACGGGGCGGGACGGCGAGACGCTGGCGGCCCTCGGTGAGCTGGCGGATGCCGGAGTCGTGGGCTTCTCCGACGACGGCGCGCCGGTTCGATCGGCATCCATCCTGCGCAACGCGCTGGCGTACGCGGGTGCACTCGGCCTGCCGATCGTGGATCACCCCGAGGATCCGACCCTCACCGATGGCGCGGAGGCGAACGAGGGGTTCGTCTCGACCGTCCTGGGACTGCGCGGCTGGCCGACGGCGGCGGAGGAGGCGGCCGTCGGCCGTGACCTCGCAATTCTGGCCGATGTCGTCCGTGATGTCCCGGGAGCGCGACTGCATCTCACCCATCTCTCCACGGCCGCCGCCCTGGAGCTCGTGCGCCGGGCCAAGGCTGCCGGCCTGCCGGTCACTTGCGACGTGACGCCGCACCATCTCGCGCTGAGCGACGAGTGGATCGCGGGCGCTCGCCGCTTCGCCTGGGAGGCCGGGGAAGAGGGCGATCCGTGGCGGGACGACGCCCTGGTCGCCGCCCCCTACGGTTCCTCGCTCCGGGTCAACCCGCCACTCCGGACGCCTGCGGACGCGCTGGCCTGCCTCGCTGCGCTCGCGGACGGGACGGCCGATGCGATCGCCACCGACCACGCTCCTCACACCGAGGTCGACAAGATGGTCGAGTTCGGGGAGGCTGCGAATGGGATCAGCGGCATCGAGACGGCGCTGGGCCTCGTGCTCGAGGCCGTCGACGCGGGCCACCTGACGCTGTCGCGGGCCATCGAGGCGCTGACGGCGGGTCCCGCGGCGATCCTCGGCCGTCGGTCGCGGCGGAACGGGTCCGTGGGCCTCGTGGAGGGTGCGCTCGCGGACCTCGTCGTGTTCGATCGGGCGGAGCGCTGGATGGTGTCGGCGGACCGGCTCGCCTCCCGTGGCAAGAATTCGCCACTCATCGGGTTGGACCTACCCGGTCGAGTGCTCGTGACGATCGCTGGCGGTCAGGTTGCCTACGAAGCGGACCTCGTCACGGCGCGATGAGGCCGGCGACCGATGGTCGCCCCACGTTCACCAGGCCCATCTGCTTCCATCGCTCAGCGTCCGCTAGCCGACACCTTGGCTCGCGGATGCAACGAAATGCGTCCGCGCAGCGTCACGCAACGTATCCAGGTCAGTTCAATTTCACCCGGAGCATCCGGGGTCGAGCCAGAACTCGGCGCAGGAGACAGGACATGGATGTCAGCGACGCGAGGCCCAGGTCGGAAGCACGAACCGCACGAACATCGAGCTGTCTGGCGCCCGGTTGCCCCTGCCAGGACGCTCGGATCGTCTCGCACCGACGCGGCCGATTCTTCAGTCATCTCGCCGTCGTCAGCGGCGAGACGGCCGACCGGGTCATCCCGCCGGAGCCTGACTGGTCCATCCCGGCCCCTTCCGACGCCGAGATCACGAACCCATAGCCGCTACGGTTCGGCGCGCCGCACGTTGAGGTGCTCTTCGGCGGCCCGGACCGCACCCCGCAGCTCTTCACGGGTCGCGGCACCCGCCCAGCCGACCACCATCCTCACGGGCCACGTGCTCGCGGCCAGCCGAAGCTCGGCGGCTACCGTGATCCGCGCCGCGAGTCTGGCGGCACCGACGACATCCGTCTCCAGCAGGAGCAGGCCGAATCGCGAGTTGGTCAGCCGTGTGATGCGGTCCGAGCTGCGTGCCAGCGACACGAGCATGTCAGCGCAGACCGGGACGAACCGGTTCATGGCCGCCGGTCCCATTCGCGCGACCAGCTCATCGAGCCCCACGAGCTCGGCCAGGACGATGGCCGTGGGGTGTCCATAGCGGTCTTGACGCTCGGCCTCTTCCAGGACCAGCGCCTTCCACAGCTGCCGGTCGACCAGACCGGGAAGGGGGCCGCGACTCGTGGGGGACCAGGCCCAGCCGGTGGCCGGCGGCCGGAGCCCGTCGGACTCGGGCGCAGGCTCAGCGGTGAGGACCGGGTCAGGCGGTTCCGGCGGGAGCGGTTCGACGGCATCAGCCGACCCCGAGCTTTGGGCGACACCATCCAGGAGCACGGCCGCATCCTCCGGTTCATCGCGGGGAGCGGTCAGGACCTCCTTCGCCTCGATCGATCGAACGAGCGCCTCGACCGCGGCCGCCGTCGAGGGAGGTTCGATCCGCTCCATCATCGACCCGACAGGGACGAAACCGGGGATTGCCACCACGAACTCTTGGCCTGGACTGGAGGCGGGGGACGGTTCAGCAGCTCCCGCGCGAAGTCTCGGTAGTCCGAGGCGCCGATGCCGTTCGGCGCGTAGGCGGTGATCGGCTGCTGCTCGTCGGCGGCCTCCGCGAGCGTGATGCTCTCGCGGATCCGCGCCGCCGTGACCTCTGCCGGAAAGTCGTTCTCGAGCGCCTCGACGACCCCCCGAGCGTGGCGTGTCCTGGTCACTCGACACGGCAGGAGGAAGATCGAGGCGAGGCTCGGGTTCAACTTCCGCACGGCCGGCAACTCATCCATCACCTCGACCGCGCCGGTGAACGCCATCGAATGGGCCTCCACCGGGATGACGAGCTCCCGGACGCCCATCATCACCCCGATCGCCAGGTACGACAGCGACGGCGGACAGTCGACGATCACAAAATCCCAACGCGGTGGGATGCGCTGGAGTGCCCGCGAGATGCCCACGCTGAGGTCCCCCAGCATGTTCTTCTCGGCGGTGATGAGCCATTGCGTCGAGGGCACGATGTCGAGCCCCGCCGTGTCCGTGGGGACGGCCAGCCGCCCAAGGTCCCCGGTCACTGTGAACGCCTCGCGCAGGCCCCGATCGTTACCTTCGCGATCGAGCCAATCTGACGCGCTGCCCTGGGGGTCGACATCGATCAACAGGGCGGGATGGCCGAGACCGGCCAACGCCGCGGCCGTGTTGACGGCCGTCGTCGTCTTGCCGCTGCCTCCCTTGCGATTGATGACGGCGATCGAGCGCACTCGTCCCCCAAGCGATCGGACCGTGGGTCCGGGCAGGAGCCGCCCATCCTCCGGCCCCCTGCGCCGATCGTACCTGACCGACGTTCGATGCGGGGATTCATCGCAGGAACGTCGACGGGCGGATCGGGAACGGCGCGGGAACCAACGGCCGCGCGGCGGCGCCCCTCCGGTACGCTCCACGTCGATGGCATCCGTAGCACCCCTCAACGACGACTACGAGCGCCGGCCCTTCTGGCACGCGTCGATGACGCCGCAGCCGGACCGATCCGGACGCGAGCTCCCGGGCTCGGCGGACGTCGTCGTGGTCGGCGGGGGATATGCCGGGATCAACGCGGCGCGCGAACTGGCCCGACGGGGCAAGGCGGTGACGCTGCTCGAGGCCCACACGCTGGGCTGGGGGGCCTCGACCCGCAACGGCGGCATCGTCCATGCCGGCTACAAATGGAGTGCCGGGCAGCTCATCAGGCGCTACGGCGAGGAGACAGGCAAGGCGCTGTACCGCGAGACCCTCGACTCCTACGACCTGGTGAAGCGGCTCATCGCCGAGGAAGCGATCGACTGCGACTTTCGGGAAGGCGGTCACCTCGAACTCGCGTACGCGCCCTCGCACGTGCCCGAGCTTGAGCACGCTCGGACGAGCCTGGCGGCGGTCGGCGTGACGTCCACGGTCGTCCCGCGTGAACGGATCCGTGCGGAGATCGGGAGCGACGCCTATTTCGGGGCGCTCGCGGTCGAGGGCAGCGGCTTGCTCCATCCGGGTCGGTACTTCGCGGGTCTGGCTGCGGCCGCGGCGCGGGCCGGCGCGGACCTGCACGAGGGCATTCGGGCCGAGAAGCTCCGGCGAGGGGCCGACGGCGGCTTCATCGTCGAGACGTCCCGCGGCGCGATCCTGGCACGCGACGTGTTCGTGGCCACGAACGGCTACACGGACGGGGTCGTCCCGACGCTCCGGCGCCGGATCATCCCGATCGGCTCGTTCATCATCGCGTCGGAGATCCTGCCCGAGGACCTCGCGCATGGGCTCTCTCCCAAGGGCCGTGCGTTCTTCGATACGAAGAACTTCCTCTACTACTGGCATGTCTCAGCCGACCGCCGGATGATCTTCGGCGGGCGCGCCTCGTTCCTGCCGACCTCCATCGAGAAGACCGCGCAGATCCTCCATCGCGGACTCCTGGAGGTCCACCCGCAGCTGGCCGACTACCGGATCGAGTACGCCTGGGGCGGGAATGTCGGGTTCACGTTCGACCGGATGCCGCACGCGGGCCGTACGAAGGACGGCGTCGCGTACGCGATGGGCTGTTGCGGGACCGGCGTGGCGTTGATGACCTACCTGGGCACGAGGGTCGGTGAATGGTTGGCCGGCGGCGAGGCGCCGGCTCTGACGCGTCTCAAATTCCCGTTGGTTCCGGCCCCGTACGAGGGACGGCCGTGGTTCAACCCTTGGCGTGCAGCATCCCGCCGACGTGTTCCAGCAGCTTCCAGGCGACCTCGGCATCGCCCTTCACGAACGCGCGGAAGTCCC
>JARDZW010000014.1 GCA_029240655.1 Chloroflexota bacterium
CGCTCGCGGCCCTCGAGCGCGGGCTCCCCGTGCTTTCCGAGAAGCCACTGGCGACCACACGTGCCGAGGCCGATCGCCTGGCGGCCGTCGAAGGGCCGGCTCACGACGGCGAACGGTTGATGGTCGGGTACATGAAGCTGTACGACCCCGCCGTCGAAGAAGCGGTCCGGGTCACCTCTGACCCCGATGCCCCATTGGGGGCGCTGCGAGCGGTCGAGGTGACGGTCCTGCACCCCTCGAGCGAGAGCCAGCTCGCACACGCCCACCTGCTGCCGCCACCGGACGATATCGACGCCACGACGCTCGCGGGCCTTCGGGGTCGCGTGAGTGAGCTCGATACCGATGCGCTGGGCGCGGCGGCGCCGGCACTAGGCCCGCTATACGGCGGCATCCTCCTCGGCAGCGTCGTCCACGACCTCGCGGTCGTCCGAGCGATCGCTGGCGACCCGACCGTGATCGACCACGTCGAGACCTGGCCGGATGACGCCTGGCCGCCGTCGCTCACCATCGAGCGCGCGCCTGTCGATCCGGTGGCATTTCCTGCCGGACTACCCCGCGTACCGCGAGGACGTTCGCTTCCACTACGAGCGCGGCTCCGTCGAGCTGTCGTTCCCAGCGCCATACCGGCTGCATCAGCCGACCGGCCTGGTGGTCTCGACGGGCCGCGGCGAGACCCGTCAGCGAGTCCTGCTCGATTCCATCGAGGAAGCGTTCGAACACGAGCTGCTCGCATTCGCGTCGATGATCACGGACGGCAGCAGGGCCCGGTCCGGGATCGCCGATGGCCGCGCCGACATCGTCACTTGTCAGCGCATCGTTGCGCGCCTGGCGCTCGATCGCGGGATCGAGATCGGCGGTGAGGCGGCCGAGTCCGCGATGACGACCCTCGCCAGGGACACGATCGCCGCCGCGCCCAGCGCCAGGGCATGACGACCACGCCTGCGACCGGCCGCACGATCGTCCACCTGATCCCGCATACCCACTGGGATCGGGAGTGGTACGAGCCATTCCAGACGTTCCGGCTGCGGCTGGTCGACCTCGTCGACGAGCTGCTCGAACGCATGGAAGCAGACGGGCGGCTGCGATTCACGCTGGACGGACAGTGCGCGACGGTGGACGACTACCTCGAGGTCCGGCCGGAGGCCGAGCCGCTCATCCGCCGGCTGGTCGCCGAGGGCCGGCTCGCGATCGGGCCGTGGCAGATCCTCATGGACGAGTTCCTCGTCTCGGGCGAGACGTTGGTCCGCAACCTGGAGCTCGGCTGGCAACGGGCCACGGAGCTCGGCGGCGCGATGCGGGTCGGGTACCTGCCCGACATGTTCGGGCACGTGGCGCAGATGCCGCAGATCCTGCGCCGGGCCGGGATCGACCGGGCCGTCGTCTGGCGAGGCGTGCCCGCGGTCGTCGGAAGCAACACGTTCGGGTGGGAGGCGCCCGACGGCTCGGTCGTGGAGGCCGAGTACCTCGTCGGCGGCTACGGCAACGGTGCCCACCTCTTCGACGTCCCGGGCCGGCTCAAGACGAAGCTCGCCGAGCATGTGGACGCGAACGAGCCGTTCTACGGCCGGCACTCGATCCTCGCGATGTACGGCACCGACCACGCGGTCCCCTCCCCCCGCCTGGCGGATCTCGTCGACGCCATCAACGCCGACGACTCGCCGGTCGTCGTCCGGCTGGAGACGCTCGCGGACTACGCGGCGCGGACGGACATCGAGCCATCGGGGGGCGCGGGAGCGCACTGGACCGGTGAGCTCCGCTCCGGGGCCCGCGCGAACATGCTGATGAACGTCACGTCGGCGCGGGTCGACGTGAAGATCGCCGCGGGCCGAGCCGAGCGGCTCCTCGAGCGCTACGCCGAGCCGCTCACCGCACTCCACGGGACGGCGTGGCCGGGACGACCGCTCGAGCTTGCCTGGCGGCGACTGGTGGACAACTCGGCGCACGATTCGATCTGCGGCTGCTCCCACGACGATGTCGTCGCACAGGTCCTGACGCGGTACGCGGAAGCGGAGCAGATCGGGCGAGGCGTGCTGTCCCGCACGCTCGGTGAGATCGCGAGCCAGTTGCCGACCGGCAGCTGGGCGGCGATCAACCCCTCGCCCGCCCCGCGCGAGGACTTCGTTGAGTTCGACGTGGCGGTCCCGCCTGAATGGGAGTCGGTCGAGCTCCGCTCCGGCGATCGCCTGATCTCATCGCAGGAATGCGGCCGGGCCGACCCGGTGGTCGCCGACCTCAAGCTCCACGGCTCGGAGATCCCGGAGCTGTTCCGTCGGCGGCGGCACGGCCGCGAGCTGTTCGGGCGCCAGATCAACTCGATCGATATCCAACCCGACCATCCCGACGGGACGCCCACAGTGCGGATCTTCGCGGATGACATCGCGGACCCGCCCGAGCTCGATGTCGAGGAGCTCCTCGGCCATATCGAAGCCGCGGTCCTGGCACGGCCGGACGAGGCGTGGCGGCTCACGGTCCGCGCGGCGGAGCGTCGCCGGATCCTGGCCTGCGTGCCGATGCCCGCGCTCGGCTGGTCCGCGATCGAAGTCGTCGCCGGGGACACCGCCGATGCGACCGGATCGGAACCCGTGGCCGATGCCGTGACGGCCAGTCAACGTCGCCTCGACAACGGCCTCGTCGCCATCGAGGCGGACGACGACGGCACGTTCCGTCTTGAGGGCGGAGGCGTGAAGCTTGAGGGGGTCGGGCGGATCGTCGACGGCGGGGACCTGGGTGACAGCTACAACTACGGTCCGCCCAGTCCCGACGTCATCGTGGAAACACCCACGGAGATCGAGGTCGTGGCGGGACCCTCCGGGCCTCTTCGCGGGCGGCTGACGATCCGCCGCCGCTTCGAATGGCCGGTCGGGATCGACCCACGGGAGCGCGTTCGGACGAGCGCCACCGTCCCGACCGACGTCATCACGACGCTCGAGGTCCAGGCAGGCGAGCCCTTCGTCAGGGTCGAGGTGAGCTTCGAGAACCGATCGCGCGATCACCGGGTGCGCTTTCACGTACCGCTTCTGGGCGCGGCGACCGGGAGTTCGGCACAGGGCCAGTACGCCGTCGTCGACCGCGGTCTCGAGGTGGAGGGTGGACACGGCGAGGTGCCGCTGGCCACCTTCCCGGCCCATGGCTTCGTCCAGACCGAGGGCGTCAGCGCCCTGCTCGATCACATCGTCGAGTACGAGGTCGTCGACGGCCGCGAGCTGGCGCTCACGCTGCTTCGGTCGTTCGGCTGGATCAGCCGCAACGCCAATCCATACCGCGAGGACCCGGCCGGTCCCGAGGTGCCCGTGCCCGGGGCGCAGCTGATCGGTCAACGATCCATGCGCTTCGCGCTCATGCCCCACGCCGGCTCGTGGGCCACGGCCTCGGTCGTGGCGACCGCCGAGCGGTACCAGCATGCGCCGCTCGTCGTGCGAGGAACGGGTCCGGTCGGCGCGGAGGGCGCCGCGGGGACCGAGGCGGCGGGTGGTGCCGCACCGTCCGGCGCGGGCCTGGCCATCGAGGGCGACGGGATCGTGCTCACCGCGCTCCGGCGCCGCGGCGACTGGCTGGAGGTACGGGTCGTCGCGGAGACCGCGAGCGCCACGGAGGCCGTGATCCGGGGGCGGTTCGAAGAGGCGCGCGATGCCGATTTGCTCGGCCGTCCGATGGGTGCGCTCGCAGCTGAACCGGGCGCGGTGGACCTCCCCATGGAACCGTGGGAGATCCGGACGATCCACCTGCGCCCGTCCTGAAACATGCCCGCTGACGAGCCGCACGACAGCCCCGCGACTGCGATGCGGCCGAAACGTTGACAGAAAGTCCGAGCGGACTCTAGGCTCGCCCGTGATGGCAACATGCCATTGGCCTCTCCAGTCCGCCCGACCCCAGTGGCGGGAGACCGTGGAGGAGCCGGTAGCGACCGTTGGCAGGCCGACGACCTTCGATGCGAAGCGAGGCGTCGGTCACGCGGCCCGCACCGAGGAGGAGACCGCGAATGGTCATGCGTTCGACCGCAAGTCGCGCCACGTCATGGACCCACCCGACATCCGGGTCGAGGGCCATTCCCCAAGGAGATTGTCGATGACCCGATCCTTACGATTCTCTGCGTTGTTCCTGGCGGCTGCGCTGCTGGCGACAGCTTGCGGCCCGGCCGGAACGACCCTGCCGCCCGCGAGTGGCGGTCCGGCCGGCAGCGCCCCGGCCAGCGGTCCCGCGACCAGCGTCGAGCCGGGCCCCGCGGGCTCGATCAACGTCCTGTCGCTGTGGGGCGGCAGCGAGGAGGAGGCCTTCCAGGCCGTCCTCAAGGACTTCACCGAGAAGACCGGCGTCACCGTCAATTACGAGGCTGACCGCCAGACCTATTCCACGACGCTCCAGTCGCGGATCACCGGTGGCAACCCGCCGGACATCGCGATCATCCCGGGCATCGGCTTCCTGCGTCGATTCGCCAAGGACGGGTCGCTCAAGAAGCTGGCCGACCTCGGCATCGACACATCCGGCCTTTCGGCCAACTACCCGGAGGGCTTCCTTGGAGCGGGTTCGGTCGACGGCGAGCTGTATGCCGTGCCGGCCAAGTACAACAACAAGGGCACGATGTGGTACCGACCTGACCTCTTCACGGAGAACGGCGTCACCACCAACCCCACCACCTGGGACGAGTACAAGGCGGCGCTCGACGCCAACGTCGGCAAGCCCGGAGCCATGGCGCTTGGCGCCAAGGACGACTGGAACCTGACCGACTGGTTCGAGAACATCTACATCCGCCAGTCCGGAGTCGAGGCCTACGACAAGCTGTTCAGCGCCGAGGGCGATTGGGCCGACCCGTCGGTCCAGACCACGGTGACCACCATGCTCGAGGTCATCAACGACAAATACGTCGTCGGCGGCATCGACGCGGCCGTCGGCCGCGCATGGACGGACGCGATCGCCCAGGTCTTCAAGCCGGAACCCGAAGCGGCCGTCTTCTACGAAGGTGGCTTCGTCGGCGGCATCGCGATCGGCCAGACGAACCCTGACCTCGTGATCGGCGAGACCATCGACTGGTTCCCCTTCCCGACGCTGGGGAACACCGAAGACGTGACCACCTTCGGTGGCGACGTGGTCGGTGCCTTCACCGACAGCGCCGGCGCCAAGGCGTTCGTCGAGTACATCGTCACGCCCGAGGCCAACCAGGTCTGGGCCGGGACCGGCGCCATCGTGTCCCCCCACAAGGGTGTCGGCACCGACGCCTACCCGAACGAGCTCGTCGTTCGTGAGGCCGAGTCCCTCACCAACGCCGCGCAGATCCGCTACGACGGCGCCGACCTCCTGCCTGCCGGCATCGCCGGCGAGGGTCTCGGCGCGCTGCTCCAGCGGGCCATCGCTGGCGACACCATCGATTGGGCCGACTACCAGACGCGCGTGAAGGCCGCCTGGGACGCCGAATGACCTTCGGTAACGCCTAAGGTCCAGCACCCGACGCGGGCGGCCTCGGGGCCGCCCGCGTCTGAATCTCCGGGGAAGGAGGGCGGTCGTGACAGCCGGTCCAGCGGACGAGACGCTCAACAGATTGCCGCTCGGCCCCGTAAAGCCAACCCCGCGGCCCGCAGGGCGGCGTTACGACAAGAGCACCCTCCTCTTCCTCGGCGTACCAGGGCTCCTGATGGCGGTCTTCCTGGTCTATCCGACCATCTACACGATCGCCCTCAGCTTCAACCGCGGTCGCCGCGGCGAGTTCACCGAGTGGGTCGGGTTCCAGCACTACATCAATCTGCTGACCGGCGACAAGAGCTTCCTCGACGTCACCACGTTCCCACCCGAGGGGGCCATCTGGAACAACCTGCTGTGGGCCGTCTTCTACACGAGCCTGGTCATCTTCCTGGGGCTCATCGTGGCGGTCCTGGCTTCGCGGGTGCGCTACGAGTCGGCCATCAAGGCCGTCGTCTTCCTGCCCATGGCGATCGCGGCCACCGCGCTGGCGATCATCTGGAACTTCGTCTACGCGCCGGATGCCAACATCGGCCTGCTGAACGCCATCCTGGACCCGCTCACGCAGCAAGGGATCTCGTGGCTCGGCAATCCATCGCTCGTGAATGCCGCGTTGATCGCGGCCGGCGTGTGGGGTTCCGTCGGGTTCGCGACGGTCATCCTGTCCGCGGCCCTGAAAAGCATCCCGAGCGAGATCCTCGAGGCGGCGCGGGTCGATGGGGCGACTGAACGCCAGGTCTTCTTCGGGATCATCATCCCGATGGTGAGCCTGCCGATCTCGGTCCTGGCCGTCACCCTCCTGGTCAACGTCGTGAAGCTGTTCGACCTGATCTACGTCCTCACGAACGGTGGGCCGGGCGTGAAGAGCCGGGTCATCGCCTTCACGATGTATTTCGAATCGATCCCCGGCGGCCAGTTCGGCCGGGGCGCCGCGGTCGCGGTGATCATGCTGATCCTGCTGCTCCCGATCATGGCCTACAACATCAGGCGCTTCCGCAGCTCGAGGGTGACGTAGATGACGGCTGTCGCAGAGGAGCAGGTGCCCGCTCGAGAGCGGACCACCAGCGAGCGCATCGTCCGGTTCCTGAACAAGACCCCGATCCACGTCGCCCTGGGGATCATCGCCCTCATCTGGCTGGCGCCCACGATCGGGCTGTTCGTCACCTCGTTCCGGCCGCGGAGCGACATCCAGGTGACGGGCTGGTGGGAGAGCTTCCTGCAGTTCCGCTTCACCCTGGCCAACTACTCCGAGGTGCTCAGCGGTCAAGGCATGCTCCAGGCCTTCATCAACACCCTGCTGATCGCCGTTCCGTCCACCCTGATCCCCGTGGCGCTGGCCTCCATGGCGGCCTACGCCTTCTCGTGGCTGCATTTCCCGTTCCGTGACGGGCTCTTCCTGCTCGTGGTGGCGCTGCTGATGATCCCGGTCCAGGTCGCGTTCATCCCGCTGCTCAAGCTCTTCGCCCCAACCGGCCTGCTGAACAGCTACGGAGCGATCTGGCTGACACACACGGCGTTCGCGCTGCCCTTCGGGATCTTCCTGTTACGCAACTTCTTCATCACGTTGCCGCGCGATCTCATCGAGGCGGCGCGCATCGACGGATCCTCGACGATCGGGATCTTCCGCACGATCGTCGTGCCCCTGTCGGTGCCGGCCATCGCGGCCTACGGGATCTTCCAGTTCCTGTGGGTCTGGAACGACCTGCTGATGGCCCTGGTGTTCGTCCAGGACGGCTCGCAGTGGCCCATGACCAAGGCCATCCAGAACCTGCTCAGCCAGTACGGCACCGAATGGCATCTCCTGGCGGCTGGCGCCTTCCTGCTCATGGCCGTCCCGCTCATCGTGTTCTTCAGCCTGCAGCGCTACTTCGTCCAGGGATTGCTGGCCGGATCCGTCAAGTAGGCGGGGTGGTCCGCGCCCCGTCGACCGTCCGGGTCGCCACCTGGAACATCCGGGCCGCCATCGGCCCAGGGGAGCCGTTCCCGCCCGCCTGGTGGCGGCACGTGGGGCGTGACCGATTCGATCGGATCGCGCAGCAGATCGTCGATCTCGACGCCGACATCGTGGCGTTGCAGGAGGTCGCCCTGCTGACGCCACACGGCGAGCTGCTCGACCAGCCGCTCGAGCTGGCACGGCGGACCGAGCGGGAGGTCCGGTATTCGGCCGTGCACGCGTTCGCCCTGATCGAGCCTGAAACGGGCCAAGCGATCGGCGCCGCGACGTGGGGCAACGCGTTGCTGACGCGGGTGGCGGTCAAGGACGGCTTTGCCGTCGGGCTGCCGCTCGGCGGAGACGACGATGCGGTCGAACCGGAGGGCAGCGGTGGCGACCTTGCCGGCGTGACCTTCGCCGAGGCGCCGTACGGGACCCGCGAACCACGATGCGCGATCGGCGGCCGCGTCGCCGGGCCCTGGGGCGATCTCGCGATCGTCAACGCCCACCTGACCTACGCCGGGACCGAGCAGCGACGGGCGCAGGCCGATGAGCTGGCGCGGATCGCCGGCGGTCTGGACGCGCCACTCGTGGTCACCGGCGACTTCAACGCGGCCATCGAGGCACCGGGTCTGCGCTCGCTCGCGAACGCCTTCGATGACGCCTTCAGCACCGTCGGCATCGAGGCCGGCGACCCGCGTCGTGCGTCGTGCGGACCGCTCCGCATCGACCACCTGTTGAGCCGCGGCCTGCGGGCTATCGACTGTCGCGTCGTGATCGAGGCAGGTGACGCGTCCGACCACCTGCCGGTCGTCGCCACGTTCGAGGTGCTGCCCAGCTGAGTCCGAGGCGCGTCAGCCGGCCAGCCGGTCACGCAAGCGTTCCACCTGGTCGGCCAGCTCCGCTTCTCGCGCGCGCGCGCCGTCGACGACCGCCGGCGGGGCCTTGCCCATGAACGATTCGTTGGCCAGCCGCTCGCGGGCCGCGGCCAGCCAGCCTTCGGCCTCGGACAGCTCCCGCTCCAGCCTCGCCCGCTCCAGGGCGCTCGCGCCTTCGTCGATGGCGGCGGGCCGGATGGTGGCCTCGATGTCGCCGGCGCCCGCAACGACCGTCAGATCGCCGGGCGCCCGGGTGGCGTCGAGCGCCTCGGGCGTGAGCTCTCGGTGCAGCGGTCGTGCGCGCGCCATCCGCTCCAGCGCCGGCCGCAGCGCCTCGAAGGTCGCCCCGAGGTCCGGCGGGACATGGACCCTCGTTTCGAGCCAGTCCCCGGCGGGGATCTTCGCCGTCGTCCGGGCGTTGCGCAGGTCGCCGACGAGGCCGATCAAGGCCGACACCTGCCGCTCGATCTCGATGTCCCGCTCGACGGCGGCCGGCCAGCGGGCGACGATGAGCAGGCCAGGATCCGACGCCCGGTGCGGGATCGCGGCCCAGAGCGCCTCGGTCACGAACGGCATCACCGGGTGGAGCAGGCGCAGATACGTGTCGAGCGCCTCGACGAGTGCCCACCACGTCGCCTCGTGGACGTCATCGGGGAGCGACCCGTCGGCCAGCCGGACCTTGGCCAGCTCGACGCCCCAGTCGCAGAACTCGTTCCAGATCGCGTCGTACAGCACGCGGGTCACCTCGCCGAACGCGTAGTCCGCCATGGCGGCATCGACGGTTGCGACCGTGGCCGACGCCCGGGACAGGATCCAGCGCTCGGCTGGCCCCAGGTGGCGGGTGTCCGGCAGGCGCCGTTCCGTGTCTGCCGCGATCGACGCCGGGCGGGCTCCCGCGACGAACCGTGTCGCGTTCCACAGCTTGTTGGCGAAGTTGCGTGCATTTTCGAGCTTCGCCGTGCCGAATCGCTGGTCCTGCCCGGCGGCCGAGCCGTGGATCAGCGCGAAGCGAAGCGCATCGGCACCGGTCTCGTCGATCACGCCGAGGGGATCCACGACGTTGCCCTTGGTCTTGGACATCTTCTTGCCTTCCGGGTCGCGGATCAGCCCGGACAGGTAGACCGTGTGGAAGGGCGCGGTGCCGGTGAGATGGAGCCCGAGCATCATCATCCGCGCGACCCAGAAGAAGATGATGTCGTAACCGGTCTCCATCACCGATGTCGGGTAGTAGCGGGCGTAGTCGGGCGTCTCGTCCGGCCAGCCGAGGGTCGAGAACGGCCATAGACCCGAGCTGAACCACGTGTCGAAGATGTCCGGGTCCTGCTGCAGCTCGCCGGCCGGGCGCGCGCACACCTCGCACGCCATCGGGCCGGCCGGATCGGCCGTGACCGTGACGTGGCCAACGGGGCAGTACCACGCCGGGATCCGATGGCCCCACCACAGCTGCCGGCTCACGTTCCAGTCGCGGATGTTCGTGAGCCAGTGCTCCCAGGTCTTCTCGAATCGTTCGGGCAGGATCGCCGTGCGCCGCGACCTCGTGGCGCCCAGCGCTCGTGCGGCGAGCGGTTCCGTGCGGATGAACCACTGCGTCTTGAGCCGTGGCTCCAGCACGTCGTCACTGCGCTGGCAGCGCCCGACGATCATCTCGTGGACCCGCTCTTCGACGACATCGCCACGATCCGTCAGGGCCGCCACGATCCGGCGGCGCGCCTCGTACCGGTCGAGGCCGTCGAACTCCGTCCCCGTGTTCGCCATGGTGGCGTCGTCCGCCAGGATCGTCGGGGCAGGCAGGCCGTGACGTTTGCCGGTTTCGTGATCGTCCTGATCGTGGGCCGGCGTGATCTTGACCGCGCCCGTGCCGAACGCCCGGTCCACGACCTCGTCGGCGATGATCGGCACGTCGCGGTCGACGAACGGGATCCGGGCGCGGCGGCCGACGAGCTCGCGGTAGCGCTCGTCGTCCGGATGAACGGCCACGGCCGTGTCACCCAGGATCGTCTCGGGCCGGGTCGTCGCGACCACGACCGATCGCTCGGGATCCAGCTCGCCGGACGCCTCGTCGACCAGGTGGTAGCGAACGAGCCACAGGGTCCCCGTCTCGGGCGTGGGCACGACCTCGAGGTCGCTGATGCTCGTCTGGCAGCCCGGGCACCAGTTGACGAGCGCCTCGGTCCGGTACGCGAGGCCGTCGCGGTACAGGCGCGCGAAGGCGACGCGCACGGACTTGGCCGACCCCTCGTCCATCGTATAGCGCAGCCGGCCCCAGTCCGCCGAAGCCCCGACCCGCCGCTGCTGGGCGAGCATCACGGGCCGGGTCGACTCGGAGAATGCGACCATCCGCTCGAGATATCGCTCGCGACCAAGCGACTGGCGGCTCTCCCCTTCCTTGGCGAGGATGGCATCGAGCACGAATTGGGCGGCGATGCTGGCGTGGTCGAGGCCCGGCAGGAACAGGGCGGCGTGGCCGCGCATCCGGGCGTGGCGAGTCATCAGGTCCTCGACCGTCGTCCGTTGCGCGTGCCCCAGGTGGAGCGAGCCCGTCACGTTGGGGGGCGGCTGGGTGATCGTGAACGGCGGCAGCTCCGGGTCCGCGGTCGAGCCCGCGCCATCGGGCGCGAAGACGTCCGCGGCGAGCCAGCGCTCGTAGATCGCGCCTTCCACGTCGCGCGGGGTGTAGGCCTTGGGCAGATCGGTCATCGCTTCGAGGCTCCGAGAAACAAGAAGCCCGCTCGTCCAGCGGACGAACGGGTCGTGGTACCACCTGCTGGTTCGATGTCGGTCCCGTTGCGGTCATCCCGCCCGGGCTGGTTCCGGCACCCTCGCGACGCGCTATCGGGCGTCATGCGTCACCGCTCGCGAGCGACGTTCACGCCGGTGGATCCCGCGCGGCTCGCACCGTCCCGCGCTCGCTTCGGGCCGTTCCCGACGCTACTCTTCTGCGGTCATCGCCGTGAAGGCGGCGAGTGTAGCACGGGCGTGGGCTCGCTCCGAGCCGACGTCCGAGACGATGCCCACACGGCGATCTCGGCTCGTCGCCCCATCCCCAGCTTCGCGAGGATGTGCTCGACGTGCGACGCGACCGTCTTGCGGGTGATGCTCAGCTCCGCGGCGATCTCGGCGTTGGTGGCGCCGTCGGCGATGAGGCGAGCCACATCGAACTCCCGGCTCGTCAGCGGCGCCCACGGCTGTGGTTCGGCCCCACGACCAGCGACGCGCCGGATGTCGTCGGCCGCGGCGACGATCGCTACTGCGCCAAGTCGCGACGCGACTTCGCGCGCTTCGGCGGCCCGCCGTGCCGCATCCGCGCGCTGGTTGGACCGGAGATGGGCGCGCGCGAGGTCGATCAACGCCCACGTGCCCTCCCAGGATCGCCGCCGCTCTGCCCACCCTTCCACCGCCGCCGTCAGGGAGACCCGGCCTTTGCCCGTGGCGCCTTCGGACGTCGCCAGCAGGCCCTCGGCGTGATCGATGGCGGGAACGGTCCCGGGGATCGCCCGCGCCCTGATGGGCCCGGCGACCGAATCGAACCAGCGACTGGCGGCGTGATGGTCTTTCAGGGCAAGGTACGCCCGCGTGCCGGTGACGAGGAATGGGAAGAGGTACGCCGCATCTTCGACTTCCGCGGACGCGACGCGCGCTTGCTCGGCGATCGCGACGGCATTGGCCGCGTCGCCGCGCGCCAGGGCGACTTCGGCCAGACCCCACCACGCCGGGGACAGGCGTTGGAGCTCGCGCATCCGCGATCCCAGCTCGCCCGCCTCCTCGAGCGCGGCCGTCGCAGCAGCGAGCTCACCGCGCCCCAGCGCGGCGTACCCGAGCACGTGGAGGGCGGTGACGCGCGTCGTGATCCCGCCGCGCCCGTCCGCGAGCGATCGGCGTGCGATGTCGTCCGCCTCGGCCCAACGGCCCACCGCCCAGAGCACGTGGGCCTGATGCGCAGCCATGTAGTGCCGGTGATTCCAGAGCTCGTGCCGTTCGGCCTCGTCGATGCCTTCGCGGAGCCATCGATCCGCGCGGTCGTACTCGACGAGTACGGATGCGCAGGAGCCCATCATCCGGTAGGCACGCGCCGCCTGAGGATCGAGGCCGGCGCCCCTTGCTTCCGCCACGGCCGTCTCGAGAAGGGACCAGCCTTCGTCCATCCGGCCCGCGAAGACGTAGCACGACCCGATCGTCGCGGCGGCGTCGTATTCAGTGGCGCGGTCGCCGACGTACTCCGCGCCCCGCCGCGCCTCGATCCCGTAGTCGATGGCCTGGTCAAGACGCCGATCCAGCATGTAGGCGGCCGATAGCGCGCTCAGAAGGCGGGCGCGGACCCGGTCCGCCGCAGGATCCGAAGACGGCCCGTGGAGGGCGGGCGCGGCGGGGATCTCCTCGAGTGCCGAACGCAACCGATCGGCCCGCGCCTCCAGCGCGTCCCCGAGCAGGTGGCGGGCAGCGACGAGCGGGCCGACGACGGCTGCCGCTGCGAGCGGCTGGCCGGCCGCCAGGTACGCCTCACGAGCGCGGACGAAGGCCTCGCTCGCCGTCTCGTTGTCGTCGGTGGCGGCCGCGCTCGAGCCGTACGCCTCCAGGATGCGCGCCCGGGTCGCCGGGTCCTGATCCGCGGGGGCCGTGCGGATCGCGCAGGCGTAGAGCTCGCGCGCCTCCGAGTGGGATGACAAGGCGGATGCGGCTTCGGCCGCCGCCAGTGCGGCCCCGAATGCTTCCTCGCGTCGGCCGGCTCGTTCGTAGTGGAGCGCAAGGAAGGCATCAGCCCCGACGTCGCTTCGTCTGCTGGCGGCCTCGGCGGTCCGTGAATGGAGCCGACGCCGCTCGGGTTCCGGGATGTCGGAGTAGATCGCATCACAGATCAGACCATGGCGGAACCCATACCGCCCCGGAGCATGGGCCGGCAGGAGGATGAAGTGGTCGGCCAGCTCCGCCAGGGGCCCGGAGAGGTCCTCCGGCGGCTGGCCAGTCACGCTGGCGAGAAGCTCGAGGTCGAACGACCGGCCGATGACGGCTCCCGCGCGTGCGACCGCGGCCGCGGCATCAGACCGGCGGGCAAGCCTGGCGAGGACCGCGTCCTCGACGGTCTCGGGCACATCGGCGTGGCGGACTTCGTCGGCCAGCAGGACCGAAGACCCCGCCAGGACCGCCAGCAGTTCTTCGACATGGAGGGGGATGCCGTCGGTCCGCTCGTGGATGGCCGCGGCGACATCACGCGCCAGCGGCAGGCCGGAGCCGACGAGCAGCGTCGTCATCGTCGTCGTGTCCGCCGCGGTCAGTCGGTCCAGGCGGACTTCCTCGGCCTGCCGTCGAGCGAGCAGGCGGGAGCGCCACTCCCGCATCGGGGCTCGCGGGAAAAGCTCGTCGCTGCGGTATGTCCCGACCACCAGCAGGCGCCTTTCCGGAACGCGTCGGGCCAGCGCCTCGAGGATCTCGAGCGTCAGATCGTCGCTCCAGTGCAGGTCCTCCAGCGCGAGGACGGCCGGACCGTCGGCGGACAGGTCGTCCAGGATCTCGGCGACGTCGAGCACGAGCACGCGGCGTCGTCGCCGTGGATCGCCGCCGGCTCGCTCCTCCCATGCGTCCGCGTCCTCCAGGCGTCGGCCGAGTCCGAGTCCGATCTCGGCCAGCGCCGGCTGTCGCTCCATGGCGCGCGCGACGTCGATGAGGATCGCGGCCGGGACCTGGACATCGCTCGGGTACGCGCCGCCGCGGACCACACGGAAACCGGCGGCCTCCGCACGCCGCTCCATCGCGCCCAGGAGCCGGGTCTTGCCGACCCCGGCTTCACCGGAAAGCAGGAGGAAGCGCCCCGTGCCGGTCAGGACCTCGGCGATGCGCCGATCGGCCAGCGCCAGGAGGTCGTCGCGGCCGACGAGCACCGGACAGACGAGCGAGCGTCGGTCGTCCACGCCGAAAGTGTAGGTGACGGTCGTGCGGCCTCATCGGTCACATGACCGATGACGCTTCCTTTCGCAACCCCCAGGTTTGCCGCAGTCCACAGGACGGACGGCACGACAGGAGGTTCGAGATGGCGAGATTCATGGACGTCCATTCAGGGTTCGTCGGCGTGACGGGCCCGCAACTGCGCGAGGCGCACGAGCGCGACCTCGCGATCGAGAAGGACGAGGGCGTGCACTTCGAGCGCGCGTGGCTCGATCCCGAGAGCGGCAAGGTCTTCTGCCTCTCCAACGGTCCATCCAAGGAAGCCGTGATGCGGATCCACGAGCGGGCGGGTCACCCGACCGCCGAGGTCTATGCGATCCCCGTGGAGGTGGCCTGATGCGTCGGTTGCTCGTCGGGTCGATCGCGGTCGGCGCCCTGGTCCTGACGGCACTTGCGGGTGCCGTCAGCGCGTCTGCGCGTGCGGATGAGCTCGCGGCCGTCCGCGCGGCCACGGCTCGCTTCCACGACTTCGACGCGGCCGCAGCTGCTGGCTATGGCCTGTTCTACGTCTGCACCGACGAAGCCGGCCAGGGGGCCATGGGTCAGCACTACGTCAACGGCGGCCTGGTCGGGGATGCGGTCCTCGATCCGCGCGCACCGGAGGCGATCATGTACGAGCCCACGCCGGGCGGCGGGCAGCGACTCGTCGGCGTCGAGTGGGTCGTGTTCCAGCAGGCCTGGGTGGACGCCGGCAAGACGGGCACTCCGTCCCTGTTCGGACGTCCGCTGAAGCTCGTCCCGTCCCCGAACCGCTACGGCATCCCGTCCTTCTACCAGCTCCATGCCTGGGTCTGGAAGCCGAACCCGACCGGGGCGTACCAGGACTGGAACCCGCGCGTCTCGTGCCGAGGCAACGGGGACTGACGCCAACGCACGTTCAGGTCTCGTTCCGTACGCCGCCCGGTATCCGTACCGGGCGGCGTTTCAGCGCCCTCGACGCGTCGCCGACGATGGCCCCTCGCAAGCCGGTTGCTCGGAGTCGTACACTGGTGACGGCGCGCTCCCGCGCCCGACTGCCAGACCGAGCCCCCACGCGGCGCGGCGATGCGGCGGTAAAGGGGATCCGGATCCTCGGGACGAACCGGTCGACCATCCGACCGGCCGACGACGTGGCGGTGTGGGCGCACGTCGACGGCCGCGACGGAGAACTGACCGATGACCACCGACAAGGCCTTCAAGCGAGTCGTGCGTGCGCGCATGGCCAAGACCGGCGAACGATACGCCGCCGCCCGACGGACCCTGGTCGAGGGCGCCACGGACGGGCACCACGCGGAGTGGACGGCCGACGCGGCCGATCCGGCCACCCCGTCCGGCTATCGGATGCGCGGCGGCCTGCACCCAGAGACGGCCACCCTGGCGAATGTCCTGGCGAATCAGGGCGTCGTTTCGGGCGTGACTGGCGAGCCGTTGACCGAGGCCGCGATTCTCGGCATCGGCGGCGGCTTGGGCGCGGGATACATCCTCTGGGAGTTCAAGAGCCACGACGGGCCGGTCCTGACCCTCGGATTCCGGAATCGGTGGCAATTCCCGTCGATCGCCGGCTGGACCGGCAAGACGCTCGATCGGCTCGGCATCGAGCCCGACCTGCACGAGACCGGCGGCGCGAAAGGAGCTCGCGAGGCGCTCGATGCACGCCTCGACGCCGGCGTGCCCGTGATCGCCTCGATCGATCTCCAGTCGGTGGGGACCTGGGGCCGGCCCGACGCGCAGTCGGGAGTCTTCGGTCACGTCGTCGTGGTCTTCGGACGTAACACCGATGGCTCGTATCTCGTTGACGACCGTGGCCGGAGCCCATTCCGGGTGTCACCCGCCGTGATGGCCGCCGCGCGCGGGCGGATCGGCTCGTTCAAGCACCGGATCGTCGGGCTGAGAACGACGGCAGGACCGATCCCGGCCGGCGGCTTCGGGCGGCGATGCGCGCGGGCCTCGAGGACCAGGTGGATCACCTGCGCTCCCCATCCGATTCCTTCTCGCTCCCGGCCTGGCGCAAGTGGGGTCGTCTGATGACCGACGAGCGCAACCCGAAGGGATGGCCGCGGGTCTTCGCCGACGGGAAAGGCCTGTTCGGTTCGCTACTGGCCCTCCATGAAAGCGTCGACGGGGGGGTCGGGCCATGGGGCGGGCACCTGCGGGAGCTGTATGCGGCATCACTCGACGAGGCGGCCGTCACCCTCGACAACCCCGCGCTCGGCGACGCGGCACGGGCATGGCGGAGCGTCGCCGACCGATGGGAGGAGCTGGCGGACGCGGCCGTACCGCCCGATCTCGACGGTGCAGCCGAGACGGTCGAGGCGGTCGAGACGCTTCACGACGCGGTGATGACCGGGGAAGGGGGTCGCGCGCGGGTGAGCGCCGCCGCGGGGACCGCGTGGGCGATCCGGGATCGCTACGCCGACGCCTTCCCCTTGCCACCGGATCGCAGCGCGGCGATCCTCGAGGACCTCGCCGACCGGATCCGGGCGATCTACGGGGCTGAGGTCGACGCGCTCGACCTGACCGCGCGAGCCATCGGCAGATGAGGCCGTAGCCGAGGGAATGCCGGGCAGGAGCGCGTCTGCGGCGCGCCCTGCCACGGCCCTACGCGCTCTCGGCGCGTTCGGCCAGCCACTCCTCGTAGTTCGTCTCGTCGACGCCGTCGTCGACGTCCGTCTTCGTGAGGAGCAACGGGAGCCGTCCCTCGCGGATGGTCTCCTCGGTGATGATGCATTTGCGGATGTCGGTGCGCTCGGGGATGTCGTACATCACCTCGAGGAGCGACTCCTCGACGATCGAGCGCAGGGCTCGAGCCCCGGTCTTGCGGTCCAGCGCCACTTCGGCGGCTGCCTTGAGGGCACCGGGCGTGAACGCCAGCTCGACCTTGTCGAGCGAGAGGAACTTCTGGAACTGCCGCGTGACGGCGTTCTTCGGCTCGGTCAGCACCCGGACGAGATCCTCGGCGCTCAGCGCCGTGAGAGTGACCATCACCGGCAGTCGCCCGATGAACTCGGGGATGAGCCCGAACTTGAGCAGGTCCTCGGGCATCAGCTTCTCGAGCACCTTGCCCCGCTCGACGGCGCCCATCGGCGTCTCCGACCCGAAGCCGATGGCTCGCTTGCCGACGCGCTCCTCGACGATCTTCTCCAGGCCGTCGAAGGCGCCGCCGCAGATGAACAGCACGTTCGTCGTGTCGATCTGGATGAAGTCCTGGTGGGGATGCTTGCGCCCACCCTGCGGCGGCACGTTGGCGACGGTGCCCTCGAGGATCTTGAGCAGGGCCTGCTGCACGCCCTCCCCGGACACGTCGCGGGTGATCGAGGGGTTGTCCGCCTTGCGCGCGATCTTGTCGATCTCGTCGATGTAGATGATCCCGCGCTGGGCTCGAGCGACATCGAAGTCCGCTGCCTGGATCAAACGCAGGAGGATGTTCTCGACGTCCTCGCCGACGTAGCCGGCCTCCGTCAGCGACGTGGCGTCCGCGATGCAGAAGGGCACGTCCAGCACCCGGGCCAGGGTCTGAGCCAGCAGCGTCTTGCCGGATCCGGTCGGCCCGACGAGCAGGACGTTCGACTTCTGGAGCTCGACGTCGTCGACCTGGTGGCCGGCATTCACTCGCTTGTAGTGGTTGTACACGGCCACCGACAGAACCTTCTTGGCCCGGTCCTGGCTGATGACGTACGAGTCGAGCGCGTCCTTGATCTGGTGCGGGTTGGGGAGCTTTGACGCCGCCTGCTTGGGGCGCGGCGTCTCCAGCATCTCCTCCTCGATGATCTCCTGGCACAGGTTGATGCACTCGTCGCAGATGTAGACGCCCTGGCCCGCGATGAGCTTGCGAACCTGCTCCTGGCTCTTGCCGCAGAAGGAACAGCGGTAGGGGACCTTGGGTCCCTTGCTGCTGCTGCTGGTGGAGGTCACGTGCCGGTCTGGCTCCCTTGCCTGCCTATTCGCCCTTGGTCGAGCGCTTCGTCTCGGGTGCCGGAGCTTCCACGGGTTCTTCCGCAGCCTCTTCGGCAACCTTCTCGTCGTGGTGCTGCGCAGTCAGTGAATCCCACTGCTCCGAGTACACCGCGTCGATGATGCCATAGTCCTTGGCCGCTTCGGGAGACATGAAGAAGTCCCGGTCCGTGTCCTTTCGGACCTTCTCGAGGGGCTGGCCCGTGTGGCGCGACAGGATCTCGTTGTTCCGCTCGACGAGGAATTCCCACTCCTTCATCTGGATCATCGCGTCCGGGGCGTTGCCGCGGAAGCCGCCGGAGCCCTGGTGGATCATGACCCGCGCGTTCGGCAGGGCGTAGCGCTTGCCCTTGCGACCGGCGGCCAACAGGACCGCGGCCATCGACGCCGCCATCCCGATGCAGATGGTGCTGACCGGGGCGCGCAGGTACTGCATCGTGTCGTAGATCGCGAGGCCCGAATTCACGACCCCGCCGGGCGAGTTGATGTACAGGCTGATGTCCTTCTCCGGGTCCTCCGAGTCGAGGAACAGGAGCTGGGCGATGACGAGATTGGCGAGGTGGTCCTCGATGGCGTCGCCGAGGAAGACGATGCGTTCGCGCAGCAGCCGGGAGTAGATGTCGTAGGCGCGCTCTCCGCGGCTGGAGGTTTCGATGACCATGGGGACGAGCATTCGGGGTCTCCTGGGCGAACCGGTTTCTAGCGTCTTGGGTGGGTCCGTGGTCAGCCGGCCCTGGCCGGCACGTCAGTGGGTGGGGCGGCGGCGGCAGGTTCGGCCTCGGTCGACGCAGTGTCGTGCCCATGGTCGTGGGCCGCGTGGTCGTGGTCGTGGGCCACGTGGTCGTGGTCGTGGGCCCCGTGGTCATGGCCGCCCTCGCCGTCCGTGCCGGACGCGCCGCCCACCCGGTCCTCGAGGTGCGGCATCGGCGGGTGCTCCGGATGGTCCGCCAGCCACGCATCCACGATCCGTTCGATCACGCGGCTCCGGCGTAACGTGCTGCGGATGAACGAGCGTCCCCGCTCAGAGGCGAAGTACTCGGTCAGCCGCTCGTCCCCGGCGTAGCGCTCGCGGCCAAGCGCGACCTCGGCGTCGACGTCCGCGTCGGTGACCTCGAGGCCCTCCTCGTCGGCGACCTTCGAGAGCACGAGCAGGGTCTTGGCCCGGCGCTCGGCGTTCGGGCGGAATTCGGCGTGGATATCCTCGCTGGTCTTCTCCACGGCCTTGAAGTAGGCCTCTTCGCTGATGCCCTGGCGCGCAAGCGAGGCCCGAAACTCGTCGTGCATGACCTCGACCTCCTGGTCGATCAGCACGTCGGGCAGTTCGACCGAGGCGTTGGCCACCGCGTACTCGATGATCCGGTCCGCGAACCCGTGACGGGCGCGGTCGAGCGCGTTCTCCTCGAGACGCTTGCGGATGTCGCCGCGCATCTCCTCGAGCGACTCGAACCGCCCGACGCTGGCGATGAAATCCTCGTCAAGGTCGGGCTGGATCTTCTCGCGAAGCTCCTTGAGCTCGACGCTGAAATGGGCGACGGCCCCCGCGAGCGCCGGCTCGCCGTAGTCCTCGGGGAACGTGATGTCGAATTCGGTCGTTTCGCCGACCTTGACGCCGATGAGGTTGGATTCGAATCCGGGGATCAGGCGCTCCTGGCCGATGATCAGCGGCATCCGCTCGGACGTGCCGCCGTCGAACGGCTCCCCGTCCTTGGTGCCGATGAACGAGATCACCGCGTAATCGCCCTCCTGGGCGCCGCGGTCCTCCACCGGGGCGAGGGTCGCGTTCTGGTCGCGCAGCTCATCGACGACCTGGTCCACCCGGGCGTCGTCGATGACGTCGATCTCGGGCGCGAAGTTGAAGTTGCGATAGTCGCCGAGCGTCACCTCCGGGCGCACCGGGACCGTCGCCTTGAAGATGAGCGGCTTGCCCTCCTCGGCCTGGACGACCTCCACGTCCGCGTTGCTCAGCGGCAGGATCTCCTCCTGCACGATCGCTTCGCGATAGGCGTCCTGCATCAGGTGATCGACCGCTTCGTCGAGCACGACACCAGGCCCGAGATGACGCTCGAGGACCGGGCGCGGCGCCTTGCCGGGGCGGAAGCCGGGCACGCGGGTCCGCCGGGCCAGCGCTCGCACGGCATCGTTCAGCGCGCGCTCGAGACGCTCCGGGGGCAGCTCGATCTCGAGCTGGACCGTCGACTTTGGGGCTGGGGTACGCGTCACCTGCATCGCCGGGAAGTATAGGGCGGTCCCGGCTTCGGGCGGCTCGGCGGGGCGGCTATCCCTTGCGGCCGGTGCCCCGCGCGCTCTTGCGCGGGGTCGCCCCTCGTGCCTCGACGACGACGCGGCCGCGGCCGAAGGCGTCGATCCGACCCCAGCGACCGGGGATGTCGAGGAGCTCGAGGTGGCCGATCGAGGCCGGCAGCGCTGGGTCGACGATGAGGTGGTCGCCGATCGGCTCGAGGCCGAGCATCGTCCGTAGCAGGAGCAATGGCGCGCCGGTCGACCAGGCCTGCGGGCTGCAGGCGGTCGGGTACTGGACCGGGTATTTCGTAAGGCTTCGCTCGTAGCCGCCGAAGGCCTCGGGCAGCCGCCCGTCGAACAGGACGGCGGCATCCAGGATGTCGGATGCGATCCTGGCCGCCTCGTCCTTGTAGCCGTAGCGTCGCAGGCCCCAGGCGATGAAGGAGTTGTCGAACGGCCAGACGGTTCCCAGGTGGTAGCCGATCGGGTTGTAGCGGCCTTCCCCTTCGGCCATCGTCCGGACGCCCCAGCCGGAATAGAGCCGGGGCCCCATGAGATGAGCAACGACGGACTTGGCCTTCGTGGGGTCGACGACCCCGCTCCACAGCAGCAGCCCGATGTTCGATGCGAGCGCGTCGACCTGGCTGCCGTCGGCGTCGAGAGCGAGCGCGAAGTAGCCGCGGTCGGGCAGCCAGAAATCGCGATTGAACCGGCGCTTCAGGTCGGCGGCTTCGCGCTCGAGTCGCTCGGCGTACGGCGGATCGTTCCACACGTGCCGGGCCAGCCGGGCTCCGCGGACCTTGGCGTCATACGCGTAGCCCTGCAGTTCGCAGGTCGCCCGCGGGAAGTCCGGCAAGCGGCCGTCGCTGTAGGCGATCGAGTTCCACGAATCCTTCCAGGACTGGTTCTCGAGCCCGGTCGTTTCATTGCGTCGCTTGTAGGAGATGTAGCCGTTGCCCATGAGGTCGGCGTACTCGTCGATCCAGTTCAGGGCGGCTCGTGCCTCGAACTCCAGGTCGCGCACGAGCTTTCGATCGCCGGTCCAGCGCTCGTACTCGTCGAGCAGAACGACATAGAGCGGCGTGGCGTCGACGGCGCCGTAGTACGGGGAGTGGGGGCGTTCCTCGAAGGCCGCCATCTCGCCGTAACGCATCTCGTGGAGGATCCGGCCAGGGTCCTCGTCGCGGAAGTCGTCGCGTCGGCTGCCCTGCCAATCGCCCAGCGCGCGCAGCGTCGTCGCGGCCAATTCCGGCGTGAACGGCAGTGTCTGCAGGCTGGTGAAGATGCTGTCGCGGCCGAACATCGTCATGAACCACGGCAGGCCGGCCGCCGGTAGGCTATTGCCGCCCGCGACCGGCGGCGAGAAACGCAGCGCGGCCAGATCGACGAGGCTTCGCCGGTAGGTGGACTTGAGCGAGCCCAGATCGCACTCGAGACGAGGCGCATCGGCGATCCATTTCTCGAGGCTGTGCTCCATGTTCGGCCGGGCCCGCTTCCGGCCGCGTTCGTACTTCGGACGGGCGTAGGTGCCTCCGGCACCGGCCTCGGAGGTCACGACGTCCAGGTCGGTCGTCCAGGTCGCATGCGGTTCCAGCCGGACGTTGAAGGTCAGGCCGCGCTCGTCGAGCGTGGCCGGCGCCGAGGCGGAGATGACGGTCTCGCGCTGGAAGGTTTCGCGCTGGTAGGCCAGGTGGAGCTTGCCGTCCTCCACGCGCGTCGCGTACGTGCCGAGCTTCTTGAGGGCATCCTTGACCTCGAACAGGTCGGCGAAGTCGCTGGCCGCGTCGACCCGGACCTCGAGGTCCACGGGCTCGTCCAGATGGTTGAGGATCGTCAGCTCCTCGTGGAAGCCATTGCCCACGGCTCGCTCGCGGATGACCGACAGCTTGGCGTCGATGTAGACCGTGCCGGTCCCCGGCACGAGGAAGAATCGCGACTGGAAGTATTGGAGGTCGTCGACCGACAACGAGTTGAGTCGCTGGCCGTTGATCGTCAGCACCCAGCTCGAGATGAACCGCATGTCGAACGAGAAGAGTCCCGTCGGTTCGGTCGGCGATGCCTCGATATCCCCGCGCTCGTCACAGACCACGAACGTGTTGCCGTCGAGGATGCGGACGACCCCTCCAGCCATCGTCAGCCCCTCCGCCGACCGACGGTTCGCGCCGACGCCTTCATCGTTCGCCCCGTCGGCGCGGGAAAGAGTCGTTGAAATCGGACAAGCAACGCGGGGTTCCCCTCCAGGACGAGCTGGCCGCGCAGCGTGGCGGCCATCGCGTTGGCCCGCCCGCTGGCGAGGTCCTCGAACAACGCCGCGTCTGTCCGGATGACGCAGTCGGCCGGTCCGGCGCCACGCGACACGGCCACGGCCCCGCGACGCACGTCCAGTCGCCAGTGCTCTGTCTGGCCATCGCTCTCGAGATCCAGGCGCACGCTGGCGGTGGTGCGGCCGAGCAGCGGCTCAGGCTCGCCTCGGCCGAGCCGCTCGAAGAATCGTGTCGTGGCGTCAGCCATCGTCACCCCTGGCGTGGTCGGTCGACGGTCGTCGTCGTGTGGATCTGACCGGCCGACTGTCGTCCCGGTCGGGCGTCATCCGCATCACCTCGACCGGGTGAACCGCAGGAAGCCGCTGAGCGTGCCCGCTACACTCTGCGACGGGCGAGTGGCGGAATGGCAGACGCGCCGGCTTTAGGAGCCGGTGCTGCGTGAGCAGCGTGTCGGTTCGACCCCGACCTCGCCTACCACCCGCGGCTCGGACTCAGATGCCGGTCGGCGCCGTCTCGTCAGCGGGGCCTTCGGGCGAAGCTCCGCTCTCATCGCTGCGGGCGGCGGAGATCCGTTCCTGCGCCGAGCTGCCGGCCCGCTCTTCGCGCTCGCGGGCACGCTCGACGCTCCGCTGGCGGATCTGGGCGAGGCGGGCCGAGAAGTCCCGCCCATCCGCCGTGAAGAAGAAGTTGCTCGCGCCCCTGGCGACCAGCCCGAGCAGCGGCCGCGCCACGGCCAGGAGCATCAGGCGCTTGAAGTTGACCCGCTCCCGGTGCGCCTGCGCCGCATAGTCCGCGAAGTCGCGCTCCAGCGCCGCGGCGACCTTATCGCCATCGTCGCCGTACTTGCGCAGGGTCTTTTCCACTTCGTCCGGCAGCATCCGCTTCGGCATCGCCGCCTGGTCGCCGCGGATCGCGCGCCGTGCCGCGCCGAACAGCCGCTGTGGCCCCTTGAGCGCCAGGAAGCCGATCGCCCCCACGACCGCTGCGGTCCTTGCCGGCCGGCGCCGGATCTTGGCCGGGATATCGATCGCCGCTCGTCCGGACGCCTCCAGACGGTGGAGCTCGCCCTCGAGGTCCGCCCGAGCCGCTAGGACCCGGTCCCGGGCGGCATCTTGCTCTGTAGCCACGCGAGCGTCTCCTTGCCTGTCTCGATCGTCTGGGTCGGGGTGAACCTGGCCTTGACCGCCTCCGTGTCGACGCCCGTCCGGGCGATGTCGAGGGCCATCAGGCCGATCCAGGTTAGGTAGCCGACGGCGATGCCGATGCCGGCACCCACCTGCGGCCCGGTCGTCACGGCGCTGATGGCGCCGATCACGACGCCGAAGAGGAGGCCGCCGACGATCGCGAGAATCCGACCGTCGGCGCCCTTGGCCCCCAGGGACGCGAACAAGCCGCCGATCAGACCGAGGACGGCCCAGATCGCCACGCCAACGACGAGTGGCCGGACACCCGGCTCGACGCCCGGTAATGCCGCGTCGCCGATCCTGGTGTACGCCTGGTTCGGCAACGCCAACCCCAGGATCACGCCGACGATGACCGCGACGAGCACGGCGAAGACGAACGCGCCGCCGATCCGCCGGCGGCTCATCCCGACCGCCGACAACACGCAGACCATGGCGATCGCGATCAACAGGAGGACACCGTGGAGTACGCCCCATCCGATCGAGCCCAGCAGCCACTCGCCGATGAAGAGGGAGGCGCCCACGAAGGCCAGGATGAGGGCCAGCAGGACGACCGTGATCGCGACGGCGGCGAAGACGGCAACCCGAGCGATCTCGCCCTGGATCGCCTGTGCCTCGGCCTTGGCCAGCTCGAGGTGGGCCATCGCCAGCCGCCACGCGGCGTCGCGAGTGGAGCGGATCTGCTCACGCAGGCCGGGCGGCTTGGGCGGCCGCTCGGGGCCGCGCCGGGGCGCCGGCTCAGTTTCGGGCGGACGCGCGTCCTCAGGCTGGGGCTGGGGCTCGCCTTCGGGCTCGGGGAAGGGACGCTCGTCCAGGGTGCTGCTCCGGCACGGATGTGGGTGTGGGCCGTCGGCGGGGACCGGGACCGGCCGCGATGATAGCAGCGCCGGGAAGACGGGCGACCACCGCCCGACGCCGGAAGCCTCGCAGGACCGTTACGCTGCGGACCATGACCGGCCCGCCATCGTCACGACGCATCCTGTCCGCCGAACTGCTCAGCATCGGCTCGGAGCTGACGGTCGGGGAGACCAGCGACACGAATGCTGCGGAGTTGGCCCGCTCCCTGACGGACGCCGGCGTGACCGTCGGCCGGATCACGGCCCTTCCCGACCGGCTCGAGGTGGTCGCGGATGCGTTCGCCACCGCGTTGGGACGCGTCGACCTCGTCGTCAGCACCGGAGGCCTGGGCCCGACACCCGACGACTTGACCCGCGAAGCGATCGCGAAGGTCTGGGGTGAGACCCCCGTCGTGGACCCGGACCTGGAGCAGTGGCTGCGTGACCTGTGGGCACGCCGGGATATCCCGTTCCCGGAGGCCAACCTCAAGCAGGCCTGGCGGATCCCATCAGGCGAGCCGCTGCCGAACCCGAACGGCACGGCTCCGGGCTGGTTCGTCGCGGGGGCCGACGGCCGGATCGCGATCGCCCTGCCCGGACCGCCGCGCGAGATGCGGCCGATGTGGGCCGACCATGCCCTCCCCCGCCTGCGGACCCGCGGGCTCGGTGCCGATGTCGCAGTGCGGACGTACCGCCTGATGGGGATCGGCGAGTCGCAGGTGGCGGAGATCCTGGGTGAGTCGATGCTGCGCAACACCAACCCGGAGGTGGCGACCTACGCTCGGGCCGAGGCGGTCGACGTACGGATCAGCGCACTAAGCCACAGCGACCCCGGGGGCATCAGGACAGCGGAGGCCCTGGTCGAGGACGCGGCCGCGATGGTCAGAGCGCGGCTGTCGGCATACATCTGGGCCGAGGGCGATCAGACTTGGGCGGGCGCGATCGGGGCTCGATTCGCGCAACGAGGCTGGCGCCTCGGGCTGGTCGAGATCGGCACCGGCGGGCAGGTGATGCACCTGTTCGGCGACGTCGACTGGATCGCCCTGGCCGAGGCCCGCCCCGACGACGCGGCGATCGAAGGCGAGCCCGAGTCCACCCTGGCCGACATCGCCCACGCGATACGGCAGCGGGCTGGAGCCGAGGTTGGGTTGGCCGTGCGCGCCCGTGAGCGTGGTGGCGACACGGCCGTGTCGGTGGCGGTCGTGACCGACGATTCCGAGCACCGCGAGACGCGTCGCGCGTTCCTTGGCGGCAGTCACGGTCGCACCCGCGCGGCTCTCACCGCGGCCGGCGTCCTGTTCACCGTGCTGCGAGACGCGGCGGATTGAGCGACCCGATCACTCCTTCTGCGAGTCGTCAGTGCCGCTCAGCGGCGCGAGGTCGCGCCCAGCCCCTCCAGGTCGGTGACCACGATCGCGTCGCGCTCCAGCCGGATCAGCCCGTCATCGGTGAACTGGCCCAGGAGCTTGTTCACGCTCTGGCGGGTGCAGCCGACCATCGCCGCGAGATCAGCCTGGGTCAGGTTCGTCTGCAGCCGGAGCGAGCCGTCCGCGAGCGGCAGCCCGCCTTCCTGAGCGAGTCGGACGAGCTGGGCGGCGAGACGTCCGGTGATATCCAGGAAATGCAGCTCCTCGACGTGCGTCGTGAGACGCCGGAGCTCGCCCGCGATCGAGGCCAGCAGCGCATCGCGAAACCCAGCCTCGGTGGCGATGAGTTCTCGGAACCGGTCGCGCGGCAGGATGACCGTCTCGGTCGGCGTGAGCGCGGTGGCGCTGGCCGATCGCGGAGCGCCGTCCAGCAGGGCGAGCTCTCCGAAGACGTCGCCGGGACGGAGGGTCGCCAGGATCGCCTCGTCCCCGGTCTCGGACGGCAGGGAGATCTTGACCTCGCCGCTGACGATCACGAACAGGGCGTCCCCGGGGTCGCCGACGTGGAAGATGACCTCGCCGCGCCGGAATCGACGCGAACGCATGCTCGCCGCAAGCCGATCGAGGGCCTCAGGTTCCAGCCCGCCGAAGAACGGGATAGCAGCGAGCGACGCGAGGACCGGCCGAGGGCTGAGCATGACCGCATCCTATCGTGGCGGATGTCACGTAGGTCGTGGCGGCTGTCACGTAGGCGACATGCGAACCGAGCGCGGCGGCCCTAGCATTTCCCGGATGACTGACTCCCCGGGCGCGCGCCTCCGTCTGACCGTGCTCGGCTGCAGTTCGGCCGCGCCCCACGCGGCCACCCCAGCCGCCGGGTTCCTGGTCCAGTGGGCCGATACGAACCTGTTGCTCGACATCGGCCAGGGGGTCGTCCGGAACCTCCAGAAGCTCTTCGATCCTCATGAGCTCACGGCGATCGTGATCGGCCACATGCACGCGGACCACTTCCTGGATCTCGTCGGCCTTCGCTACCTGTATCCGTGGGGCGAGCGCGCCCCC
>JARDZW010000218.1 GCA_029240655.1 Chloroflexota bacterium
TCCCGGAAATAGCGGTAGATGCGGCTGGCGTTGGCGAGGAACTGGTCGAAGACTTCGGGCGGGGCGCTGAAGAACTCGCGTCGGTCGCCGCCACGTTTTGTGCGCCGGATCATGCCGGCGGTGGCGAGCATCCGGGCGGTCCCGCTGATCGCACCGCGGCTGGCCTGCAGCGCGTCGGCGAGGTCGCCGGCCGTCTGCTCGGCCGGGTCGCAGATGAGGAGGTAGCCCCACATCCGGCCGGCCATCGGGGTCATGCCGTACGAGGCGAGCGCCTGGCCCATCTCCTCGACGAAGGCGCGCTCCTGCTCGTTCATCATCTTCGCCGATGTTACGTCGGTTCCGAGTGTTCAGTCAATACTGAACCTTCAGTACGGCGAGACGTCAGTCCCAACCGGGCGCGTGTCGGACGCCGGCGCCCTCGCCGACGAACGGGATCCGCCGTCCGGTGAGCCCGACCGCGATGGCCGTCGTGATCGGCACGGCTGCGACGATCCCGATGCTCCCGACCAGCGCCCGCACGACCTCGACGGCGACGATCTCGCCCGACACGACGAGCGCGGGGTCCTGCCGACCGGCGGCGAACAGCACGATCAGCGGCAGCGATGCGCCGACGTAGGCGAGCACGAGGGTGTTGACCGTAGCCGCGATGTGCGAACGCCCCACGTTCATCGCCCGCCCAACGAGCTCGAGGCGACCGACCCGCGGGTCCGCCTCGTACAGCTCCTGGACGGTGGCGGCCTGGGTGACCGTCACGTCGTCGAGCACGCCCAGCGCTCCGAAGATCACCGCCGCCAGCACGAGCCCGCCCAGGTCCACCTCCGTCCCGCCGAGCGAGAGCAGGAATCCGGCCGATTCGGAGCCGCGCAATGGCGTGAACCGCGACAGCGAATCGAAGACCGTCGCGAGCACGGCGACGAGCGTCAGTGAGAGGGCCGTGCCGACCGCCGCCGCGACGGTCTGCCGACGCGCCCCCTCGGTCAGGAGGAACGTGACGATCGTCACGCCCGTTGCCGCTCCGATGGCAACCCAGGCCGGGTCCCACCCGGCGAGGATCAGCGGGACGACCAGCCGGACGATGACCGCCAGCGTCAACGCCAGGGCGATCAGCGAACGCACACCACGCCATCCCCCGACGACCGTGACGGCGACGGCGAAGAGCCCGAGCAGCAGCGCCAATGCCGGCACGCGATAGCGGTCGTTGACCGCCACGAAGCCGAATTCTGGGTCCGTCGAGATATTGACGATGACGTCATCACCCACGGCGAAGTCCGGCCGGGCCTCGAGCCCGTTGGGGCCCTGCAGGAAGCCCTCGACGACATCACCGGTCGCTGGGCCGCCCTCGATGCCCTCGATGACCTCGATACGGACGTTCGGCGTGGACGGATCCACCTCGGGGAGCACCTCCACGATCCGGCCACGGACGAGCTGGACGGGCGGCAGCTCCGAGGCTCGCGGCGTGATGTCGGGCACGAGGACGAACATCACGAGCAGGAGGGCCGCGCCGGCGAGGAGCGCGCGCGCGTGCCGTCGCAGGCCCGCGAAGGGAACGTCCGGGGTCAGGTCGGGATCCGTCACCCGAGACCGGTCACGCGGCCGGCGACGAAGGCCGTTCGGCGCGCTCGGCGCGCTCCTTCAGCGCCCGCAAGTGCGCTTCGACGCGCGCCTCGAGGGAGTGACGGCCCAGCCGGACCAGGATGATCGTCCAGCGGTCGACCGGTTCGAACGTGGCGGCATGGACGACCCGGGTCCCGCCGGCGACGGGCTCCAGGCGCCAGCCCCACTCGCTCTCGAAGCCCGATCCCGTCACCCGCAGGCGGAACACGGATTCGGGCCGCGCCTCGAGGCTCTCCACGTGCGCGTGTTCACGCAACAGTCCGAGCCTGGCCCGTGCGGTCCGTGTGGTCGCAGCGGCCGGCCAGGAAGGGGCCGCCGGGCCGAGCCGGAGCTCCGGGAACAGGACAGCCGAGGCCGCAGGATCGTGCAGCGACGCCCAGACGGTCCGGGGCGACGCCTGGATGAAGACGCGCCGCTCGACCAAACGGTCGCCGCGCAGGTGGTCGCCCGGACGGCGAAAGCCGACTTCGGGGTCAGGACGGACGGCCATCGCTCACGTCCCGATCGGGTGCCACACCGTCTTCATCTCCAGGAAGGCGGCGATCCATTCAGGGCGCTCCGTGGCCCGGTCGTCGAGCCAGTCGAAGCGGGCCTCGTTGATGGTGGTGGCGCGCCGCGACAGGCGCTTCACGTCGTCGGACGCGAGCTGCTCGGTCTCGACGCGCAGCGCGTCCGGCACGCCCCACGTGTCAAGGGCGTCGACATCCACGTGCGCGGCCAGGACCGGCACGAGCTCATTGCGCAGTCCGGTCAGGACATTGACGACGCCACCAGGCACATCCGAGGTCGCGAGCACCTCGCTCAGCGTGACCGCGGGCAGGGGCCGTGCCTCCGACGTCAGGAGCACGACGGTGTTGCCACTGACGAGCGGCGGCGCCAGCCGCGAGACCAGCCCGAGGAGCGACGACGTCTCGGGGGCGACCACCCCGACGACGCCGGTCGGCTCGGGGATCGTGAAATTGAAGTACGGAGCCGCGACCGGGTTGGAAGATCCCAGGATCTGGGCGATCTTGTCGGCCCACCCGGCATACCAGACCCAGCGATCGATGGCGCGATCCACGACGTCTCGGGCGCGCGGCTCGCGCAACCCCTCGGCCGCGGCCACCTCGGCGACGAATTGGTCGCGCCGGCCCTCCATCAGCTCCGCGAC
>JARDZW010000015.1 GCA_029240655.1 Chloroflexota bacterium
GACATCCTGACGGCGCAGTACGCGACCGCCAACGACCCGAGCTCCGGTGGTCGCCAGATGCCCGGACACTACGGTTCGCATGAGCACAACCTCGTGAGCGTCTCATCGCCGGTGGCGACGCAGCTGCTCCACGCGGTCGGGATCGCCCTGGCGGCGAAGGTTCGCAAGACCGGCCAG
Source organism: Chloroflexota bacterium (assembly GCA_029240655.1). Taxonomy (GTDB): domain Bacteria; phylum Chloroflexota; class Limnocylindria; order Limnocylindrales; family CSP1-4; genus SPCO01. Next base: position 178 of record JARDZW010000015.1, read on the forward strand.
GTCGCGATGACGAGCATGGGGGAGGGGAGCAGCAACCAGGGCGACGTCCACGAGGGCCTGAACTTCGCGGCGATCCACAAGCTGCCGTTCATCTTCGTGGTCGAGAACAACGGCTACGCGATCAGCGTCCCGATGGCGCGCCAGGTGTCGAGCCCCAACGTGGCCGATCGTGCAGCCGGCTACGGCATCCCCGGGGTGATCGTGGACGGCAACGACGTGCTGGCCTGCTACGCGGCAGCGCGCGATGCGGTCACCCGAGCCCGCTCCGGCGATGGCCCCACGCTCATCGAGGCCAAGGTCACCCGCCTGACCGGCCATTCCTCGGACGACCAGCAGACCAAGTACCGGTCGGAGGAGGAGCTCGCCGCCGAGCGCGAGCGCGACCCCGTGCCGGCTTTCCGGGCGCAGTTGCGCGAAGCCGGCGTCCTCACTGACGAGATCGAGGCGCGGCTGACCTCCGAGATCAAGGCCGCGGTGGAGGAGGCGACCGACTACGCCGAATCCCAGCCCGACCCGGATCCGTCCACCGCCATGCGCTACGTGTTCGCCGAGGACACCGAGTAGATGCCGGCAAAGACCTTCATCGAGGCGATCCGCGAGACGCTCGCGGACGAGATGCGCCGGGACGACTCGATCGTCGTCCTGGGCGAGGACGTCGGCAAGAAGGGCGGCGTATTCCTCGCCACGGACGGGCTATGGGCGGAGTTCGGCGAGGATCGGGTGATCGATACGCCGCTGACCGAATCGATGATCATCGGTGCGTCGATCGGTGCTGCCGTGAACGGCCTCCGGCCCATCGCCGAGATCCAGTTCGCCGACTTCATCTTCCCGGCCTTCAACCAGATCGTGTCCGAGGCGGCGCGGATGCGATATCGCTCGAACAACGGGTACGGCGTGCCGATGGTGATCCGGGCTCCGTACGGTGGCGGGGTCCACGGCGCGCTCTACCACTCGCAGAGCGTCGAGGCGTTCTTCACCCACGTTCCCGGCCTGAAGGTCGTGATCCCATCGACGCCGTACGACGCTCGCGGTCTGCTGCGCTCGTCGATCCGCGACGAGGACCCCGTCCTGTTCTTCGAGCACAAGAAGATGTACCGCTCGGTGCGGGGCGACGTGCCGGACACTGACTACACGGTCCCGCTCGGCAAGGCGGCAGTCACGCACCCGGGATCCCAGGTGTCGGTCATCGCGTACGGGCTCATGGCGCACTACGCACTCGAGGCCGCGGACCGCGTCGCTGACGACGGGATCAGCGTCGAGGTGGTCGACCTGCGGACGCTCCGCCCGCTGGACAGCGAGACCGTCCTCGAGTCGGTCCGCAAGACCGGCAAGTGCCTGATCGTGTACGAGGACAACCGGTTCGGCGGGTACGGCGCTGAGGTCGCGGCGATCGTCGCCGAGGAGGCCTTCGACTACCTCGATGGGCCGGTCACGCGCATCGCCGGGCCCGATGTCCCGGGCGTGCCCTACAACCACGTCCTCGAGGACTGGTTCATGGTCAGTCCCGAGAAGATCGAAGCGGGCATCCGGACGCTCGCGGCGTACTGACGGGGAGGGTGACGAGGGTGCCGGCGGACGAGTTCGGGCTCTGATTCGAACGGTTCAAGGCGATGCCGGCTCCGTACACCGCGCGCATGCACGTCGCAGGCGACGGGGCCGCTTACTCGTAGATGCGGTACCGCCAGGTTCGCTCCCCGGCCTCGGGATCGGGGCGGGATAGCCGCACCATCCACACGAATCCGACGACGAACATCCCGACTCCGAACCACGGGACGAGCGTCTCGATCAGCGGCGGTTCGAACATCCCGCGGCCCGGGAAGCCCGGCGCCGCGACAAGAAGGAACATACCGACGAGCGGAGCCACGACGGCCAGCGCCAACTCGAGTCGGATGAGCTGCCTGGCGCGCCGGAGGCGGCGATCGCGACGATCGAGATCGTCCATGCGGGTCACTGTACGCCACGCACGATCTCCGATCGAGGGCGAGAACGAAAGGTTCGCGTGAAGTTGGTCCCTTCGGGTCATGCGCGATGTGCCGTTCGTCGGTAGCCTCAAACCAAGCGCGTACCCCCAGCGCTCAGGAGACGCACCACATGGGACGACAACAGCCCTCAACGATGCCTGATCGCGACATGATCCGGATCGTCATCGTCGAACCCAGGACCCTCGCTGGTCTCGGGATCCGTGGTGTCCTTGACGGCGAGGACGACATGGAGGTGGTGGCGGAGGTCCGCTCTGCCGACGACGCGATCGCCATGGCCCGGGACGACGCTCCTGACGTGTTCATCCTCGATGTCGAGCTCCAGGAACCCGAAACCAGCGCCGCCTCCCAGCGCCTTGCCCACGAGGCGCCCGGTTCCGGGATCGTGGTCGTGGGGCGCGAAGACGACGACGCGAGCATCCTCGGGGCCGTCGAGATCGGTGCGGCAGGTCACGTCGCCGCCGTCGCGAAGCCTGCCGAGCTCGTCGCAGTGATCCGCCAGGTCGCCGATGGCGAAGATCCTCTGCGCGCCGAGGTGATCGGTCGGCCCGATCTAATCGACCGGATCATGGAGGGCTTTCGCGAAAGCACGCGCCACCCGGACGGTCCCACGACCAACCCGCTGACCCCACGGGAGCTCGACGTCCTGCGCCTGATCGCCGGAGGGAGACGTAACCGCGAGATCGGGGAGCTCTTCGACGTCAGCGAACAGACGGTCAAGAACCACGTGTCGAGCATCCTGCACAAGTTGGGCGTGCCCAACCGCGTCCGTGCGGTCACCTTTGCGGCACGTCAGGGCTGGCTCACCCTCGGCGACGTCGAGACGGACGCCGACGCGGAAGCGCATAGCGGCGTGACATCAGCGGGCACGCGGGCGTCATAGCGCCCCCGACGCTATGCCTCGAGCGCGGGGAGCTCGGTTTCGATCCGCACCACGAGCTCGACGGCCTCGTCGAGACTGAGCCGGCGGCCGCGTTCGAGAGCGGCTGACAGCACGTCGGGTTCCAGCAGTTCTACCACCCGCTCGTCGGGGGCCTGCGATTTGATCAGCCAGGCCAGGCCGGCCGGTGGCACGACTCCGTAGACGTCGCTCAGGTTGGCCATGGCGCCCAACAGGACGGCAGCATCCTCTGGGCGGCCGGCTTCGAGCGCGACGATGGACGCGACCTGCAGCGAGATCGCGGTCGTCCCGATATCGCGGAGCGCGTGGTACTCGATCAAGGACTCCGCGAACTTGTGGCTCGCGCCGACCATGTCCCCCATCGCGAACCGCGCCCACGCGACGCTGCCGACGGCCATGGCGTGATACCAGACATCCCCGAGCTCGGCGAATCGGCGCGCGGCGGCTTCGAATCTCGGCAGTGCCTCCTCGACCTGCCCCGCCGACATCACGGCCGTCGCCCTTGACCATTCGGTCCGAGCCGCGCCACGGGCATCGCCGAGCTCGATGTACAGGTTCTTCGCGGAATCCATCAGCTCATAGGCGAGATCGATATCCTCGCGGACGAACGCGCCGTAAGAAAGGTTGAAGGTCGCGTCCGCCTCCGCCGCCCGGTCTCCGAGTTCGCGAGCGAGCGCCAGCTCTTCCTCGTACCACCGAACGGCTTCATCGGCACGGCCCTGCCAATAGGCGATGCCACCGAGAGCGGTGACCGCCGCGAGGCGCGCCGGCGTCCGAACCTCCGCGCCCGGCAGGGCCATCGCTCCGGTAGCAAGCGAGGCACCCTCGGCGAGGTGGCCTCCCAGTTGCCAGTACCGCCATAGCCCAGCCAGCAACCGGAAGGCAACCTCCACATCCCCCGTCTCGATCGACCAGCGCAGCGCCGCCCGGAGGTTGGCGTGGTCCAGGCCGAGTCGATCGAGCCAGCGCGGTTGGTCCGCACCCGGGAGATGTGGCGCCGCGCGCTCGGCGAGCTCCAGGTACGCGAGTGCGTGCTGTCGTCGGAGCTCGTCGGACCTGCCCTCGGCCTCCAACTCGCGCAACGCGAACGTCCCGATCGTCCGCAGCATCCGGAAGCGGATCTCATTCCCGGATTCGCGCATCAGGAGGCTCTGGTCGACGAGTTCCAGGAGCCCATCGAGCACGTCTGCCCCGCCCTGGAGAGCGTTGACCTGCTCGAGATCGAACCCGCCGTCGAAGACCGAGATCTCGCGCAGGAGCCGCTGCCGCTCCGGGGGCAGCAGGGCGTAGCTCCAGCTGATCGCACCTTCCAACGTCCGCTGTCGATCGGGCACATCGCGGAGCCCGGCGCCCGGAAGTGGCAGGCGCGCGCCCAGCCGGTCGCGGATCGCGGGTAGTGGCAGCAGCGACGTACGTGCCGCGGCCAGCTCGATGCCGAGCGGAAGTCCGTCGAGCAGTTCGCAGATCTCGGCGATGGTGGCGGCTTCGGGCCCGGGGTCGAACCCGGGTCGCACCCGCTGCGCACGCTCGACGAAGAGCGCCACCGAATCGTGGGCTCCGGAGGCGGACGCCTCGAGCGGATGGACCGGGTACTCCTGTTCACCGCTGATCCGTAGCGGCGACCGACTGGTGACGACGACACGTGTCCCGGGCGAGCCGCGGAGGATCGCCGTGATGTCGGAAGTGGCTCCCATCAGGTGCTCGAGGTTGTCCAGTACCAGTAGCGCGGAACGATCCGCGAGGTACGGCAGGAGCGCATCGGCAGCGGATCGCTCGGGTCCGTCGAAGAGACCCATGGTCCGGGCGATGGCCGATCGTACGAGCGCCGGCTCCTCGATCTCGTCGAGTGCGACGAACCAGGTCCCATCCGGCGCGGCGGTGGAACGCGATCGGGTGAGCTCGATGGCCAGTCGCGTCTTGCCGATGCCGCCGGGCCCGGTGAGCGTCAGCAGCCGGTGACTCTCCAGGAGCTCGAGCAGCTCTCCCATCTCCCGACTCCGGCCGATGAAGCTCGTCAGCGGCACGGGGACGTCGCCGATGGCGGTCCCGACCGTGCGCAGAGGTGGGAACTCCGTTCGCAGGCCCGGGACATCCAGCTGGAATAGCCGTTCCGGGCGGGGAACGTCCTTGAGGGCATGGAGTCCCAGGTCGCGGACCAGGACGCCGTCCGGCAACGCATCGACGGCAAGCGTCCGGGTGGCCTCCGAGAGGATGATCTGCCCACCGTGACCGGCGTCAGCGATCCGTGCCGCGCGATTGACCTCGAAGCCCCCGTAGTCGTCTCCGGCCCGATGCGCCTCACCCGTGTGCAGCGCCATGCGCACCCGGATGGCCGCCTCTTGTGGCCAGGCGTGGTCGCCGATCAGCCGCTGTGCGTCGATCGCCGCGGCAACCGCCGCTCCGGCGTCCGGGAAGACCGCGAAGATCCCGTCGCCCTCGGTTCGAACGAGCATGCCGCCGTGATCGTCGATGGCGCTGCGGATGAGCTCGATATGGGTCGCGTTGATGGCGTCCCAGCCCGCGCCGACCGCGCGCGCCAGCACCATCGAGCCTTCGACGTCTGTTCGCAGGAAGGTGACCGTGCCGGTCGGGAGGTCGCGTCGCTCGGCGAGCTCTTGCATCGGGTGACCCTACTGCGTGCTGATCCGGTCGGCGAGCGTGGCGAGCATCGCCATCGCCGCACCCGGGCGCTCGCGCAGGATCGACTTGAGCGCGTCCCCGCTGATGACGAGGCCCCTCACCGGCTCCGCCGCGATCACGGTCGCGGCGCGCGGTCGCTCGCGCAGTACCGCCAGCTCACCGATGTGCTGGCCGGCATCGTAGCGGCGGACCTCGCGTTCGCCGCCGTCCGCGGTCGCCTGGACGACCCGTACGGAACCGTCCACGATGACGATCAGGTCGTGCCCGAGCTCCCCCTCGCGGATGAGCGTCTCACCGTCGTCGAACGTCCGCTCCTCTGACGTGTCGGCGATCCGCTGCAGGTCCTCGGGATCGAGTCCCTCGAACAGGGGGATCCTGCGCAGGAGCAGCATCGTGTCGAGGTCGGACAGCGTCCGCTCAGTCGCCGCCATGTCGTCTCCTCCGGCATCGAGGATGCAGTGTCGCGCCAGCGCCCGGATCCATGGGTCCCCATCATCGGCCATGCGCCGGAGCGCCGTGTCGGCCGACGTGACCGCCGTGTCGGCGCCATCCTCGAGGAGGCGGATCAGGGCCCCCGCGATCCGGCGGTCGGCCAAGGTCTCGAGGGCCTCGATGGCCTGGGCGCGGATCTCCGGATCGTTCGAACCGAGGCAGCGTCGGATCACGCCACGTGCCTCCGGTGCGCCGAGCACCGCCAGCGCCCCGAGTGCGGACTCCTCCAGGGCCTCCTCCCGGCGATCGAGCACCGACACCAGGAAGTCCTTCGAACCGGATTTCGTCTCCCTGGGCTGGGCTGACCGGGCGATCGCGAGTCGGGCCGTCCGCAGCTCGCGCGCACGACCCAGGCGCTCGAATGCCCACTCGGCTACCGGTGTCCGAATGGACGGATCGGTCTCCGCGATGCCGACCAAGGCGTTCAGCGCCGCGAGCTGGGACCGCGGGCTTCCGTCGCTGAGCACCGCCAGGACATCGCGACCGTCGTTCGAAGAGGCCCCGAGCGCGGTGGCCGCCGCCCCCCTGACGATGGCGGCGTCATCGTCCAACGCGGCGATGAGGGTGACGCGGTGCGCCGGATCCGTGCCGCGCAAGCGCCCGAGCGCCGCGGCGCGGACCTCTGGCGAGGCATCGGACAGCAGCGGACTCCCGGGGGCGATCTCCGGTCCTGCCCTGGCGACGATCGCCGCGGCCCGGACGAGCGGGCTCGGGTCGGAAGCGAATGGGCCAAGGTCGAGCCCGGCGAACCCGACATCGGATCGGGCGACGGCCCGGATCGCTGCGGCGCGGACACGAGCATCCGCGTCGTCCAGCGCGCCGACGAGCGCATCCCGCGTGCCGGGCAGGTCGGCGCGCCCAAGCACCGTGACGGCCATCTCCCGGACGCCGGGCTCAGGCGCCCGAACGGCCTCGAGAAGCGCCTCCACGACGGTCGGGTCGCGCACGAGCGACGCCGTCCCCGGCCCGCCCTCGAGCACCTGCTCGGCCCCACCCGAACGCAAGGCCCGCAGGAGGCTGCCGGCGTACCGGCGGCGGATCGCCCAGGCGACGGCGATCGCGACCAGGGCCGTCACGATTCCCAGCCAGAACACCTGGTCCGCGGCGAGGAATCGTCCGGCGGCCAGCAGCAGGGCCCCGGACAGGATGATCCCCACCTGCCCGGGTACACCGTCGTTGAAGGCGATGACCTGGGCTCGGCGCTCCGCGGGGACCGTGCTGTAGAAGGCGCTCCAGGCCGCATTCGAGATGCCCCGCTGCGTCACCTGCTGGGCGAATCGGACCAGCGCGGCGGTCGCGAAGGAGAAGCTGATGAGCCACAACCCGAACCCGGCGAGATAGACGACCGGCAGGACGACCGCGCCCGTCGTCACCCCGAACCTCGTGTAGATGCGGTTCGCCAGCGTGATCGACACGATGAATGAGGTGCCGGTCACGGCTGCCGACAGGAGCCCGAGTGCCGTGGCGCGCTCCACGTCCGTCGGGAACGCCGCGGAGGCGGCCAGCAGGAACGGGTAGGAGACCGAGAACATCAGGATCGCCAGCAGCACGTAGGCGATCGCGACGAGGCGCATCAAGGGGGAGCGGACGACGAACTGATATCCCGCCAGGATCTCGCCGACGATCGATCGACGCGCACCGCGGCCGGCCGCCGCGGGTGTCCGGCGCGGGAGCCGTGCGATCAGCGCCGCAGCCACCAGCAACATGGACGCCTCGATCACCATCAACGCCTCGACGCCGCCGATCGCCGTCGCCGGCCCTGCGCCAAGCGTCCCCACGAACGAGCCGGCGATGGCGGCTCCCGTGAGCAGCGGGAAGAGGCGCTTGGCCTGCCGCGCGTCGAAGGACCCGCTCGCGACCGTCCAGGACATCGTCACGGCCAGCATGCCGGCCGCGTAGACGATGAGCCAGAGCACGGCCACGATCGCCAGGGAGCCACCGCCCAGAGCGAGGCGCAGAGCGACGATGAGTCCCGCGATCCCCGTGAGGATGGCCACGAACAGCGGCCCGCGCGGCAGGCGTCCCAACGCTGCACCGTACGCCAGGGCGACGACGAGACTCGTCCCGCCCAGCGCCATGAACAGGAACGGCAGGACCTCGGGCAGGACGTCGCTCCCGAAGCTGCCCAGGACCAGCGTATCGACCCCGACTTCCCCGAACCCGCGCCCCGCCTCGATGACCGCGAACACGAGGGCGACGTGCGCCGCCAGCCGGCCTTCGCCGGTGCGGACGCCCAGTGCGCGCGCGAGCCGGTGGTCGACTGAGGCCATGGAGCGCATCATGCACGCTGATCATCGCCGAGTGCCGACTCGACCCGCATCGCCGTGATGGAGGAAACTACGCGGGTACGTGCCAGCGCGACCAAGCGACCCGAAGGAGCAGCGAACGTGGCAAAGGTGACGATGCCCCAGCTCGGCGAGAGCGTCGCGGAGGGGACGATCGGCAAGTGGCTCAAGCAGCCGGGCGACACGGTCGCGAAGTACGAGCCGTTGCTCGAAGTCATCACGGACAAGGTCAATGCCGAGGTCCCGTCGCCGTTCGAGGGCGTTCTCAAGGAGATCCTCGCGGAGGAAGGCGCGACCGTCCCCAACAACGCGGAGATCGCCATCATCGAGACGGCCGAAGAGGCCGGCGGGACTGCGCCGCCCCCCGTCGCGCTCGAGAAGGAAGGCGGGCCCGAGGCCGAAGGGACGACCCAGGTGGAGCCGCGCGACGCCGATGCAGCTGCTGCCGCCAAGGGTCCCGCCGGCTCTGACGAGTCGGCGCCGGCCGAGCCCGAAGGTGCCGCTGCGGCTGCACCGGCACCGGCGACGCCTGAGGCGCCTGCCGTGGCTCCCGCTCCGGCCGCCCCGGCCGCTCCGACAGCCCCGGCCGCTCCGACCGCCACGGCCGCCGCCTCGACTGGCGACCCCGAGGCGCGGATGACCCCCGCGGTCCGTCGTCTGCTGCGCGAACACGCGCTGCGCCCGGACCAGATCGTGGGCACTGGCGGTGGCGGGCGGATCACCCGCGACGACGTCCTGGCGGTGGTCGAATCGATCCGAACCGGCGGCACGCCACCAGTGCCCGTCATGGCCCAGGGCAACGGCGCCACGGCGCCGTCTGCGGCCCCCGCCAGCGGCGGCACGCCCGCCCCCTCCGCCGCGCCGGCCGCCCCGCCGGCCCGAATGCCGGCTGGCATCCCGATCGAATTCCCCGAGGGCGCCGACGAAGTCCTGCTCCCGATGACCCAGATGCGCAAGGGCATCGCCGCGCAGATGACCCGGGCGCTCGCGGTCCCGCATGCGTACGTGCACATGGAGATCGACGCGACGAACCTCGTCAAGGCACGCGAGAAGGCCAAGCGTGACTACCAGGCCCGCGAGGGCATCTCCCTGAGCTACGTGCCCTTCGTGATCAAGGCCGCGGTCGCGGCCCTGCACGATTTCCCGGCATTCAACGCGCACTGGACCGAGAACGGCGTGCTCGCCAAGCGTCGCGTCCACATGGGGGTCGCGGTCGCCGTCGACGACGGGCTCCTCGTGCCGGTCGTCCGCGACGTCGACCAGCTCAGCATCAGCGGCCTGAACCGGGCGATCGCCGATGTCGCGGCGCGCGCGCGTGCGGGCAAGTTGAAGCTGGACGACTACGGTGGAAGCACCTTCACCATCGACAACACCGGCTGGTTCGGCTCCAACCTCACGATGCCGATCATCAACGTGCCGGAGGTCGCGATCCTGACCATGGAGGCGATCACCAAGCGGCCGGTGGTCCAGGAGACGCCGGACGGCGACGTCATCGCGATCCGGCCGATCATGAACATGGTCCTCGCGATCGATCACCGCGCCAACGATGGCGCGCAGGCGGCCGCCCTCCTCAAGGCGATCAAGACCTGGCTCGAGGCGATCGGGCCGGAGACGCCTGTTTACTGAGCCGGGGGGCGCCACCTCGAGCGTCGGCCGCTGATGCGCATCTTCGTCACCGGCGGCGCCGGCTTCATCGGGCTCGCGGTCGTGCGGCGTCTCGTGCAACGCGGCGACCGCGTCATGGCGGTGGTCCGCGACCCTGATCGGGCGACGCAGCTGGCAGACCTCGGTGTGGAGATGCGGGCGGGTGACCTGTCGCGGACCGCAGCCATCGTCGACGCGATGCGCGGCACGGACGCCGCCATCCACATCGCCGGGATGTACCGCGTCGGCATCGCGGCCGCGATGCGACCGGCCATGCTCGATGCCAATGTCGGGGTCACCCACCGCGTCCTCGACGCGTTCGCCACGGCCGGTCTGGACCGTCTCGTCTACGTCTCGACCGTCAATGTCGCCGGCAACACGAAAGGCCGGATCATCGACGAGCGCTACCGCCGGGATCTGTCCGAGGGCTTCCTGAACTACTACGACGAGACGAAGTACCTCGCCCACCGCGCGGTCCGCGAGCGCGTCGATTCGGGCGCCCCGATCGTCATCGTCATGCCCGGCGTGACATACGGGCCGGGCGACCATTCGGGGACCGGGCAGCAGATCCGCGGCGCCCACGACGGCAGCCTTGGGTACATCGCCCTGGCGGACGTCGGGATCTCGGCTGTCTACGTCGAAGACGTGGCGGCGGGCATCGTGGCGGCCCTCGATCGCGGCCGCGTCGGCGAGTCCTACATCCTCGGCGGGGAGAACACGCGACTGCGCGACGCGATGCAGGTCGCGGCCCGGATCGGCGGTCGCAGCCTGCCGCGATTGGAGCTGCCGACCGCACTCATTCGTCTCGGCTCCCACGCACCCGCGGCGCTGGCGCGTGCGGCCGGCCTGCCAGACGATCTGGGCGAGGTGCTTCGCGCCGGCCTCGGGGTCACGTACTGGGCGTCGTCGGCCAAGGCGTCCACGGAGCTCGGCTACCGACCGCGTGACCTCGGCACCGGCCTGCGAGCCATGTTCGACGAAGGCTGACCTTCATGGGGGCCCGACCGCGGCCGAAGCTCTACACTCCGAGCATGGCTCGCGAGCTCCCGATGTTCGAATCCGCGCCGTCGGGACCCACGCATCATCCGCGCCCGGACCTGCCGATCTCGATCGGCGGTGGCGGAGCGGCCGGTCTCCCGGCTGCCGACGGCTCGGTCGCCCTCCGGCGCCATCCCGACTGGATCCGCGCCCGGATGCCGTCGGGCGACAACTTCCACGAGCTCAAGGGCCTGCTGCGCGGCCTCGACCTGAACACCGTCTGCGAGGAGGCCCACTGCCCGAACATCGGGGAGTGCTGGGACCAGCGCACGGCCACGATCATGATCCTCGGCGACACGTGCACCCGGGCATGCGGGTTCTGCGCCGTGAAGACCGGCCGCCCCACGTGGTTCGACGACGACGAGCCTCGCCGCGTGGCGGAGGCCGTCAGCCAGCTCGGTCTCGAGCACGTCGTCGTGACGAGCGTCGCGCGGGACGACCTGCCCGACGGCGGTTCGCGCATCTTCGCCGAGACCATCCTCGCGATGCGCGACCGCGCGCCCGGCATGGGGATCGAGGTGCTCATCCCCGACTTCGACGGCTCCGACGATCGCCTGCAGACGGTCATGGATGCCCGCCCCGACATCCTCAACCACAACCTCGAGACCGTGAAGCGCCTCCAGAAGTCCGTCCGAAAGCGCGCTCGCTGGGACCGCTCGCTGTACGTGCTCGCCCGCGCGAAGGAGATGGCCCTCCGCATCGGCTATCCGGTCCACACGAAGAGCTCGTTGATGGTCGGCCTGGGCGAGACTCGCTCCGAGCTCACCGAGGCGTTCGAGGCACTGCGGGCGGCGGAAGTCGACATCCTGACGGTCGGCCAGTACCTGCGGCCGTCCCTCAAGCACCTCCCGCTCGAGCGCTACTACCACCCCGACGAGTTCGCCGAGCTGAAGGTCGAGGCCCTCGGACTCGGCTTCAAGCACGTCGAGTCGGCTCCGCTCGTCCGTTCGAGCTACCACGCACGAGACCAGGTGCCCGGCGCCGAGCTGAAGCGGCTGCGCCGTCAGGCCACGCTTGACGCGGAGGGCCGGGTCGTCCCATTGGCGGGCTGACTCGAGCCGGGGGCCCGCAAACTCGCGAAACCTTGAGGAGCCGTGCGGCGTCCCGGGCGACATGAGCACCCCCCATCGCGCAGTCACGCGGCCACTCCTGGCCAGGGTCACATCCCTTTTCGTCGGAGCCATCCTTTTCACCGCCTGCGCCAGCGCTGGTGGCAGCCCGCCGGCAACCACCAGCCCGAGCGAGCCACTTCAGCCGAGCGCGACCGCCGCAGGCGCCGTGAACCTGATGGATGTGCCCACCGCCTGCATCGGCCTCGGGGAAGGGGACTGCCGTCGCGTCGCGGCCCAGGTCGCCACCCTTCTGACTCCGGACGACCCGCGGATCGGCTACGTCCAGGTCGGACCGTTCGGATGTCCCGCCGGAGTGGGTTGTCCGACCACACTCGTGGCGCGGCCCGAGGGCGACATGACGCTCGAGTTCGCCGGCGGCGCCCTGAGCTACCACATCAAGCTGACGGACGGGGACCTCGACGCCCAGCCCCAGGAGGCACTCGGCATCCAGCTGCCGCCCACCTCGCGACCGCCCATCCCGGGCGGCCCGCAGCCGTTCTCGCTTGGGCACTGCGGGATCTGGAGCGGGATCGATCACGGTGGGAGCTGGTGGGACCCGGTCGGACTCGTCGACTACGACCACGGCGACGCGATCAACGCCGCCGAGGGGACCATCGCCCCGGTCGGGGCCGATCAGGCGATCTTCACGTCGAAGGCCGGTTTCACGGTCCAGCTGGTGCGTCGCAAGGGCCCCAAGTTCCTGCCCTTCTGCGACTGACCCTTGCCGGCATCCCGGCATCCCGGCCTTCCCGGCTGTCATCGGCGCCCGGCAGGTATGCTGAGACCATGGCTCGTCAGCTCTCCCGCAAGATCCAGCTTGCGGAGCTGCATTGCCATCTCGGCGGCGCCGTCACCCCGGCGATCATGTGGGGCATCGCCCATTCGCAGGGCATCAAGCTGCCGACCAAGGATTACTGGGAGTTCCGCGACATGATCACCGTGTCCAAGCGGACCCAGAGCTTCGACGGATACCTGCAGCTGTTCCATTGGACCGAGCTGATCCAGAGCTCACCGTTGGCGGTCGAGCGCAGCGTCTACGAGGTCGTCGGCGGCGCCTACCGCAAGAACAACATCACGACGATGGAGCTGCGCTTCAACCCGATGAAGCGAAACCGCGGGGGCGAGCAGGACCTCGACCACATCATCGCCGCAGCCGTCCGGGGCATGGACAAGGCGACGCTCGAATATCCGATCAAGCCCGGCTTGATCTTCTGCCTGGACCGCGCCTTCCCGTTCGAGCTCAACGAGATCATCGCGGAGAAGGCCATCGCGTGGCGCGATCGCGGTGTCGTCGGCGTCGACATCGCCGGCCCCGAAGCATCGACCTTCCGGGTGGCCGACTACAAACGGCTCTTCCGCCGGGTTCGCCAGTACGGCCTGGGGCTTACGGTCCATACCGGCGAAGCCGGTCCGGTCGACGAGGTCGCCCGGGTCGTTGAGCTGCTCGAGCCCGACCGAATCGGTCACGGGGTCAAGGCGGCCTACGATCCGCGCGCCATGGAGATGATCCGCGAGCGTGGGATCGTGCTCGAGATCTGCCCGACCTCCAACCTCAACACGAAAGTCGTGTCGGGCTGGGACGAGTTCCGCTGGATCTTCGACACCCTCCGGCGCAACGAGATCCGGTTCACGATCAACACCGACGGACCCGAGATGCTCAAGACCTACATCCGCGACGAAATGGCCCAGCTCGGCCGCCTCGGGATCCTGTCCGCAGGCGACCAGGAGCAGGCCGCCGCGACATCGCTGGCCGCCTCGTTCGTTCCGAATGTCTCGGACGTGCCGGCGCCCCGTCTCGAGCCGGCCTCCCGGGTGGCCGTCGAGCGCGAGGAAGCCTGAGACGGAGCGGGCCTCAGTCGCTGGCGCGGCCGATGCGGTACGTGCAGCAGCGGTCCCCGGCGGCGATGTGCGTCTCGCGCACCACGTCAGGCCCGAGGATCTCGCGGAACAGGTCGAGCTCGGCCTGGCAGGCGGCGCCGTTGTCGGCGGCCACGCGGTGGATCGCGCAGTTGCGCTCGACCAGGCGGATGACGCCGTCCGGCCCGATGAGCGTCTCGGCAAGATAGCCCTGCTCGTCCTGGATCACGGCCAGCTCGCGTGCCCGGTCGACAAGTCGCGCCTGGGGAGTCAGGCGATCCGCCATCCGCTGCCGGATCCGGTCGCGCGTCATTCGCCGGCGCTCCTCGAAGACGCCGTCCACCAGGTCTTCGCCCCCGATCGCCCGGATCGCCGCCAGCAGGCCGCTCGCGAGCCCGTCGTAGTTGGTCGGGAACAGATCCTGGGCAGCGTCGGTGACGTCATACACGTGGCGCGGTCGCCCGACTCCGTGGCGGACAGCCTGGCGGCTGACCAGCCCCGCGGTCTCGAGCGCATGGAGTTGCTGGAGGACTCCTGTCCGACTCACGCCGAGACCCGTGGCGAGGTCCTCGGGCGAGATCGGTCCGTCGTGGCGCAGGCGGAGCAGCAAGGCCCTTCGCAGGCTGGAGGAGCCGCCCACGGCGTCGACCGGTGACGTGCCGGGACGGCCCGGGTCAGCGACCGATGGGTGGACGGTGACGGACGCCTGGTGCCCCGCGTTCGACTCGCGCATGGTCCCGGAAGGCTAGCACCGGGACCGCCGTCCTGCTGCGATGGTAGGCTCGCCGCCGATGGACCTGGATCTGCCCGCCGAACACGCGCTGCTCCGCGATACGGTCCGCGACTTCATGCTGACCGAGGTCAGCCCGGTCCTCGAGGAACACGAGCGCGAGCGCCGCTTCCCGACCGACATCGTCCGGCGCATCGGGGAGCTCGGCTGGCTCGGCATCCCGATCCCCGAGGATGAGGGCGGCGCCGGTCTCGATACCCTGGCCTACGCCGTCGCAGTCGAGGAGATCGGGCGCGTGTGGGGCTCGCTCGGCCTGATCGTGGCCGCTCACACCAGCCTCGGCTGCGGCCCGCTGCACCTTGCCGGCACCGACGAGCAGAAGCAGACCTATCTCGTCCCCATGGCCCAGGGCAAGGTGCTGGGTGCCTACGGCCTCACGGAGCCCGGTGCCGGTTCGGATGCGGGCGGGACCAGGACGACGGCTCGATCCGAGGACGGTCCGGATGGCGGTCAGTGGGTGCTCGACGGCGCCAAGCGCTTCATCACGAACGCCGGGCAGGCCGGGACCTACATCGTGACCGCGCGTACCGGTGAGACGACGAAGGGCGACGCCGAGATCAGCGCCTTCATCGTGCCAGCCGATACACCGGGGTTCTCGATCGGCCGGCTGGAAGACAAGCTCGGACTGCACGCCTCGGCCACCGGCGAGCTGCGCTTCGATGGGGCGGCGATCCCGGTGGCGAACCTGCTCGGGGACCGCGGGGATGGCTTTCGTATGTTCCTCAAGATCCTCGACGGTGGGCGCATCTCGATCGGCGCCCTGGCCGTCGGCCTGGCCCAGGCCGCGCTCGACGCCGCGATCCCCTATGCGCAGACACGCGAGCAGTTCGGGCGCCCGATCGGATCGTTCCAGGGCGTCGCGTTCATGGTCGCCGATATGGCCACCGAGATCGAGGCGGCCCGCGCGCTCGTCTGGAAGGCCGCCTGGCTCAAGGACCAGGGGCGTGACTACGGGCTCGTGGCCGCCGAGGCCAAGTTGCTCGCGTCCGAGGTGAGCGCCCGCGCGACGAATGCCGCGATCCAGATCCACGGCGGCTACGGCTACGTCACCGACTATCCCGTGGAGCGCTTCATGCGCGACGCGAAGCTGACTGAGATCGGGGAGGGGACCAGTCAGATCCAGCGGCTGGTGATCGCGCGGAAGGTGCTGGGACTGCGCGTCGTCTGAGCCGCGACCTTGCGGCGGCGGTAGCCGCTAGACCTTGAGCAGTCGGACGATCAGGCGGTACTGGCTCCTGGAGCCGACGCATGTCTGGAGCGTGAGACTCGGCCGGGACTGGCCGGCGTAGGCGAAGCCGCCCTTGTCCGGCGTCGTGACCTTCCACCACGCGACCGCGTAGGTGCTGACCCGGCCGTTGCCGTCGGCGTAGACGACCTTCATGCCCTTGGACAGCCGTCCGCGCACATACGCGTCGTGGAGCGGTTTGAACACGCTATGGGCATGGCCGAACAGGTAGACGTTGTTCCCGCCAGCGCAGCCCCATCGATAGACGCGGTTGGCCGGATAGGCCGTCGACGAGCACGAGAAGAACGACACCGACCGATCGATGCCGAGCGCCGGGATCCAGACATGGTTGCGACCCTTGAAGCTCGACGGACTCGAGCCGCCGGAGCCACCCGCGGCGAGCCCGGCCTTGGAGACCGATCTCGGCTTCGGCGCGGGAACGTCCGGGATCGCGCGGGACACCCAGGCGACGCGGGCGGCCGGCGCCGGTACGAGCGTCGTGCGATCGTCGACGGCTCGGCGGACGACAGCGGGCGCGCTCCTGACGTCGTGGGCGTCGGGACCGGGCCGCGGCGCGCTCGCGGCCGCGCTTGCGACCCTCGCGACGACCGGCTGGCGTCCGAAGACCGCCGAGGGGGTCGCGGCCCCGACAAGGCTCGTGATGAGGGCGAGGGCGAGCAGCGACCGGGCGGCACGGGCCTGGGTAGACATGACCGCAGCATCCCCACCCGGACGCCACCGGACCGTGGCCCGGTCGTCCCGGTCCGCATGGGAAGGAGGAGCGGTCCCAAACAGGGGACCGGACCATCGTCATCGGTGCCACGCCACGGGAACGACGCGGCCCGCATCGCTTGATGCGAGCCCGCGCGGCTAGTTTCCGGTGCCGGCGGCGACCTCCAGGGACTCGCGCAGGGCTGCCTCGAACTCGGGCGCCCACGGGCCTTGAGCGGCGACGACGAACGGCGATTGCTCGATGGTTTCGAAGGTCTCAGGGTCGGTCACGAACGACCGGGCGCAGCCGTCGATGGTCCCGCGCAGCCGCTCGAACGCTGCGCGATCGCGGAAGACATACAAGTAGATGCGCGTTGGCGCCGCCTGGTCGAGCCCGTTGGCGTCGAATCCGATGGCCGTGGGGATGAGGACGGGGTCCGTGCAGCCGGCGTCGCCCGACACGATGTGGTCGATCGCGATGCCGCGTTTCGTGACTTCGCTGGCGATGCCCTGGAAGTCGGCTGGCGTCGGGGCGGGAGCTGTCGTCGAGATCGTCCCGCACGCTCCGACCAACGCCACGGTCAGGAGCATCACAGCCAGTGACGGGGATCGTCGGCGGAGGGGCATGGGTGCGAGGCTATCACCGGCGCCTGAGATCGGCGGTCAGCGCTCCTGGGCGCGCCGCTTGGCTTCTCGCAGGCGGGCCATCGTGTCGGCTGGGGATGCGGGTGCGGCCGCGGCTGGCGGAGCCGGCGTCCGCTCCGGCGCGGCCGCGGGGGGTGCGGCCGGGGTCTTCGCTGCCGCCGTCGAGGGCTTCGGTGTCACGAGATCCGGTGTCGCGGCCGGGCCGGTAGTTGGCCCGAGCGTCCCGCCTGCTCCCGACGGCGCGGCGACCGACGGCGAGGGCTCGGTCGGCCCAGCATCTGCCCGCGCGATCGCCGCCCGCACCGATGCCGACGTGGCCCGTTCGCGTGCCGCGAACAGACCCTCGCCCGCGGCCGTGCGCGGCGCCGCCCGGCGCCGACGCTTCGGGATGGCGCGCACCCACGCCCCGGCGGCGGCGAACTCGCGCCGTCCGACCGACACGCGCCGCAGCGCGATATCGAGCGGCCACAGGAGCAGGGCCAGCACGAGCAGCAACGGCCACAGGTCGGTCGAACGCGAGGTCGTGAGCAGGTCGTGACGCCATGGATCGAGCGGCGTCTCGACGACGGCCCCGCCGGTGGCCGCGCGGAGTGCGCCGAGGAATGCTTCGTTCGGGCCCAGCTGCCGGTACTCGGCGGCGGTCGGTGCGACGAGTCCGACCGTGCGACCCAGCGGCGACGTGCCCGGCCGAGTCTGGGTGACTCGGATGGCATAGGCGCCCGGGTCGATCTCACCGAGTGGAGCTTCGTACACCCCCGGGGCGATCTGCACGAGCGAGACATCGCTCGGCTGGAAGTCCGGGCCGACGACGACCGCGGTCGTGTCGTAGAAGTCGCGCGGCGAACCGTCCGTCTCCACGGACTCCACGTGGAGCGTGGTCTGGCCGCCCTGCGTGTCGAACACCGCCTCGATGCCGCCGGTTTCCTCGCCTGGGAATGTCCACGACACGAGCTGGCTGAAGAACCGCGAGAAGCCGCTCCAGCCGACCCAGTCGCGTGCCCAGCGCCCGGTCGTGTCCGACGTCCACGCCACGGATCGCCCAAGCCCGTACTGCCACTGAGCAAGGAGCGGGTCGTCTCGAGCGGTCACCAGCACGGTCTGGGCCGCGGGCTTGGCGGTCGTCCCGTTGTACCCGCGCAGCCTGGGCATGCCCTCGTCGAGCCCGCGCATGATCGGCGAGGAGGACGTCAGGATCGGGAAGAACGGCTCCTCCACGATCTGCTGGCCGGAGACCTGCTGGGTCTCCTTGAGGAAGATGTCCGGGATGCTCGACGGATTCGCCGCGTCGTAGAAGCGGCCCCCGCCGCGCGTCGCGAGGCCCTCGAGGAACGGATTGGAGCCTCCACCCGCGCCGACCGTCGAGAGCGTGATGCCGGCGGCCTTCATGCGATCGAGGATGGCGTCGTACTGCCCGGAGCTCGACCAGCCGTCGGTCAGCAGGATGATGTGGCGCCGCGTCGCGACCGCGCCCTCGAGGGATTCCACGGCCTGCTCGAGGCCGGCGAAGATGTTCGTCTGGCCGACCGGCTGGAGGCCCGCGATCTGGCCCTGCAGGTCGGTGATGCCACCGAGCGGCTGGGTGTCCACGACCCAGTGGGCCTGCTCGTTGAAGGACACGACCCCGAGCTCGTCCCGTTCCGTCATGGCGGCCGCCGCCCTCAGGATCGCCTCCTTGCCGATATCGACCTTGCGCACCCCGCCGATGCCCGTCCCTCCGCCGCCGGCGCCGCCGTCGAACGTGTTGCAATGGCACGCATCCATCGATCCCGACTGGTCGATGACCACGACCAGCGCGACATCGGGTTGCTTCTGGCGGTCCCGGACGCCCATGTCGACCGGGAGCGTCTCCTCGAGCGGCGTCCGCTGGTAGCCGCCGGCTCCGTAACTGTCCGGCCCGCCGATCATCACGAGACCCTTGCCGAGGTCGCGGACATATACCTGCAGCGCCGCCAGCTGGCGGTCCGACAAGCGGACCCGCGGCACGTCGACCAGGACGACGCTGTCGTAGGTCGCGAGTGCCGCGAAATCGGTCGGGAGCTGCTCCGGGACCATCGTTTCCACCTTCTGGCGCTGCGCGATCAGCGCGTCGACCAGCTCCGTGGCCACGGCCTCATTGCCGGCCAGGACCAGGGTCCGCGGCTCGCCCTTCACGATCGTGTTCGAGTCGGCCCGGTCGTTCTCGCTGAACGTGTCGCGCCCCGCCTCGACGACCACTCGGAACGTGTGGAAGCCGGCCTCCGTGGGCTCGATGTCGAAGATGACACGGGTGATGCCGGCCTCCAGGTTCAGGCGCTGGGTGTCGGCGATCTCGCCGTTCACGAACAGGCGGACGGTGGCCGGCTGCGCGACCGAGGAACGGATCTCGGCGATCGCCTCGACCGAGTCCCCAAGGTTCGAGGTGGACGGCGTGATCAGCCGTTCGACCAGCACCTCGTCGGTGGCACCAAGTCCGATCAGGCGCGTCTCGATCCGGATGTCACGTGTCGCCGCCAACGCAGCCTCGGCCTGCCCGCCGCCGGTCGTGTCGTTGCCGTCGGACAGCAGGACGATGCGCTTCTGCGCATCGTCGGGGAACAGCGCGCTCGCCAGCCGTAGCGCGGCCCCGACATCGGTGGCCGAGCGAACCGGGGTGGACGCGAGTCGATCGATCTCGCCGAGGTCCGATGGCAGGCGCTCGACCAGCGCCTCCTTGCCGAATGCGACGATCCCCGCCACGTCCCCGTCCGGTATGACATCGAGGGTCTCGCGCAGGAACGCGAGCGCGTCCTCGCGGCCGTCGTTCCCGACCGAGTCCGAGAGGTCCACCACGAACACCGTCGCGAGTCGATCGACGGGCAGGACGATCCGGAAGCCGGCGAGCGCGAAGACAAGAGCGGCCAGGAGCGCGGTCCGGACGATGAGAGCGACTCTTCGCCGCCCCGCCCCGAGCCGGCGGCGGGCGCTCAGGTACAGCGCGAAGGTCAGGGCCAGTGCCGGGATCAGCAGGAGCAGCGCGACGGGTGCCTCGAAGCTGAAGCCCATCAGGCGGCTCCGCCCGCGTCGCGCCGAAGCCGGGTCGTCAGCGAGCGCTTGAGCCGGGTGAGCCCGTCACGGTGATACAGCGCCCACTCGACGCACAGGAATGTCAGCACGAGCAGGACGATCGGTACCCACAGCTCGTCGCGGGTCGTCGGGCGCTCGGTCGTGGCCGCCCCGGTGCCCGGGTCCGGCGAGGCCGCAGCCGTCACGCCCAGCGCCTCGATCGCAGCCGCGGAGCCCGGGGCGATCGTTGATTCATCGACATCGAACAGGTCGACCGCGAACTGCACCGGGGCCAGGGGGTCCTCGGGCGGGGGGCTCGCGCCGGCGCCGGCCGAGGCGCCCGGTGAACCTGCGGCCGACGGGTTCGCCCTGGGGCTCGGCGACGAACCCGTGCCGGCGCTTGCCGACGGCGCAGGCGACGCGTCGGGGTCGACGAGCGGCGTGACCGTGTAAACGCCGATCAGGTCCGTCGCGGCGAAGCTGACCGCGGACCCGCCGCTGGTACCCGGTACGAGCTCGGTGATGCTGCCGTCCGGCCCCGTCACCGTCACGCCGATCGCACCTGTCGGGATGGCCAGCTCGACCGGCGTGCCGGGCTCCACGGCTTCGCTGGGCGCTGTCGTGGACCCGAGGAGCTCGCCCGTCAGGTTGGCGAGCAGGATCGGGAAGGCGACCTGGAGTGGCAAGTCGGAGCGGCGGGGCTCGAACGCGAGGACGGCGCTGGGCAGCCCGTCACGGGTGCCGGCGTAGAGCAACGGCGCACCGCGCGGGCCCGGGATGATCGTGCGCGCCCAATCCGGCGTGGTCAGCCGCGAGGCCTCGGCGATGTGCGTCGTGGACAAGTCGACGAAGCGCAGGACCGGCTCATCCGGATCCAGGCTCCCGATCCCGGGGTTCGTCAACCGACCGGCCACCTGCCCGAGGTCGCTCGTGCGCGGAGGAGCGATCGCGAGGATCGGGGAGCGCGGCAGCGTCGCCGGGAGGAAGCCCTCGAAGATCACGAGGTCCCACGGCCGGCCGTCCTGGCGCTGCGTCTTGGGCCCGTATTCGTTGGGCGCCACGCCGAAGAGCTCGACGTTCGGGAGGTAGGAAAGGGCGGTCTCGAGGTACGGATCGCCCTCGCCGACGACGAGGATCAGGCGTGTCCGGTCGGGCGGGATGACGGCCCACGCCCGGTCATCGACGGCCAGCTGGTCGGGCGCTGTCACGACGGCCGGATCGCTGCCGACGAGGCGGACCTCGAGCGTGCGAACGTTGCGGTCGATGTCGTCCACGATCACATTTGCCCGCGCCTGCGCCTCGAGCGGAACGTCACGGACCTCGAGCAGGCTGCCATCGCCCCACAGCTCGAGCCGGCGCGTCGTCCGTTCGAGGTCGACGTTTGCGACGCTCACGAAGACGGATCGCGAAACCGCGGAGGGCGACGTCTTCACAGCCAGGGCGACGATGGCCTGGTTCTTGCGGTCCCGCCCGACCGGAAGGACCTTGACCCTGGCAGCGACCCGCCCGGTCGGATCGGTTGCGAGCGCGGCGTCCGTCGCCACGAGGACCTGCGCGTCCCCGGAGCGCGCCGCGAGCTTGGAGGCCAGCTCCAGCGCATCACCGAGATCCCCGCTGCCCTGGCTGACCGCGACGTCGTCGATCGCCTGGCGGACGCGGCTCAGATCGGTCGATTCGTTCACGACGATGCGAGCGCTCCGACCGGCGGCGATGACGCTGACCTTGCCGCCCGTCGGCAGGTCCTTCAGCGCCTCGGTCGCGGCGACCTTGGCTGCCGTCAGACGGTCCGGCACGACGTCCGTGGCGGCCATGCTGGCCGAGGTGTCCAGGACGAGGACGATGTCCCGCGCCAGACCCGCCGGCCGCTCCACGAACGGCCTGGCTGCAAGCAGCGCCAGGATGACCACGAGGAGGAGCTGGAGGAGCAGCAGCAGGCTGCGCTTGAGCTTCTGCCAGGGTGCGTTGGCCTCGACATCCGCCACCAGGCGCGTCCAGAGGAGGGTCGATGGGACCACGGCTTCATCGCGGCGGAGCTTGAGCAGGTACATGGCGATGACCGCGGGGATGAACAGCAGTCCGAGCAGCGCGAGGGGCGTGGTGAACGGCATGACCGTCTAGCCCAGCACCCGGCGCCGGCGCAGCTCGGCGAACATCAGTTCGGCGAGGTTCACATCGGACGCGAGATCCACGTAGCTCGCCCGGCGCTTGGCCGCGACGTCGGCGAAGCCTTCCTTCCAGCCCGCGAGCCGGGCCTTGTAGGCATCGATGGTCGCGAGGTCGGCGGTGATCTCGACCCGCTCGCCGGTTTCGGTGTCGACCAGGCGAAGATCTCCCTCGAGCGCGGGGTCGAGCTCGTCGGGCGACAGGACATGCAGGACGATCAACTCGGAGCCCGTCGCGGCGAGCTCGCGGATCACGCGGTCGGCGCCCGGATCCAGCAGGTCACTGAGCAGGACGACCGCGCCCCGTCCGTGTAGCTGTGCGGCCGCGTGACGGGCTGCAGCGACGAGATCCGTCGGGCCCTCCGCGGGCTGGATGGAGGACAGGTCGGCCAGCAGGCGGAAGACGCGGCCGGAGCCGCGGAGGGCGGCTCGCCGGCGGGCGACCCGGCCACTCAGCGCGCTGACCGCCACGCGATCCTCGCTGGCCAGCCCGATGTACCCGAGGGCCGCCGCCGCGCGCTTGGCGAACGTGAGCTTGTCGGGGTGGCCGGTCGCCATGGACGCCGAGGCATCCAGGAGGAGCGTGACCGTGATGTCCTCCTCCTCGACGAACAGCTTCACGAACAGCTTCTCGAGCCGGGCGTAGACGTTCCAGTCGAGCTGACGGAGGTCGTCGCCGGGGGTGTAGTCGCGGTAGTCGGCGAATTCGACCGATTGACCGCGCTTGACGCTGCGCCGGCCACCCTTGAGACCGCCGCGGACGGGCGAGCGCATCAGCAGGAGCAGACGCTCGAGCTGGCGCAGGAATGCCTCGTCGAAGACGGTCGGGTCGACCTCCGACGGCAGGAAGACCGGGCGCGTCCCGGCCGCGATGGCCGTGGGCGATGACGCCCCCGGCTCGGGGCCGGTTCGCTCGGTCATGGTGTCGTGGTTACTCGACGGTCGGGACGGCGACGGCGTCGAGGATGGCCCGCACCGTGGCCTCGGTCGTGATGCCCTCCGCCTCTCCCTCGAAGTTGAGGATGATGCGGTGGCGGAGCGACGGCATCGCCACTGCCCGGATGTCGTCGGTCGACACGTTGAACCGGCCGTCGAGCAGGGCGTAGATCTTGCCCGCGGTCACGAGCGCCTGGGCGCCACGCGGCGACCCGCCGTAGCGGACGTAGTCGCGGACGAGCCCCGGCGCGCGCGGCTGGTCGGGATGGGACGCGGCAAGGATGCTGACCGCATAGGCCGTGACGTGGGGCGCGATCGGCACGGCCCGGGCGAGTCGCTGCATCTCGACGATCTCGGCCGCGGTGCAGACCTTGGAGGCCGTCACGCTCTCGGAGCCCGTCGTTCGGTCCATGATCGAGATCAGGTCCTCCTCGGACGGGAACGGCACCATGACCTTGAAGATGAACCGGTCCAGCTGCGCCTCCGGAAGCGGGTAGGTCCCTTCCATCTCGAGCGGGTTCTGGGTCGCCAGGACGAAGAACGGCGGATCCAGCGGGAAGCGCTGGCGGGCCACGGTCACCTGGTGCTCCTGCATCGCCTCGAGCAGGCTCGACTGGGTCTTGGGGGTGGCCCGGTTGATCTCGTCGGCCAGCACCAGGTTCGCGAAGATGGGGCCCGCCTGGAACTTGAAGATCCGCTGGCCATCCTCCTCGATGAGGATGTTCGTGCCGGTGATGTCGGCCGGCATCAGGTCCGGTGTGAACTGGATGCGGTTGAACGTGCAGTCGATGACGTCGGCGATCGTCCGCACGAGCATGGTCTTGCCGAGACCCGGCACGCCCTCGAGCAGGACGTGGGAGTTCGCGAGCAAGCCGGTCAGTGTCTGGCGCACCAGCTCGCGCTGACCGACGATGACGCGACCGACCTCGCGCTCGATGGCCTGGGCGCGCTCGGCGAAGGCCTCCGGAGCGAGGCGGGCATCGGTGTTGGTTGCGGTCGCTTCCATGAGGCCTCCGGTGTGGTGTCAGCGACCGTGTTGACGGCCGGTGTTGCTAGTTCGAGGGATCGAGGGAGCTGAAGTAGTCCCGGACGTAGTCCTTGACCGAGAGCGGCACGTAGCCGCGATCGAGTGACGTCTGGGCATAGCGCTCGAAGTCCGCGTAGACCTGCTGGTATGGGGTCAACGCGCCGTTGTCGGTGCCGGTCCCCGTCTGGTTCCCCTGCTGGGTCTGTCCGTCGCCACCGGTGCCCGCCACGTACGACGGATCACCGGGCCGGCCGACACGATCGAATGGAGCGAACACGGACGAGGCGTCCTCGCCGAGCTCGGCAGCGCGGTTGGCGCCGGTCGGGGCGCCCGGCAGGCCGTTGCCGCCGGTGCCCTGCCCCAGGCTCCGGGCGTTCGAGCCACCACCACCGATGGCGCCTTGCCCCTGACCCTGACCTTGCCCCTGGCCCTGACCCTGACCTTGCCCTTGGCCCTGACCCTGACCTTGCCCCTGGCCCTGACCCTGGCCTTGCCCCTGGCCTTGCCCCTGCCCCTGGCCTTGGCCCTGACCCTGACCTTGCCCCTGGCCTTGACCTTGACCTTGACCTTGGCCCTGCCCCGGAGCAGGGGAGCCTTGACCCTGACCTTGGCCCTGCCCCCGGCCCGGCTGCCCTTGACCCTGCTGACCTTGACCCTGCCGCCCGGCATCGGCCAGGTCGCGGCGAGCGTCCTGCAGGCGCGACGCCGCTTCGGCCAGATCCCGGTTCGTTTCGATGCTTGCCTGGGCTCCGGTCATCGACTCGCCGAGCCGATCGAGCGCGGAGCGGGCGCCCGCGGTATCACCCTGGGCGAGGCTCTGCGCCGCGTCCCGAAGGGCGGTGGCCGCGCCGCCGTCCGCGCTTGACGCCGTCGACTCCATCTCGGCGAGCTCTCGGGCCAGTTCGCGCTGTTCTTCGGGCGTCAGCTCATCGAGCTTGTCACCGAGCTCCTCCAGATCCTCCCGGGTCTTCTCCGGGTCGCCCTCGCGATTTGCCTCCGGGTTCCCGCTCGCGGCGCGCGAGAGGGACCGGGCGAGTGACGTCATCGCGGAGGCTCTCTGTTCGGTGGAGGGATCGACGCGGGAACGGACCTCGCTCTCGACCGCGCCGAGCTGGCGCAGGTTCACCGCGAGCTCGTCCGGCCGCGCGCGCAGCTGGCGAGCCAGCTCCCGCAGTTCCTCGGCGAGCTCGGTCCGCGGGTCCTCGGCCTCGCCGCCCTTCGACTCCAGGTCCTCGGCGAGCTCGTCGAGGCGATCGGCCTGGCGATCGGCAGCCTCACGAACATCACGCTGCTGAGCGATCACCAGGTCCTGGGGATTCGGCACGAGGAGGACCGCCCCGAGGAGCGCAGCCGAAGCCAGGGAGGTGAGCGCGGGCGATCGTGAGAAGCGCGGCTTGAACAGGCTCGACACCGTGCGCAGGGCGACCAATGCGTCGCGGCGCTGCCGGCGAACGAAGCGATCGGCCTCAACAGCCTCGTCGAACGGGCCCTCGTGCGGCACATCGAGCGCAGCGTCGTCGGCCGGTGGCGTGGCGGAAGCCGGGAACCCGACGGCGAGTTCGAGTGCGCTGGACACCCGGTCTCCCAGGCGACCTTCGGCGTCGACGGCCAGGGCGGTTTCGCCCAGCGACGGTCGCGCCCCGACGACCGCGACCAGCAGCGCGAGCACACCGATGACCGGGATCGCGGCACCGATGACCGGTGCCGCCTCGAGCGGGATGAACCGGGCGAGCGTCCACAGGAACGCTTCGGCGACCACGACACCCGCCAGGGCGATCCAGGCACGACGCACCATGCGCCGCAGCCACAGGCGTCGGCGATGCGGGGCGAGCGACGCGCGCAGCGCATCGATCGACGGATCCAGTTGACCGGCCAGGTGCTGGCGCGGATCCGGCGGGATCACGGCGCCGCCGACCGACTGCGTGGAGACTCGGCGGACGAACGGGAGGCGGAACCGGCGGGTCATTCGGTTGGGCTCGGCGTGACGCGCGAGCGCCGGCGGATGTGCCAGCGACGCGT
>JARDZW010000106.1 GCA_029240655.1 Chloroflexota bacterium
CGCGATGTCGCCGCGAAGCGGCTCGATCAGCTCGACGCCCTGCCGCACGACGTGGGCGCGCGGATCCGCGACCTGCGCGAGTACGACTTCCTGGAGCCCGACGCGCGCTCCCGCTTCGACGAGCTCGTGGAGCGGCTGGGCAAGCAGGTCCTGGACCAGTTCGTTGGCGGGATGAGTGACGCCATCCGGTCGATCACGCCCGAGGACCTCGCCGCGAACCGCGAGATGGTGCGCGATCTCAACGGACTCATCCGTGAGCGGATCGGTGGCGGCGACCCGGACGTGCGCGATTTCCTCGCCAAGCACGGCCGGTTCTTCCCAGGGGCCCAGAGCTTCGACGACATCATCGACCAGCTGGCGCAGCGCATGGCGGCGATGCAATCGCTCATGCGCTCGATGAGCCCCGAGCAGCGTGCCGAGCTCGAGTCGATGATGGAGGCGCTCCTGCGCGACGACCGGCTCCTGCTGGACCTTGCCGAGCTCGCTTCGAACCTGGACATGCTGATGCCCGGCGGGCTTGGCGACCGGGTTCGTTTCGATGGCGACGAGTCGCTCACGCTCGATGGCGCCCTCGCCCAGATCGCCCGCCTCCAGGCGATGGAACGGCTGGAGGACGCACTCACCGACGTCGATGCCCCCGGCGACCTCGCCGACATCGACCGTGACCAGGTGCGCGAGCTCCTGGGTGACGATGCGGTCCGCGACCTCGACGTGCTCGATGACCTCGCCCGACGGCTCGAGGAAGCCGGGTACCTGACCAGCGACGGCGAGCATCTCGAGCTGACCCCACGGGGCAGCCGGAAGATCGGCCAGAAGGTGCTCGACGACCTGTTCGCCCGGCTGGAGCGCGATGCCTTCGGCGGCCATCGGCTCGAGCGTGGCGGCCGTGGCGGGGAGCGCGAGGAGACCACGAAGCCGTTCGAGTTCGGCGACCCCTTCCACCTGGACCTGCGGGGCACGCTCGCCAACGCGCTCGCTCGCGAGGAGAACGCCCCGGTCCGCCGCGGCGCCCGCGGGGTGCGACTGACGGCCGCCGACTTCGAGGTGTACCGGACCGAGCAGCTCACCCGGACGGCGACCGTGCTCCTGGTCGACATGAGCCGGTCCATGCTCCTGCGCGGTTGCTTCCTTGCGGCCAAGAAGGTCGCGGTCGCGCTCGACACACTGATTCGGACCCAGTACCCGCGCGACCACCTGACGGTGATCGGCTTCGCCTACTACGCCCGGGAGATCCGGCCCGGCGCTCTCGCCGAGCTGTCGTGGCACGGCTACGAGTACGGCACGAACCTCCAGCATGGCCTGCTGCTGGCGCGCCGGATCCTCGCTCGCGAGGCATCGGCGAACAAGGAGATCGTGGTCATCACCGACGGCGAGCCGACCGCCCATTTCGAGGATGGCCAGGTCGAGTTCAGCTACCCGCCGACGCGCCGGACGATCAGCGAGACCCTGCGCGAAGTGCAGCGCTGCACGAAGGAGGGCATCACGATCAACACGTTCATGCTCGAGCGGTCACGTGCCCTTGCCGAGTTCGTGGCCCATATGACCAAGCTCAATCGTGGGCGGGCGTTCTACGCCACGCCGGAACGGCTCGGGGAGTACGTGCTGGTGGACTTCGTCGGACGGCGCTCGAAGCGGGTGTCGTAGGGCTATCCTCCGTCGGTGGGCCATCGGGTCGGCCGCGAACGTGAGGGAGGGTTCGATGGATCTGGCTTGGCTGTTCCCCTGGCTGTTGTTCCTGCACGTGCTCGGGGCCATCGTGGCCTTCGGACCGGCGTTCGCGTTCTCGATCGTGGGAACGATGGGTGGTGCGGAACCGCAGCATGCCAACTTCGCGACGCGGGTCTCTCACGCCATGACGACGAAGCGCGTCCTGCCGATCGGCTTCACGCTGCCGATCACGGGCCTCGCCATCATCGCCGTTCGGGGGATCAACCCATTCGAGCGCCCGTTCTGGTGGCTCGCTCTCGCGATCGTCCTCTATCTCGTCGCTTATGGCTATGGCTTCTTCGTGCAGCGCAAGCTGGTCGAACGGGCGATCGACCTCACGTCCACGCCGCCGCCGGCTGGAGCCAGCGGCCCTCCACCCGAGCTCATGGCGCTGGTCGGTCGCATCCAGCGCGGTGGCATCGGAATGGGGCTCCTCATCGTGACGATCGTCTTCCTCATGGTCGTGAAGCCGCAGATCTGATCGCCCTGACGAACGTCCATATCGCGCTGCGGCGAGCGTCGATGGTCTGAGCGCGGCGCTGCCCCGAGGCTCCGGACAGCACCACCACTGCCGGTACCGACGCACAAGGAGCCTTCGACCCATGGACCTCGGCCTCATCCTCCTTCGACTCGCCCACGTCGTCGCCGGCGCCGCCTGGGTAGGCGGCGCGTTCGTGATGATCCTCCTCGTCACCAGGACGGCCCGGCTGCGCGGCGCGGACGGTGACGCGTTCATGACCACCCTGCTGACGCAAGGCAAGGCTGCGCGCTACTTCGAGATCGCCGCCATCACGACCGTCCTTGCCGGCGGACTGCTGTACTTCCGCGCCTCGGGCGGCTTCCAGATGGAATGGATCACGAGCCCCAGCGGGATCGGTTTCACGATCGGGGCTGTGGCCGCGATCGTGTCGCTTGTCTGGGGCGGCGTGGTCGTCGGGCCGGCCGGCAAGCGGGCCGCGGCCATCGAGGCCGAGGTGGCGGAGACCGGGGGCATCGCCACGGTGGCCCACACCTCCGAGCTCGAGGCGATCCGCCGCAAGCTCAGCACCTTCGCCCTGGCCGACCTCGCCCTGCTGGGCACGGCCGTGGTCACGATGGCGACCGCGCGCTACTGGTGAGGGCCGCGGCCGGCGGCACTGCCCGCCGGTCGCGCCGTACCATGACGGGGAACACCTTCAAGGAGACGCCCCGCCGATGCCCCACGTCGCGACCTCGACCGCCGACCTGCTTTCGATCATCCGCGCCGCCGTGCACCTGGACGGCGACCTGCTCGTCATCGACGACGAGCCGGCCTTCCGATCCACGGCGATCCGCGATCTCGCCTGGACCGCGGCGTTCTCGACGGACGAGGCGACGACGGCCGCGGCCCAGTGGATCGTCTGGGAGGCGAGTCAGGCGCTGGGTGCCCACAGCGCGAGCATCCAGGACCTGTACACGGCCCGCAGCCGCGGTGAGGTGGCGGGCTTCACGGTGCCGGCGATCAACCTGCGCGCCCAGACGTTCGACATGGCGCGCACGGCGTTCGAGGCCGCCGCGAGCGCCGAGGTCGGTGCCGTGATCTTCGAGATCGCGCGCAGCGAGCAGACCTATACGTACCAGCGCCCGATCGACTTCGCGACCTCGGTCCTGGCCGGGGCCATCGCCGCCGGCTGGCGCGCCCCGGTGTTCATCCAGGGCGACCACTACCAGTTCAACGCCAAGAAGTACGCCGCCGACCCCGAAGCGATGACCGAGGAGATCCGGCGCGCCTGCCGCCTGGCGATCGATGCCGGTTATCGCAACATCGACATCGATTCCTCGACGCTCGTGGACCTCTCGAAACCGACGGTCGATGAGCAGCAGCGCGAGAACTACACGCGTGCCGCCGAGCTGACCGCGCTCATCCGGACGCTCGAGACCGACGGGGTCACCGTCAGCGTCGGTGGTGAGATCGGCGAGGTCGGCTCGCAGAATTCGAATGCCGAGGAGTTGCGCGCCTACCTCGACGGCTACCGACGCGAGCTTGATGCGCGTATGCCGGGTGCGATCGGCGTCAGCAAGGTCAGCGTCCAGACGGGCACGAGCCACGGCGGGGTGCCGTTGCCCGACGGCGGCGTCGCGGAGGTCAAGCTCGATTTCGACGTCCTGCGCGAGCTTGGTGAGATCGCCCGACGCGAGTACGGCGCATCCGGAGCGGTCCAGCACGGCGCGTCCACCCTGCCCGACGAGCTGTTCCACCAGTTCCCGGCGGTCGAAGCTGCCGAGATCCATCTCGCGACGGGCTTCCAGAACACGCTGTACGACCACCCGGCGTTCCCGGAAGACCTCCGCCGCGACATCGAGGCCTGGT
The DNA here is from genome assembly GCA_029240655.1 of Chloroflexota bacterium. GTDB lineage: Bacteria > Chloroflexota > Limnocylindria > Limnocylindrales > CSP1-4 > SPCO01. The sequence continues at coordinate 4,037 of JARDZW010000106.1, forward strand.
GTCCCGCCAACGCCGCCGACGAGCGCAAGCCGGATCAGACCGACGAGCAGTTCATCTATACGACGCGCAAGAAGGCGATCGGCCCGTTCAAACGCGAGCTGTGGGATCTCGCGACCAAGGACGAGATCCTGGCCACGCAGCGCCGCAAGCTCTCGTTCCTGTACACGGAGCTCGGCGTGAACGGGACGCGCGAGATGGTCACGGCCCACATCCGCCCGGTCGAGCTCCACCGACCGATCCCGGATGCGCTGCGCGAGGCCGTCGCAGCCGGCTAACCCGCGCGGACGTCCACAAAGCAGGCCGCCGAACTGGAGGGGCGTTCCATGACCGTCACCGCGGACCACGCCGCGACCGCCGAGGCTCGGCGCGATGACCTCGCCGGTCGACTCATGGCCGCCGCATTGGGGGCGCTGGACACGCAGGCCGTCTATCTCGGCGATCGGCTCGGCCTCTACCGCTCACTGGCCGAGGAAGGCCCGGCGACCGCGGCCGAGCTGGCCCAGCGGGCCGGCATCCATCCCCGTTATGCGCGCGAGTGGCTCGAGCACCAGGCGGTCGGTGCGATCCTCGATGTGGACGACACCGCCGCCGATCCCGAGGTCCGCCGCTACGCGCTGCCGGATGGCCATGCCGCGGTCCTCCTGGATCCGGAAAGCCCGTGGCTGGTCCGCCCCCATCTCGCGCTTCGTCACGGGCAGCGCGCAGACGATGCCGGCGTTGCTGGAGGCCTACCGGACCGGCGAGGGGGTGGACTGGGCCGACTACGGCCCCGACGTGATCGAGGCGCAGGCGGCGCTGAACCGGCCACAGTTCGCGAACTACATCGGCGACTGGATCTCGGCGCTCCCGGACATCGCGGCGAAGCTGCGGGGCGGCGGAGGCCGGGTCGCGGACGTGGCTTGCGGGACCGGATGGTCGTCCATCTCGATCGCTCGCGCCTTCCCGGGGGTCAAGGTAGATGGCCTCGACATCGACGCAGGCTCGATCGAGCGGGCCCGGATGCACGCCGGACGCGAGGGCGTCGATGACCGCGTCTCGTTCCTGTTCGCGGATGCCGCCGACGCCGAGGGAGAGGGTCGCTACGACCTGGTCACCATCTTCGAGGCAGTGCACGACATGGCGCAGCCAACGATGGTGCTTGCCGCGGCTCGCAGGCTGCTGAAGCCGAGCGGCGCCGTCCTGATCGCTGACGAGCGCGTGGCGGAGGTCTTCACGGCCCCCGGCGACGACACCGAGCGGCTCTTCTACGGATACAGCGTGGTCTCGTGCCTGGCCAACGGTCTCGCCGATCAGCCCTCGGTCGGCACGGGCACCGTCCTGAGGCCCGCCGCCCTCGAATCGATCGCGCGGGAGGCCGGATTCAGCGGCTTCACGATCCTGCCGATCAAGCACGACGCGTTCCGCTTCTATCGCCTCGACCCGTAGCGGCGGCGCGACCGCGGCACCGCGTCCCGGAAGCCCCTGCAGACCGTCGAAAACTCGTCATTGACGGGCGGCTAGGCAGTGCTATCCTCTCGCAGTTCCGCCCCGCTTGAGGGAGCGCCGGGCGGACGTCCCCGGCGTCCTCGCGTCAACTCCCATTTGCAGTCCCCGCGCCCGGAGCGCGGCGGTACGAGGAGGAGATCGTGGCGGGATCCGTCAATCCGCAGGACGTCGCCGCGCGTGACGACGCCCACCTGCGTTCGCTCGGGATCAAGCCCGAGCTCCAGCGTTCCCTGGGGTTCCTGTCCAACTTCGCCGTCGCGTTCAGCTACATCAGCGTCGCGACCGGTACCTTCACGCTCATCGCCCTTGGCTGGGGCGTCGGCGGCCCCGCGTTCTTCTGGTCCTGGCCGATCATCATCCTGGGCCAGACGTTCGTCGCCCTGAACTTCTCCGAGCTCGCGAGCCACTTCCCGGTCGCCGGGTCCATCTACCAGTGGTCGAAACGCCTCGCCAACCGGACGCTTGGCTGGTTCACCGGATGGTTCTACTTCTGGGCCGGCGTGATCACCGTGACGGCCGTCGCCGGCACGGTCCCGCTGGTCCTCTCGAGCATCTTCGGGATCGACCTGAAGGCAGCATCGCCGCTCCCGTTCTTCAACAACCTGGTGTTCTACGCGCTAGTGACGCTCATCATCACGACGGTCATCAACGGGGCAGGTGCGCGGCTCCTGTCGATCATCAATAACATCGGTGTCGGGGCCGAGATCCTCGGTATGCTCGTCTTCGCGCTGATCCTGCTGCTGTTCTTCCGGGTCCAGGACGTGTCGGTCCTGACCACGACGGCCGGCATCGAGACGCCCGAAACCGGTGGCTACCTGCCCGTCTTCGCGATCGCGATGTTCATGAGCCTGTTCGTGGTCTACGGGTTTGACACCGCCGGCACCTTCGGCGAGGAGACGATCGATGCGAGCCGCCAGGCGCCACGCGGCATCCTTTCCGCGATCTGGCTGTCGGGCATCGTCGGTGCCGTCTTCCTCCTCGCGATCATCCTGGCGACGCCGGACATGACGGCCGCACTCACGGATCCGTCCCCGATCTCGACGGCCGTCAAGTCCGCGCTCGGCGACACCTTCGGATCCGTCTACCTGTTCGTCATCCTCGTTGCGGTCTTCGTATGCACCCTGGCGATCCAGGGGGCCACCGTACGATTGATGTTTTCGATGGGGCGTGATCGGCGTATCCCGCTCGGCTCGCTGTGGGGCAACGTCAACTCGACGTTCAAGACCCCGACCAACGCTGCCGTCGCGGTGGGCCTGCTCGCCGCCATCCCGTTTTTCATCACCGATAGCCCGGGGCTCATTGCGACCGGAGCCACCGGTCTGATCTACCTGTCGTATTTCATGTGCAACCTCGGCGTGTTGTTCGCGCGGCTCCGTGGATGGCCGCGCGAAGGGTCATGGTTCAAGCTCGGTGGATGGGGTCTCATCATCAATATCCTGGCCCTCGTCTGGGGCGGATTGATGATCATCAACTTCGCCCTGTGGAGCGACCCCGCCCTGTTCGGCAACTTCGGAAGCGACCTGCGCGACCTCACGAACCCGTCCCTGACCGCCATCACGTCGGGTGGCGAGCCGATCTCGTGGCTGCCCGATATCCCATTCTTCGAAGGCACCGTGCTGCTGATCCTCATCGCCGGCATCGTGTACTACGCCGTGGCCGCCCGGGGCCGCGACGATCGTGTGGAGGTCGACCCCGCCACCGGCGAGGCCGTCATCGGCTGACGACGAAGTTCTCGGGAGGAGGCGATGCGGCGCGGCGAGCGATCGTCGCGCCGCATCTCGTCTTCGCCCGGATAGGGTGGGCGCGATGACGGACGACGGGCCGCTGGTCGGCGAGCTGCGCGACGAGCTGGTCGAGGCCATGCAACGGATCCCGGAGTTGGCCGGACGCGATCTCGTCCTGACGGCCCTCAGCGGCGGCATCACGAACCGCAACTTCCTCGTCACGATCCCCGGTGCGGGCGATCGCTACGTCATCCGCCTTGCCGGTAACGACACCCACCTGCTCGGCATCAGCCGCGAGGTGGAGTACGCGGCGACCGTCGCGGCGGCCGCGGTCGGCGTCGGCCCGGAGGTCACGGCGTTCATCCGGCCGGAGGGCTACCTCGTCACGCGCTTCATCGACGGCTCACCGGTCAGTGACGCGGCGGTCCACCAGCAGGAGACCCTGGCGCGGGTGGCCCAGTCGCTTCGGCGCATCCACGATGGACCGCCGATCCCGGGGCTGTTCGTGCCGCTGCGGATCGTCGAGGCGTACCGGGCGCTCGCGGCCGCCCGAGGCGTCAGCATCCCGCCCGAGTACGACGCCGCTTCGCAGATCGGCCGGCGGATCGAGGTGGCCTGCCTCGCCAATCCGGTCGAGCTGCGCCCGTGCCACAACGACCTCCTCAACGCCAACTTCATCGACGACGGCGAGCGCATCCGGATCGTCGACTGGGAGTACGCCGGGATGGGCGATCCGTTCTTCGATCTTGGCAACTTCAGCATCAACCACGAGCTGACACCGGATGAAGATGTCTACCTGCTGGCGGAGTACGGCGACATGGGCCGCGTCGACCATCTGGCGCGCCTGACGCTGATGCGCGTGGTGTCCGACTTCCGCGAGGCGATGTGGGGCGTGCTCCAGCAGGGCATCAGCACGCTCGACGTCGATTTCGTTGCGTATGCGAGCGAGCATTTCGATCGTCTGCGCTCGAACGCATCGACTCCGGCGTTCGACCGTGCGCTCCGGGACGTCGCGGGGGGCTGACGACGAACCTGTCCGCCCACCAGTCGCAGGCGTCATCGGTGTCAGTGGCAGGGCGTCGTCCCGCGGTCGCGGAAGTCGGAACCGGCCGCGATGAACACCCATTCGTAGGAGTCGCCGCGCAGGGTCAAGGCGAGCACGCCGTGGCCGATGATCGCCCGCAGCTCGCTGTTGGGCGCCACCCGAGTGAAGTCGCGCAGCGGCGCCCCGCCGGTGCCGGCGACGAACTGGCGGATGCCCCGGTCCCCGTCGACACGTCCGTCGGGGTCCTGCGGAGCGAAGCGCTCGTAGTCGTGGTCGTGGCCATTGACGATCACGTCGACCCCGGCTGCGTACAGCGGCCGCCAGAAGGCGTCCATTTCCGGGGCGTCACCGTGGTCTCCCGAACTGAAACGCGGGAAATGGAAGATCGCCAGCGTGCACGCGGCACGGTTGGCCGCCAGATCGGCCGCCAGCCAGCTGCCCTGGGGCGACCCTGGGCCGCATCCGTCGACGTTCTCGCACGCCGAGTCGAGGACGATGACGTGCCAGGTCCCGATGTCGTACGAATACCATGACGACCCGCCCGGTCCCTTGGCGGCGTCCCCGAAATAATCGAAGTAGCCAGCGAGGCCCGCCGTCTCCCAGTCGTGGTTGCCGGGAGCCGGCCGGGTTCGAGCTCGATGGCGGCCCCAGCTGGTGTCGTAGCACTCGCGAAACTGCTCAGCGGTGCCGCTCTCGTAGGCGTTGTCGCCAGCCGTGAACACGGTTCCCCCGATCCCGTCGAGGAGCGCCGCAGTCTCCTCGTCGCCCTCCGAGTCGCACCGCCCGATGTCGCCCGCGCCGACCAAGACTGGATCACCGGTCGGGGATGCAAGCGGCGTGCCGCTCGGGGTGTCGGTTTCGCTACCGGGACTGCTGGATGGACCAGGTGCCTGGCTCGCGCTGCCTGTCGGCGAGGGGCTGGCCGACGGAATGACGCCGGCGACGCTGGAGACGGGCCCGGGCGACGCTGTCCCACGATCCACGAGGCGTGTCGCGCCGAGCAGAAGCAGCAGCGTGGCCACGAACACGAGCGCCACCAGCGCGAC
>JARDZW010000107.1 GCA_029240655.1 Chloroflexota bacterium
ATCCCGGAGACGCTGCACGGGCTGCTGCTGGCGAGGATCGACCAGCTGCCCGACGATGCGAAGCGCAGCCTCCGGGTCGCGGCGGTGATCGGCCGCCAGTTCCCGGTTCGAGTGCTGGAGCGAGTGATCGGAGCCGAGCCATGACCACGACCAGCCGGGTGGACGTCCTCGAGGCGAAGGGCCTGATCCGACTCGCGTCGATCCGGCCGGAGCTCGAGTACCTGTTCCGGCACGGCCTCGTCCAGGACGCGGCCTACTCATCTCTGCTCAAGCAAGAGCGTCGCGAACTCCATGGGCGGGTCGGCGCGGCGCTGGAAGCCTTGTACCCGGAGCGCGCGGGTGAGCTCGCCCTGGTGCTGGCCATGCACTTCGAGCAGGCCGGCGAGGTCGAGCGCGCGATCGAGTACTACCTGGGGGGTGCCAAGCATGCGCTCGGCAAGTACGCCATCCAGGAGGCATACGGGGCGTTCGATCGGGCGGCGAGCCTGATCGCCGACGAGGAGGCCGCCCCGGCCGCCGTCGAGCTCTCGGCCGATGAAGCCGATCGGCGCCGGCGCCGTCGCATCGAGGTCGACCTCGGCCGGGCGGAGGCGGGCTACAGCATCCGGACGCCGGAGGAGACGTCCGACGCGCTCGAGCGCATCGTCGAGCCCGCCGAGCAGCTCGGCGATCTCCAGCTGATCGGACGCGTCCACACGCTCATCGCCCTCCAGCGGCTTCTGAACGGTGAATCCGCCACGGAGCCCATCGTGAAGCGCTCGCTCGATCGGGTCGTGGAGGTCGGCGAATCGATCGGCGATGCTTCCCTGGGCGCCATGCCACTCGCGCTCATCGGGCTCAGCAATGTCTTCGGCGGCGACGTTCGGATGGGCACCGCCCAGCTGGAAGAGGCCCTGCCGCTGATGGAGGGCCGCCAGGACACGGTCGGACCTGCCTTCGCCCGGGGTGCGCTCGCGATCGGCTACGCGAACCTCGGCGAGTTCAAGAAGGCGGACACCGCCGCCGCACAGGCGACGGCACTGGCCGGCGAGAGCGACCTCATCGCGCAGCTCGACGCGCTCATCGCGGAGTCCCTGGTTCGCTCGATGGAGGGCGATCTCGAGGGCGCGATTCCGCTCGCCTCGCGGTGCGTCAAGCAATCCGAGGACACGGGGGCGACCGCGTGTATGGTCGCGAGCTCGTGGATCCTCGGGGACGCGTTCTACCGCCTGGGCAAGTACACCGAGGCGCGGGACGTGCTCAGGCGCGGATCGGACGTCTCGGCGGTGGTCGATCGAAGGGTCTGGCGGCCGACGCTGCTCGCGTGGCTCGGCTCGACCATGGCGGCCCTCGGCGCGGCGGACGACGGGGATTGGGAGGAGGCACTTGAGACTGCCCGCTCGATCGGCAACCGGGTCGGCGAAGCCGGGATCCTGGCAAAGCGCGCCGAGGCATCGGTCGCGCGCCGCGATATCGACGGGGCGCGACCGGACGCGGAGGCGGCGATCGGCATCATGAAGGAGCTGGGGCTGCGACCGCAGCTCGCTCGCGTGGAGCGGGCCTGGGGCGAGGCGCTCCGCGCCGCCGGGCTCTGGGGCGAGGCCGAGCCCCACCTCCAGAAGGCAGTCACGCTGTTCGACGAGCTCGGCCTCGACGCCGAGGCGGAGGCCGTCCGCGCCGAGCTGGCGATGGGCGAGACGAGAATCGCCTTCGACTGATCTTCACGTCAGACCGGAGCAGGCTGCCCGGTTTGCTTCATGCATCGTTGGCACGCAAACTGCGAAGGTGCTGAGCCCCCCGGAGCCTCCGCCGCCGTCGGTCAGCTGCTGGCACGTGTTGCCCACCGCAGCCAAGGCGTCCCAGCCCCCGGATCAAGCCTCCTGATTCGCCCTGTCCCGCTGACGGCGCGCTCCGAGAGAGTCGGATCCCCCGCGATTGATCAACGACGCGGCGCCGAAACCCGAGGCGATAAGGGCTCCAATAGGGCTCCACCACCCTCATCGAGCCGAAAGCCCGATCCGAGCCTGGACCGGGCCGAAACAGGCGAGATTGGTACCGCATACCGGATTCGAACCGGTGATCTCCGCCTTGAGAGGGCGGTGTCCTGGGCCTCTAGACGAATGCGGCGCAGAGACGACGGCGGTGGACGCCGTCGCCGGGGCGAAGGATACCAGCGACCCCGCGAAGCCTCAACCGCCGGGCGCGGCGGAGCGACGCTTTAGAGCCGGTGCGTCTCGAGGAACACGCGGATCGCCTCGGCGACCTGCTGGTGGCTCTGTTCGCCGGCAACGAGGCCGAAGTGCGAATGCGCGCCGAAGGGCTCGTACTCCGCACCGAGCCACTCGGCCAGCCGTTCGGCCTCATCGAGGCTGACCGTTCGGTCGAGGCCGCCGGCGATCACCAGGCGGGGCACCTGGGCGACCACCCGCCGATCGACCGGCACACCCGCCAGGACCTGTCGTCGCGCCGCCCCGGCCTCGTGCGGCTTCTGTCCGAGCAGGTGCTGGATCTTGAGGATGTCGGCCAGCGTCAGGTCGCGATCGTCGCGCAGCAGCCTCTCGGGGAGCGTCTCCCAGCCGATGACGCTGCGGCCGTAGACCTCCGGGATCTCGCGCAGCTCATGCTGCCGGGCCGGCTGGCGAAGGTCCCGCGGCAACCCCGGCGCGACCAGGACCAGCCCTGAGATCGCGACGCGTTCCGCGGCCTTCAACGCGAGCAGCGCGCCCATCCCGTGGCCGATCGCGACGGTCGTCGGACCGAGTCGGTCCAGCGCTGCAACCACGTCTTCGGTGTAGGTGTCGAAGGAGAGCGTCGCGGGGTCCGCGGTCTGCGACCAGTAGTGGTTCCGCAGATTCAGCGCGTGACCTTCCCAACCGCGGCCGGCGAAGTAACCCAGGTAGCGCTCCCACAGCCACGAACCGGCGAGCTCACCGTGGATGAACATGAGCGGCTTGCGCCGGGAGCGCCGCTCGGGCAGCCACGACTCGATGTAGATGCCGCGGTCGTGCAGTTCGATCTCGTCCTTGCGCACGGGCCGGCCATTGGGCGGCGAGAGGACGGCGCGTGCGAGGATCGGATCGGGGATCGTGTCGGGCATCTAAGTTCACCACTCGTGCGGGTTGATGACGAGGCCGCTGAGGGCCTTCGGGTAGAAATAGGTCGATTTCTGGGGCATCACGTCACCGGCCTGCGCGACCGCCAGGATCGACGCCACCGGCGTCCCCTCGAGCAGGAACGCCGCGTCGGCCTCGACCGAGTCCACCTCATCGATGGCCTCGCGGGCGGACTTCGTATACGCAACCGCGCCATTGGCAACGGCCTCCGCATCCACGCCGAGCAGTTGCTCCAACGCGATGCCGAGCAACGATACGTCGAGCGACCGAAGGGCCTCGCCAGCGGGCGGCAACAGGCTCGCGAACGCGTCTCTCCTGGCCGTGAGCAGCGCGCCACCTTCCCTGGTCCAGAGCCCGAACCGCCCGCGGCCGCCCGACTCCAGCCCGGCGCGTTCGAACGGCTCCACCAGTGCGGACGCCTGATCGACCTCCACGACGTCGAACAACGCCCGGGCGCGATCGACCAGTGACTCACCGCCGCGGGTCACACCCGTCACGATCCGGTGCGTCGGCAGGACGGTCAGGGTCTCACCGCTCGTTTCGAGGAACAGCGTCAGGAGGTAGTCGAACGCCGGATCCTCCTCGCAGGACCGGCTCATCCGCCGCTCGTCGCGGTACTGCAGCGCCGTCTCGTACCGATGGTGTCCGTCGGCGATGGTGACCGGGCCTCTCGAAGCTGCGGAGACGAGTGCGGCGGCGATCTCGGCCGGAGCGCCATCGCCGTCGGCAGGCACCGCCCATAGTCGATGGCGGACGCCATCATCGTCGGTCGCCTCGAGATCGGCCGGACCCGCTGCCGCGAAGGCCAGTCGCTTGGCGGTATCACCAGAGTGGTCATCGAACAGCGCGACGACCGGGCTCGTATTGACGCCCGTCGCGCGGAGCAGCTTGTAGCGGTCCTCCCTTGGGCCGGCCAGCGTCCGCTCGTGCGGCAGGACACCGGACTCCGGCCCGAAAGGCTCGAGCCGGAGCCGCGCGAAGAACCCGCGCTGTGTCCGCTCCACGTCCGTCCCGGGCACCTGGTAGGTCTGCTCGTAGACATAGACGGACGGATGGGGATCCTTGCGCAGCGTCCCATCGGACCGCCAGGCGGCAAGGGTGCGCGCCGCGCGTCGGTAGCGGTCTTCGGGCTCATCCCCCGGCTGCTCGACCGGCAGGTCGAGGCGAACGACGTTCGCCGGGTGGCGCGCCTCGAGTGTCGCCCGCAGGTCGGGCCCGATCACGTCGTACGGCGGGGCCAACACGCGGCCTAGGTCGCCAACCACGGATCGATCGAAACGGAGCGCGCGAAACGGTCTGACCTCGGGCACGGGCTCCTCGGCATGACGGCAGGCTGGCCGACGGGGCTTGGGACCCCTCCATCGTACGATAGGTCCCGCTTGGACCGCGACTGGCGAGGGCTGAAGTCCCCCACCGCGAGCGGCCAGGTGCCGAGCGCAACTTTCCGGGGGGTCCGGGCGTCCTTGCTCCGATCCTCCCCGCCTTCCCGTCACCGGAGTATGCGTGCGTCATCCACGATCGGTCCCGCCCAACCGTCTCCTTCGCGCCGCCGTCGCCGTCGCGCTGCTGGCGGGCCTCGTCACGACGCCTGCGCTGGCGGTGGAGGCGCCTGACGGGCTGACGATCGAGGCGAACGTCCTGATGGACGGCCACGTCCGCGTCGGATCCTGGATGGCGATCGACATCCACGTCGCCAACACAGGGCCCGCGATCAGCGGCGAGCTGCGCCTTGCCGGCGGCGCCCAGGGCCGGACCCGGTTCGGCACCCGGGTCGATCTGCCGACCCAGTCGGACAAGACCTACCGGCTGTATGCCCAGCCACCGGCATTCGGGCGCGACCTCGAGATCAGCCTCGTCGAGGGCGACAGGACCGTTGCGACGACAAAGGCGACGTTCACGGTCCACGACGCTACCCAGCTGGTCGTTGGCATCGTGGCCGAGCAGCCAGGGGACATCGTCGGCGATCTCGACCTCCTGCCGAACCAGAACAGCGTGGCGCCCCTGACCGTGCCCCTGAGCATCGGAGAGTTGCCCGTCCGCGTCGAGGCCTGGGGTGTCCTGGATCGACTGGTCTGGCAGGACACCGATTCAGCGGGCCTCACCACCGAACAGATCGACGCGTTGCGGGGCTGGGTCGCGGGAGGAGGCCGGCTCGTCATCGTCGGGGGAACGGCCGGACCCGCCAGCCTGTCGGCCTTCCCCGATGTCCTCCTGCCCTACCGACCGACAGCCACGATCGATGTGGAACCCGAGGCGCTCGTCGCCCTGCTTGGGGAGCTGCCCGGGACCGCGACGGCGCTCCCGGCCCTCTCCGGGGAGCTCACCGAGGGCCGCCCTCTGGCCACGGCCGGTGACCGCACCGTCGCGGCTGAGCGAGCCTACGGCAGCGGCTCGGTGACGATCGTCGGGTTCGACCCGACCGCCTCGTGGATCGCCGGTACGAGCCAGGCCGAAGGCATGTGGCGCCGCCTCCTGCCGACTCGTTCGAGCGGGGGTCCGATCATCGGCGACGACAGCCAGATCGTGTCCGCGGCGACGCAGATGCCGTCCCTCGCGCTCCCGCCCATCGGCGGGCTGATCGCACTGCTGGGCGCCTACATCCTGCTGATCGGGCCGATCAATTACCTGGTGCTGCGTCGGCTCGACCGGCGCGAATGGGCCTGGATCACCATGCCCGTGCTCATCGTCGCGTTCGCGGCGGGCGCGTACGGCTTTGGCTCGCTGCTGCGTGGCAGCGATCTCATCGTCAACGAGGTCGCCATCGTGCGCGGGGCGCCCGGGACGACCGACGGAGCCGCTCAGATCTATCTCGGTGTCTTCTCGCCGTCGCGCGGGACCTACCAGATGCGGGTGCCGGGCGGGGCGCTCCTCTCGTCGCCGACCGCCGGCGACTTCCTGGGCGGCGACGGCACGACCGCCACGCTCGACGTCCTCCAGGGCGACCCCGCACAGGTCCGTGACCTCGGGGTCGGGTTCGGCTCCCTGCGGACCGTCCGTGCCGAGACCGCGGTCGTGGTGCCGCTCGTAGAGGCGGAGCTGCGGCTCGAGGACGGGCGCCTGAAGGGCACCGTCACCAACGCCTCGGATGAGGTCCTGCTCAAGCCCGTCGTCGTGCTCGGTGGCACGGTCGCCAAGCTGTCCGACCTTGCGCCGGGTGCCTCGGAATCGATCGACGTGAAGCTCCAGTCCGTGCAGATGGGCCAGCAGCTGTCGGACAGGATCGTCGGCCCCGTGAACTACGGGGAAATGGGCCCGATCACCGAGGGCGTCGCTCGGTTGAACGCGCGCAACACCATCATCAACCAACTGACGTTCGATCCCGCCATGGGGTTCACCGGGCAACTGCCCACGGACGGACCGGTCGTCCTGGCCTGGGCGGATCGCGAGCTGCTGCCGGTCGAGATCGAAGGCGCGGCTCCGCGCCGGACGGGAAACGTGCTGTGGTTCCTGCCGACCGACCTCTCGATCAGCGGCACCACGACGTTCCGCAACGACCTGATCCGCTCGACGGTGATCAAATCGGACGCGGCGTTCTTCAGCAAGGATCCGTTCACGATCAACTTCGGGCGCGGCAGCGCCGAGCTGTCCTACCGGCCCATCGCCTTCGACGGCACACTCACGGCGACCGAGCTGGCCATCGGCCTGAATTTCGGCGAGCCGGGCTTCACGGTGGACCCCAAGCCCATCGAGCCGCTTCCCGGGATCCCCGAGCCGTGCGACGAGGTGCAGGTCGAGGACTGTCAGGGACCGAACTTCGACGGGCTGCCGGAGGTCGAGGTGTTCGACCAGTCCACGACGGAATGGAAGCGGCTACCCCACCTCGACGCCGGCGCCAAGTACGCCATCGCCGAGCCCGCCCGCTACGTGGACGCGGCCACGGGCACCGTGCTGCTCCGGCTCGTCAACGAGAATAGCGACGGCGTCGGGTTCAGCCTGGACCTGTCGATCACGGGGGACGTGAAGTGACGGAGATCGTGCGGACCGAGGGTCTGGTCAAGCGGTACGACGGCACCCTGGCGGTGGCCGGCATCGACCTGTCCGTGGAGCAGGGCGAGATCTTCGGCCTCGTCGGACCCAACGGCGCGGGCAAGACCACGACGCTTCGGATCCTCGCGACGCTGCTGCTGCCATCCGCGGGCACGGCCGAGATCGCCGGGATGTCCGTGACCCGGAACCCGGATCAGGTTCGCCGCGTCCTCGGGTTCATGCCCGACTCGTTCGGCGTTTACGACGACATGAAGGTATGGGAATACCTTGACTTCTTCGCGCGCTGCTACGGCATCGGTCCGGCAGATCGCCGGCGCATGATCAACGATCTCCTGGAGCTGGTCGACCTCGGTCGAAAGCGGGACGACTACGTCCAGACCCTGTCGCGCGGGATGCAGCAGCGCCTGTGCCTCGCCCATGCTCTTGTTCACGACCCGTTGGTCCTGCTCCTCGACGAGCCGGCCTCCGGACTCGACCCGCGCGCCAGGGTCGAGCTGCGCGAGCTGCTTCGGGAGCTGCGCAGCCTGGGCAAGACCATCCTGATCAGCAGCCACATCCTCCCCGAGCTCGAGGAGCTGTGCACGAGCGTCGCGATCGTCGACCGCGGCCAGGTGCTGGCCCAAGGCCGGGTGGCGGATATCGAACGACGTCTCAGGTTCGGCGCCGTGCTGCGCGTCCGGCTGTTGCTCGATGGCGACGCCCTCGAGACCGCCCGTGACCAGTTCGCCCGGGATCCGGATGTTGCGAGTGCCGTCCTGCTCGCGGATGGCACGATCGAGATCGGCTTCCGCGGCGACGACGCCGCGTCCGCGCGTCTGCTCAGCCAGTCGGTCGCGGCCGGGATGCCGATCGTGAGCTTCGCGCGAGCGGCGAGCGACCTCGAGGAGCTCTTCCTGCAGGTCACGTCGCCGGATCGCGAACCGCTGGAAGTGGTAGGAGCGAGCGCATGACCGAGCTGACCGACACGGTCGACCTGACACCCGCCACGGTCGTGCCCGGGCCCAAGCGGTTCACGTCGTTCGCGCGCGCCGCGGGAGGCATCGCCGCGATCGGCGTCAAGGAGCTGCGCGGCCGGATGCGCGGACGGCGGGCATTCGCGATCATCACGATCTACCTGGTGCTGCTCGGCGGTTTCGCGCTCATGGCCGAGCGGCTCGTCGAGGCGAACGCGTCCAACGGCTTCGGCGGCACCTCCGCCTTCGCGAGCGCGCAGATCGGGCAGGGCATCTTCGCCGCGCTGCTCATGCTCATGACCCTGCAGGTCGTGTTCCTGGCCTCATCCGCGACCGCCGGATCCATCAGCCTCGAGCGCGAGAAGCAGACGCTGGAGCTCCTCATCGCGACCCCGATCAGCTCCCTCTCGATCGTGGTCGGCAAGCTCCTGTCCGCGCTCGTGTACGTATTCCTGCTGATCGCCGCATCGATCCCGCTGATGGCCGTGGTGTTCGTCTACGGCGGCGTGGGACCGGAGGATGTCCTGCGTGGCTACATCGTCCTCGTTGCGACCGCGCTTGGTCTCGGGTCGTTCGGGCTGCTGTGTTCGAGCCTCGTCAAACGGACGACGGCCGCGACCGCCATCACGATCTTCGGCGTGCTGGCCGTGACGATCGGCACGATCTTCGTGCTCGGCTTCTGGCAGGCCATCGGCCGGTTCGACGAGAACGGCAACCGTGAGGGGCTGTTCGGCATCCGCTCGCCGGCGATCCTGGCCTACCTCAACCCATTCGTGGCCCAGGCCGATGTCATGTGCGGCACCGAATCGACGTTCGGCGGGGGCTGGTGCAGCATCGTCAGCGGCCTCGTTCCGACCAACGACGGCATCATCTTCACTGACCGGCCAGTGCCGATGCCGGAACCGGCGGTGATGCCCGACAAGGGATTCGTTGACGGGGGGTTCGTCAACGATGCGGGCGGCGTCATGGTCGCCGACGAGGAGTTGGCCCTCAAGCGCAACCTGGTCGCCGTCCAGGACGCACCGGCCGGCGTCGCGATCGACCCGGCCCAGGTCCAGCCGTTCGACGTCCAGCGCGACTTCCTCTGGCCCAAGAGCGTCGTGACCTGGCTGATCCTGTCGGTCGTGTTCCTGCTGCTCTCCGTCCAGGCCGTTTCTCCGACGCGTCGCTGGCACATCCGCCGGCGCTCGCGCGTCACGCCGAGCCCAACCGAATGACCCGCCGGTTCCGCCTCCCGTTCGTCCGCCGAGTCTCCACGC
>JARDZW010000016.1 GCA_029240655.1 Chloroflexota bacterium
GCCATCGGGCGTCTCACCGGAGCGTTCGTCATGTTCGCCGGAGTCGGGATCATCGGCGCACTCGCGAGCATCCTCGCGAGCCTGCTGGTCTCGTCGCCGACCGCGGCGGAGCCGGAGCCCGACGCTGCTTCCGCGACGTCGCTCGAGCAGGTGGGGCCACAAACGTCCGTTTCGACATCGGAGCTCGTCGCACTTCGACTGGAGATCGAGGCATTGCGAGCTTCGCTCGACCGCAAGGTGGATACCGCGTAACGGCACGGGCAACGGGCACGGGCTCGGCCGCAGTGGGGCCGGGTGCGGCGACGGCCGCGACCGGGCCTCCGCCGTATCGGCCACGGCGTTACGTGTCGGAACGTTCGCCCGCGTCGGCGTTCGTGTCGATACGAAGGGCTTCGATCCGCCAGCGTTCGTACCGAAGGAACACGTACATCAGGATGGCGACCGCCACCATGCCGGAGATCACCCCGAGCGCCAGCGGGACTCCCGCGACGCTCGTCATCAGCAGCGCGGTTCCGACACCCGCGACGACGCTATCGATGAACGCGATCATGCTGGCCGTCGTGCCGAGGAAGGCGATCACCTCACCGTGGATGAGCGATGGCTCCGCCGCGGCCGGAGCCTCCGGCCAGCGACCCGTCTCGGCGGAGAAGTAGGGATCCGATCCGGGGATGAGCTCTCGATAGTGGCCGCGGATGCGCGCGATGCCCGCCAGGTACTGCATGTTCTCGGCCACCGTGTCGACCAGCCTCACGACGGTGAAGATCCCGAGGATGAACAAAGCTGGCAGGACCACGGCCACGAACGGAACCAACGCCTCTGGCGACTGGGACAGGAAGCCCAAAGCGACCAGCGAACTCGACAGGGCGAAGATGTAGAGCGAGCTGCGTCCGGCGGCTTCCGAAATGGTGGATGTGGACGCCGTCTGCAGCACGAAATGCTCCGTCGTCAGCGCGGACAGCAGGGCGGTCCGCCGAGCGTCATCGTCCATGGTCGTCTCCGTCCGATACCGATGTTCGTTCGAGGCGAGGTGCGCCGCCGGGGGCGGGGCGGCCCTCCCGGCACCCGTATCGTAGTGTCGACACCCAGCTCGCCCTAGGCCATACCGCCGGGCGGCGGCATGCGCCGCGGGGCACGTTGGGGTTCTCCTAGCCCTGCTCGGTGTCGCTCGGCCGTGGTGCTCCGGCGAGGTACGGCCGTCCCGCTTCGACCCGGATCGGGCTCTGGCCCTGGGCCGCATCGACGAGGTCGAAGCGCCCGAGGCGTCGCGGGCTTACGCTGCCCGCCATGGAGGGCCAGGGGATGGCTGAACCGAGTCGCAGATGGAAGGTCGCTATTCGAGGACTTCACCGTGGGCCATCAAAGCGCACGATCCTCGTCTATACGCGGGCCGTCCGCCCGGTCGGACGGTAGGCCGCGCATGAGCGAACACGCGATCGTGCCGGTCCGCGCAGCGCCGCCCAGCGAGGTGCCCGTGTCGCGGGACGCGCCGGACGCGCCGCGTGTCGTCGTCATCGGCTGCGGGGCGCTCGCCCGTGAGCTGCTGGTCCTGACGAAGGGCCTGCCGGGGGTCAAGGTCCACTGCGTGGACGCGCGTCTCCACATGCGTCCAAGCCTCATCGCGGACGCGGTCGCGAAGCGGATCGTCAAGACCCGTGACGAATTCGGTCCCGGTGTGAAGATCTTCGTGGCTTACGCGGACTGCGGCACCGGTGGCGCGCTCGACGAAGTGCTGGATCGCCAGGGCGTGGAACGGATCGCCGGCGCGCACTGCTACGAGTTCTACGCGGGCTCGGCAACATACGCCGCCATGCAGGACGAGGAGCTCGGGACGTTCTACCTGACCGACTTCCTCGCGCGACAGTTCGACACGATCGTCATGGTCGGACTCGGGCTCGACCGTCATCCGGAGCTCATGTCCGACTATTTCGGGAGCTACCGCCGGCTGGTCTATCTCGCCCAGACCGACGACCCGGAGCTGACCGCGAAGGCGGAAGCCGCCGCCGCGACACTCGGATTGGCTTTCGAACGCCGCATGACCGGCTACGGCGACCTCGCCCCGACCATCCAGAACGCGATCCGTGGCGGCGCCTGACCTGAAGGGCCCGGCTTGGGTCGTTCGCCGGGCCGACAGCGCGCGGGGGTGATGTAAAACAGTCTTGACACCCGAAGGAGCCACGCCATGACCGGTCCGACGACCGCCAAGCCCGATCGCCGTGCGCCTCTGCCGCCGCGCTGGTTCATCCGCATCGCGTGGACGATCCATCGTGCGATGTACTCCCTCACGCGCGGCCGGCTGGGGCTGCGCCGCCAGACGCCAAGACAGTGGGGGATGATGCGACTCAAGACCGTCGGGCGCCGCTCGGGCAGGGAACGACATGCCATCCTCGGCTACTTCGAGGACGGCCCGAACCTGGTCACCATGGCCATGAACGGCTGGGGCGAACCGGAGCCGGCATGGTGGCTCAACCTCCAGGCAGACCCGGACACGACGGTCGAGCTGGCCGATGGGCCGCGCGCAGTCCGCGGACGCGCCGCGACACCCGAGGAGCGGCCCCGCCTGTGGGCTCGATGGGCCGAGTACGACGGACCCGAGGAGCTCGAGAGCTGGGCGGCGCGCCGATCGCGTGAAACCGCTGTGGTCATCCTCGAGCCACGCACCGAGCCCGGCACCTGAACGAGCGTGAGCTCCAGCCGCCCGTGAATCCCGCATCGACCCGAGATACGATGTGCAAGCGTTTGCACACGAAGGGGTTGATCGATGGTCGACACGCATCCCGTATCGAGTGGCGCCGAGCCGCTGCGCTGGGATCCCCTCGTGGTCCTCGACGATCCGTACCCCACGTACCGGCGGCTGCGGGATGAGGCGCCGCTCTATCACGACGAGGAACGAGACTTCTGGGCGTTCACGCGATACGACGACGTCCAGACCGCCGCGCGCGACTGGGCGACCTACTCGAGCGGCGCGGAGGGCGGGAACGACCTGGACAACGGAGCCGAGCTGTTCCAGCCGGCTGGCGACCTGGCAGGCGTCGATCCGCCGACGCACGAGCGGATCCGGGCGGTGCTGCATCCGGCGTTCAAGCCGACCTTGGTCAAGGCGCGGTTCGAGCCTGTCGTTCGCGAGGCCGTCATCAGATTGATCGACCAGTTCGCCGACCGCGACTCGGCCGATTTCGCGCGCGAGCTCGCTCGTCCGCTGCCGGCCGAGATCGTCTGCAGCTGGCTCGGGTTCCCCACGGAGGATCACCCCTATCTGATCGACCTGTTCGGCAAGATGCTCACTCGCGATCGCGGCCAGCCGGCGCTGCCGGCGACGGCCCTCGCGGCCCGCGACGACATGCACGCCTACGTGCGGAGCGCAGCCGCGGAGCGACGCAAGGCACCACGGGACGACCTCCTGAGCCTCATGGTCGCGGCGCAGCGCGGGCAACACATCAGCGACGACGAAGTGCTCGGGATCAGCGTGCTGCTGTTCATGGCGGGGATCACGACCACCCAGGGGCTGATCTCGAACTCGCTGTTCCATCTCGACCGGTTCCCCGACCAGCAGGCACTGCTCCGACGTGAACCCGACCGGATGGCCTTTGCGATCGAGGAGCTCCTGCGCTTCGAGGCACCGCTCCAGACGCTGGCGCGGACGACGACACGCGACGTGGAGGCGTACGACACGGTGATCCCTCAGGGCTCGAGGGTGGGCCTCGTCTGGGCGTCGGCCAACCGCGACGAGCGCCGCTGGGACGAGCCCGACCGTCTTGACATCACGCGGGAGCCATCCCGGCATGTCGCGTTCGGCGAGGGGATCCACCACTGCATCGGCGCGCCGCTCGCCCGGCTTGAGGCGCGGGTCGCCTTCGAGGAGCTTTTCAAGCGCATCCCGGACTACGCGGTTATCGGTCCGACCGTGCGCGGGTCGACGCCCTCGGACCGCCTCTTCGAGAGCCTGCCCGTCGAGTTCTAGGTCGCGGGGCAGGGCGTCGCGATGGGCCTGCACCGCGGGGCTACGATCGCGCGATGACCGAACCATCGATCGACCGATCGTGGCAACGCCGCCTATCGACCAGCGTCCTTCACCTGCTGTCCATCGCGGATGAACCGGCCGACGAGGACGACCTCAGGCGTCGCAAGCGCGTCGGCGTTGCCGCCGGGTTGTTGACGATCATCGCGCCCCTGACTCTCCCGCTCCAAGTCCCCGGCGTGCCGATCGCCTGGGTCATCGGGATCTCGTTGTCGGCGTTCAGCTTGGCGAACCTGATCGTACTCGCCAGGACCGGCATCTTCGAGCGATTCGTCGTCACCCTCGTCCTGGCAGGCGTGGTGTTCGTCCCGGCGGCGAACTTCCTGGGCGGCGGGATCACCGGCCCCAGCACGGGCCTCGTCTGGGCGTTCCTCGTGCCGGGCTACGCGATCCTCGCCCTTGGGCCTCGACGGGCCGCAGGGTGGTTCCTCGTCTACCTCGCCTTGGTAGCCCTGATGGTCGTCCTGGATCCGCTCGCGCGTGCTTGGGCCGGGCCGTCGCCGTACGCGCTCACTGTGTTCGGACAGGTCCAGAACACGGTGCTACCGCTGGCCATCACCTTCCTGCTCCTGCGCTACACGGATATTCGACGGCTCGCGGCGGAGGCCCGGGTCGATGAGCTCCTGACGAACGCGATCCCGACGAGCATCGCGACCCGCCTGCGGCACGGCGAACGGCGCATCGCCGACGCCTACCCCGCGACCACGATCCTGTTCGCGGACATCGCGGGCTTCACTCCATGGGCCCAGCGGACGCCGCCGGATCGGGTGGTAGCGGTGCTCGACGAGATCTTCTCGGCATTCGATGAGCTGACCGAACGGTCTGGTCTCGAGAAGATCCGGACGATCGGTGACGGGTATATGGCGGTCGCTGGTGCACCCATCCCGCGATCTGACCATGCGACCGCAGCCCTGACGCTGGCTCAGGAGATGATCGCGAGCATGGCCGACTTTCGGACACGGCTCGATGCCGACCTCGAGATCCGGATCGGTATCGCGAGCGGAGCCGTGGTCGGCGGGGTCATCGGCCAGCGCCGAATCCTGTTCGACATCTGGGGCGACGCGGTCAACCTGGCGTCGCGCATGGAGTCGTCCGGCATACCGGGACGGATCCAGATCTCAGCCGCCACCCGGGCGCTGCTCGGCGACCCCGTCGACGTGGAGGCGCGTGACGTCGACATCAAGGGCTTCGGCCGGCAAACGACGTACCTTGTGCGCTGAGAGGAATTCGACCATTCGTTTTGAAGCCACGCTGTCCACGATCGACACAACGATGGTGTTGCGGTTGCCCGACACCGCGAGCAAGGCCCTGCCCTCGCGCGGACAGGTGGCGGTCCACGGGACGATCGATGGCGTCGAGTTCCAGACGGTGCTCGAACCCGACGGGAATGCTGGTCACTGGATGAGGGTGGAAGACACACAGCGGCGCCTGGCCCGCATCAGCGCGGGAGACACGGCGACGCTCGACATCGAGGTGACGAAGGCCTGGCCGGAGCCGAGCGTGCCCAAGGACCTGGCGACCGCTCTCGAGACGGCCCCCGATCGGATCCGGGCGCTATGGAACGAGATCACCCCGATGGCTCGGTGGGAATGGGTACGCTGGGTCAATGCCACGAAGAACCCTGAGACGCGCGAACGGCGGGTCGACGTGAGCATCTCGAAGATGGAGAGCGGGAAGAGACGCCCGTGCTGTTTCAACCTGGCCGCTTGTACCGACCCGGACCTGTCGAAGAACGGCAGGCTCATCGGCGTAGGGGACGACCGGCCCTGATCGACGTTCCGACGAGCAACTCCCCGACCGCGTGCTGACCAGATACGCTATCGATCGGAGGTGATTCCATGACGACGATGCGCGAGGCCCTGGACAAGGCGATGCGCCGCGAGGGCGCTGACGGGGCGATGGCGGCCCTCCGCGAGGACGGGATCGCGATGGCCGACGTCGACACGATGAGCCAGGCGATCCACGACGTGTACTGCGGGATCGTCGCGGACCACCAGCACCCGAACGACAAGGATCGCGATCAGGCACGCCAGTTGATACAGGCACTGAGCGGCCAGTCGGCCTGACCTCGGCTCGCGAGGAAACCGTTCAGACAGCCGAACGGGTGAAGGTCACGTGCGTAACGCCGTTGGGCGACGAGGTAGCCTCGATCGCGTAGTCCTTCTCGAGCCCTTCCAGTCCGTCCCAGAGGCGTTTGCCTCGACCTAGCAGGATCGGGACCACCGCGATGTGCATGTGGTCGACCAGCCCGGCAGCAAGGAAGTCGCGGATCATCGTGACGCCGCCGCCGAGGCGAACATCCTGGCCGCCCGCAGCTTCGCGGGCCGCCTCGAGTGCCTCGGCAGGCGAAGCGTCGATGAAGTGGAACGTCGTGCCGCCCTCCATCTCGATCGACGGTCGCGGATGATGGGTCAGGACGAACGTCGGGGTATGGAACGGAGGGTTGGGGCCCCACCAACCCTGCCACTCCGGGTTCTCGTGCCATCCCGGCGGCCCGAACTTCCCGGCCCCCATGATCTCGGCGCCGATCCCCCGATCGTGCAGCCGCAGGAAGGCGTCGTCGATGCCGCCGGTGCCTCCGGGCTCGCCGACCCTCTCGTGCCACGATCGGGTGACGAACATCCACTCGTGAAGTCTCTCGCCGGCATGGCCGAACGGTGCCTCGAGACTCTGGACGTCGCCGGTCCCGAAACCGTCGAGCGAGATGGAGAAGAATTGGACGCGGGCGAGCGACATGGCTCGGGCTCCTTTCCAGGTGGACGAGATCTACCTCGCCGGCGGCTAGCGTACGAACCGGGGATCCAACGTGGCGTGGCAGTGCCATGAGGACCCGCAGCGGGCCGGTGGCCGTGAAACGTGACACCCGGTCGGGTGGAGCGCGGGCTGAGCGGTTGCCGCTGTGGCTGCTGCGTCACGCGAGCCGGTAAACCTCGATCGGCCGATCCAGTCCCTTGATCTCCTTCGCACCACGGCGCTCGAAGGCGAGGCCGCTCCCTTCGGCGAGGACGACGGTGATCGCGGAGGCGAAGACCTCCGACGGGCCGGCGAGCGCCATGATCCGAGCGGCCGCGTGGACCGCCACGCCGCCGATGTCGTTGCCGACGGGCTCGACCTCCCCGGTGTGGACGCCGACCCGGACCTCGATGTCGATCTCCCGGAGCGCCTCGAGGATGGCGGCCGCGCATCGGAGCCCGGCAACCGCGCTCCGGAAGGTCGCGAGGAAGCCGTCGCCGGTGGTGTTGACCTCCGAGCCGCCGAAGCGGAGCAGCTGGGCGCGAACGAGCTGGTTGTGATCGGAGAGGACCTGCTTCCAGGGTGCGTCGCCGAGGCGGCGCGCGGTGCGCGTCGAGTCGACGATGTCGGTCATGAGCAGCGTCGTGACCATCCGCTCATGCTCGCGCGGCAGGCCGAGGGCGTCGATGTTGCCCGCGAAATCGATCAGCACCGCCGGCTCGTCGCCGACCACCCAGGCATCGTGCCCGGGCGGGATGTCCATCACGTCGCCTGGCTGAAACACCACCTCCTCGCCATCCTCCATCCGCGCGGCGAAGCCCCCGGAGATCAGCACCTGGACGTGATGCACGGGGCACGACTCTGCCCGCATCGCCGGCGCCAGGTGCTCGGCCCAGTGCCAGCCGGGCTGGACCACGCCCCGACCGATCGTGTGCGACCCGATTCGCGCGAGCGAGACCGTGAGAAGCGGGAACTCCCGGAGACCGTCCGGGTCGTCGAAGCTCTTCCGCCTGATCGCACCCATCGGTCAATGTTGACGCCGGGGCGCAAGTGGCCGGCGACGCGCGATACGGCCGACACGTCAACGCGACCAGACGGGCTGCGGCAGCCTGTTCGCTATTGCGCTCGTGGGGTCGCGCTGACGGAGAACAGCTCGTGCTCGCGTTCGACGCCCTTGAGTCGGTGCCGTCCGCGCGTCTCGTAGGCAAGGTCCTGCCCGCCCTCCGCGAGCTCGCGAGTGACAGCGGACACGAGTACTTCACCTGGGGCCGCCGAAGCCTCGATGCGCGCTGCGATGTGGATCGCCAGGCCCCGGGCCTGCCGGTCAGCCAGGATCACCTCGCCACTGTGGATGCCCGCCCGGATGGAGATGCCGATCGCCGCCAGGGCCCCGACGAGCGCGAGAGCGCAACGGATCGCCCGCTCCGCGCTGTCGAACAGGACGAGGAAGGAGTCCCCGGCCGTCCCCATCTCCTCGCCACCGAAGGTCGTGAGGACACTGCGGACGACGTCATCGTGCATGTCGACCGTGTGCTTCCAGGCTGCGTCTCCTCGCCGATGGGCTCGGCCCGTGGAGTCGACGATATCGGTGAAGAGGATCGTTCTGATGACACGAAGGCCGCCGGTACCCGGCGCTACGCCAAATCCGGCACCTCCTGCCCAGTCGAGCATGACTAGCTCGTCGTCGCCATCGACCCAGATGACGTGTCCCGGGCCGATGTCGAAGACATGATCAGGGCCGATCACGAGTTCCTCGCCGGCATCGGTGCGGACGCCCAAGCGTCCTTCCAGGACGACACCCCGGTGGTAAAGCTCGCACGACCCCGTGCCGACCATCGGCCGAGCGTGCTCCTCCCAGCTCCAGCCCGCTTGCAGGACGATCCGGCTGATGACCGTGCCAGCCAGTCGAACCTGCTGATTCTCGCCGAGCGGGTAGGAAACCACCGCTTCGGGGCGACGGAGATCGCGGACTTCGACGCCCTTGATGGACCCCTTGGGGGACTGCCTGACGTTTCGGGCCGCCCCAACCTTCTTTCGTCCGATCGCACCCATCCGTCCATGGTGACGCCGTGGCGCAAGGCCACGCACGCTCCGGTTGCACTCCGCGATACTCGCGGCAATGAAGCTCTATTTCGCCGGTCCGCTGTTCACGACGGCCGAGCGGACCTGGAACGCCGAGGTCACCGCCGCCTTACGGGCAGCCGGTCACGAGGTATTCCTGCCGCAGGAGCAAGAGCCCGGCCGGGACGCGGCGGGCATCTTTGCCACCGATGTCGCCGGGATCGACTGGGCCGATGGGCTCGTGGCGATCATGGATGGCCCGGATCCCGACTCCGGCACGAGCTGGGAAGTCGGCTACGCGTTCGGCCTGAAGAAATGGATCGTGCTGGTTCGGACCGACATCCGCGCGCATGCCGGCTCGGCGGGCGACTACAACACGATGCTCGCGGAA
The DNA here is from genome assembly GCA_029240655.1 of Chloroflexota bacterium. Classification (GTDB taxonomy): domain Bacteria; phylum Chloroflexota; class Limnocylindria; order Limnocylindrales; family CSP1-4; genus SPCO01. The sequence goes on from JARDZW010000016.1 coordinate 9,201, forward strand.
GCTGCGACGATCCGGATCGACGTGCCGGGGGCGTCAACGGTCGAGGTCATCGCGCAGATCCTCGGTGCCATGTCTCGAATCGAAACGGACAGCGCCTAGCCTCGCCCGCCTCGTCGCTGGCCTGGTTGTCGTGTGACTCGACTAGTCGGCGGACAAATCCTCCGGGCCCGGCGATCCCGTGGCGGTGGCCACCGACACGTCCGGCGCCGGCGGTGTGTCCCAGCGGCCGGTGCCGATCGACTCGGCCGCGAAGGCCACCGAAAGGCGACGACGCAGCTCGCTGGTCGCCGCGAGACGGAGGTCTGGCGGTACGCGCCGACGGATCGTGATCGCCGCGCCGTCGAGCGTGAGCGCCGTCACCCACGTGTCGATGGGCGACTCGAACAGACGGCCGCTCCACGCCGGGTCGTCTCCGAGCGCGCGGCCCACCCGACCGGCGACCGCGATCGCCCGGTCGAGGTCCTGTGGCCGCAGGATCTGGACGTCGACCGCCGCGATCGAATACACGCGGGTCATGTTCGATGAGAGGCGGATCAGCCCGTTCGAGACCGAGTGGAGCGCCCCCACCCCATCGCGGAGCGTCGTACGGCGCAGGCCGATCTCTTCGACCTCACCTTCGGTGGTCGCTCCCGGGGCGGCCTGGACAGCGATCCAGTCGCCTTTGTAGAACGGGCCCTCGACGAGGATCAGGATCCCCATCAGGTAGTCGAGCACGATCGCCTGCCCGGCGAGCGTGAGGGCGGCGGCGACCAGCCCGAGACCGGCGAGCAGCTGCCACAGGTCGAACACGCCAAGGACCAGGATGACCAAGGCGACGAGGAAGCCCGCGCGGATGAGTTTCCCGAGGACGACTTCCAGCGTCACCGCCCGTTTCTGTTGCTCTTCGGCAGGGTCGCTCCCAGCCTGGAGCGTCGCGTTCTGGACCTGGAGCAATCCCACGACGACTCGGTGCGTCATGCGCACGGCAAAGCGATAGAGAGCGAACAGGATGATGCCACCCACGACCAGGGCGAGCCCGTGCGTGACGATCCAGCTGAGGAGTTCGTTGAGGCTCATCTAGGCGCGTCGATGATCGAGCCTCCGCCGTTCTGTTCGCGGTCTCCGCGCCGCGACCTGAGCGGTGCCTGGCCGACGAGGATGAGTCGAACCTTCCTGTCCAGAGGGACTCCCCACATTCTCGCAGATAGTCGGTGCGATTCGAGCGCTCCCAACGTTCCCGGCACCCCCAGCAGGAGTGTCGGTCAGCGCACTCGTGGCACCAGCCGCAGGTTCGAAGCGGCGGCCTGCGTCGAGACGGCCAGCGCGTTGAAACCGCCCGGCCACCGCGCACGTAGCGAACGTCAGGGACGTCTGGGAGGCACCTGGGAGGCGGCCGATGCGGAGTCTGATCAGCTCGCGGGTTCTTAGGGTTCATGTCGCGGCGCTCGTCGCGATGGCGCTCATCGTCGGGAGCGCGGCCGCCGTCGCCGCCAAGCCCCCGCCAAAGCCACCGCCGACTCCATCGCCGACGCCAACGGTTGCTCCGCCGCCGGCGGCGCCCACGATCACGATCGCTTCGACCGGCAGCTTGGAGCCAGATCAGGTGTACGCCAACATCGACGTGACGGTCACCTGCGCGGTCGGCTCGACGTTCACGAACGGCTGGATCTACATCCTCCAGAACGACCGAGGCGGCTCCGGGTCCTTCACCACGACGTGCACCGGAACGCCGCAGGTTGCTCGCTCGAGGGTGGTCAACGGCAATCGGTTCACGCTCGGCAACTGGACCGCACGGGCCTTCGTGCGAGTCACGAAGAACGGCCAGCAGACCCAGGTCGAGGCCTCGCGGACGATCACGCTCGTGCCGGGCGTCAGCGTGCGGATCGCGGACCAGGGCCAGCTCACCGGCACGTCCGGCGGGGCCGCCAAGCTCGCGGTCGCGGTCGCCTGCCCCAGCGGTGCGACGGGCCAGTCGTCGTCCGTCACCCTGACCCAGGGGGCCGCGATCGGCTCGGCCTCCTTCACGCCGATCTGCGACCGGCAGACGACAACGGTGGTCCTCTCGTTCACCGCGTCCGGAGGGACGTTCCACACCGGTAGCGCGACCGCCGCCGCATCCGCGTCGGTGGGCTTCAACGGCGAATCGTTCTCGGGAACCGATAGCCGCGAGGTCACGATCCTCGAGTCGTCGACCGGTGACACGACGCCGCCCTCGACACCGCCGAACCTCGGCGCAAACGTCTTCGGCGACGGTGAGACGTGGCTCGACTGGAACGCATCGACGGATAACGCCACGCCATCCGGCCTGATCGTCTACGAGGTCTTCCTCAACGGTCGGTTCGACCAGCCGATCGGTGGCGGCCTCACAGCCGCGATCCTGTACGCCGATCTCGGCGTCGTGAACACGATCGACGTTTTCGCCGTCGACGGCGCGGGCAACCGGTCGGCGCCGGCGACCGTCACGGTCGACTGCAGCTTCGGCTTCGGTTGCCAATAGGGACTTGATCGCGGGCCGGCGAGCCTTCCGGCCGCCGGCCCAGCGAGCGTCAGCCGGTAGCGCGCCAGGCCTTCACGATCGCGCGGTGAGGTTGCGCCGGGCCGAAGCCGGTAGTTCGGGTTCCGGTGCCGCTCCCGCCGACCGCGCGGCGACATCGGCCTTGATCAGCGGCGCCAACTTCGCCATGCCGTCGCCGTAGGCACGGACGAGAAACGGTGCCATCTCCTCGAGTTTGGCGCGGTCCTTGATCGACGATGGCCGTTGGACGTGGACCGTGAACAGCGTCCTGTCGCCGTCCGGCGTTGCCTCGAAGAGTTCGCTCCGCGTCAACTTCGGGACGCCTGGCATCGGCATCTGAAATCGGGTCGTGAGGACCTCGGGTGGATGCCAGGCGAGGACTTCCTCGACGATCGCGTCGCGGCCGTGGATGCAGTGGTTCGTCGTCCCGACGCCGCGTCGCCCACCGGCGAGCCCCTCGTTGACGGCGTCGACACCGATCTGCCACTGGATCCGGCGGGCTGGGGAGGTGACCCACTCCCACACGATCGCCGGTGGACCGTCAAAGGTGGCGGATGTCGACCAGGCCGCGTCGGCCGCCGCGACAACCAGACCCGAACTGGCCTCGGCATCCTGCCACACGGCCTCCAGGTCGCGGACCCAACCAGCTACCTCGCCAACGGCGTCGTACATCTCGCGATGCTCGATCAGCCCGGCGCCCGCGGGATCGGCGAGCCCCATCATCCGGACGCAGTCGTTCGTGTAGAGGGCGTAGGCGCCGATGCCCAACGCGGCCTGGACGTTGTTCTTGAGCAGTCGATGGACAACGATCACGTCGCGACCGACGAGTTCTTCGCGACCGGCCATCCGTTGCCTGGCGATCAGGCCGTGATGGACGACGAATTTCAGGTCGAGCCTCGGGAGGTAGGTGCACGCGTTGCAGTCGCACTGCGACGCCTGGCCGATGTCGCGCAGACGCCGTCGGAAGGCGATGTAGCAGTGCTCGATGGTGTCCTGGAGGATCGATCCATCGATGACGTCTGTGACGACGTAGGCGAACGCCGCGTCGCCCTCGAGTTTGGCCAGGCGGAACGTCGGCCGGAGGGCTCGAACGACAGCATCAGTCAGGTCGGCAAGGATGTCCTGCGCGTGGTCGAGTTCGACACCCGCGAGGTAGGTCGTGTACCCGCTGATGTCGGCGATCACGAGACACGCGGGCTCCGGCTGGTCGGGCATTCCGATCCTCTGCGCTGTCGGACGGATCCGACGTGAGGATACCGGCGGTGAGATCGTCCGACTCGGCGATCATCGATGCCTCTCGGATCACCACCGGCAGCGGCGAGCTATCCCTGGGTAAGGCCCCGGGCACCGCGTTTCGAACCGGTCGTCAGGTTGCACCGTGGTGCGGGCCAGCCGTGTCACCTAACGGTTGAGGCGCCAGATGGAGGCCGTCAGGAGGGTCGCGAACGAGACCCAGGCGAGGTATGGGAGAAGCAGGACTCCGGCACTGCGCCTGGTCGCGGAAAAGGCCGCAGCAGTGGCCGCGACCGCCAGCCATAAGGCGATGATCTCCACGAGGGCGCCGAAGAGGTCGTGGTTCATGAAGAAGATCCATGACCACCCGAAATTCAGGATCAGCTGGACGGCGAACAGACCGAGTCCCACCTGTCGGGCCACACGGTCGCGCTCGGAACCGACGACCTGAACGAGGGCGATACCCATCATCACGTACAACGTCGTCCAGACAGGGCCGAATACCCAGTCAGGCGGGTTCCAGCTCGGGCGCTCGATGGTTCGATACCAGACCCGAAGTCCCTCCTGGGTGAGGAGGCTGCTGCAAACGCCGACGGCAAGCGGCATCACTCCGATCGCGATCTTCGCGAGGGCGCCATTCCCGGGTTGGTCTCCCCGCCCGCGCAAGTAGGACGTTCGTGACACCTCGTGGTCCGCGATCATCGAACGGCCGCGGCCTCGGCCGCCCGACCGGAAGGATCGGACGGACCGGCTTCCCGGTCGAACTCGACGGTCGCGGGGCCGGAGTCCGGGGGCAGGTAGGTCGCCAAACCTTCGTCGAGAGGTGTCAGCCGTCGCGGCATGCGCGCCAGGAGCGGTGCCAGGTCGACGGTGGCCGGCTGATTGATGAAGTCCATCGCGTCGGGCGTGAGGGGTGGCTCGGGAAGCAGGCGCAGCGGTTGGAGCCCAAGCCTGATGAGTGCCGAAGGCCCAGGGACGATCGGCCGGTGGAGGTCGGCGGAACGAAGGGCGCGGGCGATGATCGCCCGCATCGACAGGGCCGCGGGACCGCCGAGCTCAAATACCTGACCCGCGGCGGCGCGGTCCACCAGGCTGTCGGCGGCGAGGCGGGCAACGTCGTCGATGAAGACTGGTGCGAGGAGCTGGCGACCCAGGTTGGTCATCGGCACGACCGGGAGGCGTCGCGCAAACCCCACGAACCGGTTGAGGGAGACGTCGCGCGGGCCGTAGACCCAGGTCGGCCGGATGATGGTCGCGACGATGCCGGAGGCCCGGACGGCCTCCTCGGCGCGCCACTTGGCACGGAACCAGTGACGACTCGCTTCGGGAGCCGCGCCGGCCCCCGAGATGTACAGGAGGCGGGAAACGTTCGACCGTGCGGCCGCAGCAACGAGCCGTTCGGTGCCGGCCGCGTCGACCGCCATGAACGTCCGTCCGCGCCGCGGCGACTCGATCGGCGAGTTCGGGAATGCGAGGGCAATGGCGAGCGCGTCGACTCCAGCCAACGCCGTGTCGAGTCCCGCCCCGGTCGCTACATCGGCATCGCGGATGTCGATCGATCCAGGCAGCGGTCCCCGGGCGGCCTCGCCGCGATGCGACAGCACGATGACGTGGTGGCCGCGCCGGTGCAACTCCGCCGCGATGGCCCCGCCGACGAACCCGGTGCCGCCGGCTACCGCGACCGTGAGTGGCCGATCATTGGCTTCGACGGGGGCGAAGATGGCCGCGATCGTTCGAGCCCGGTGCCGAAAGATCCGCTGTAGCTCCGGGCGGATGATCAGCCGGTGAGCGATCTCGCCGAGTGGGCCGAAGGGCAGTTCGTAGACCACCTGGTCCTCGACGAGGGTGCCTCCGGAGACGGACCGGAAGATGTGCTCATGTTCCCAGCGGCGATATGGGCCGCGTGCCTGGAAGTCGGTGAACCGATGCGGAGCCTCGTAGGTCTCGATCTCGGTCCGCCAGCGCATCGGGATTCCGAACAACGGGCGGATGCGGTAGTCGAGCATGAGACCGCTGCGCATCGATCTGTCTCTCGTAAGGAGTTCGAAATCCATCCCCGATGGCGTGATGCGCGCCAGGTTCTGAGGTCGGGCGAAAAAGCCGAAGACCTCGTCGATGGGACGCGCGATGAATTGGGTGGAATGAAGCGTGTGTTGGCTCATGGGTCGGTGCCTCGCGGGTAAAGGACGGGGATGGTCTAGCGAAACGTGCGTCGTCAGGGAGGCCGCAGCGCCGAAACATCTAGGAGTGGAGGGATTGTCTAATGTTTGTGTGGTTCAATCTACCGGTCCAGAACCGGGTCGTCAAACGCACGTGGCTCTCATTCTTATACAAACCGTGGACACAATGGTGGTGACCTCCATGCGCGTCCGCGGACACAGCGAACGCCATCGGAGCGAGGCGGTGAGCACATCACCGGGGTGCGCCGCTAACGGACACACCGATCAGGCACCGATGCAACCGCTCCAGGCCGGCCTCGATCCGATCGGTCGGGATGGCCCCGTACCCAAGCACAAGCCCAGCTGAGCGCGCCCGCGTCAGGCGGAACAGCGCCAACGGATGGCAGGCCACGCCCATCCCGGCCGCTCGCCGGACCACTTCCGCTATCTGATCGACGGATGCAGTCGGAGCCGTGGCGCAGATGTGCAGGCCGGCCGCGGACGGTATGACCTCGAGCTGGGACGAGAACCGGTGGCGGAGGATATCGCCGATGAGTTCGTGGCGGGCCTCGTAGACGAGTCGCATCCGACGGACGTGCCGAGCGAAGTGGCCGGCCGCGATGAATTCCGCCAGCGCCCCTTGGAGCGGCACCGGGCTGTGCCAGTCCGCGAGGAACTTGGCCCCGTGCAAGGCTCTCACCAGAGACGAGGGGGCGACGATGAATCCCAGTCGCAGGGTCGCCAGGGTGGTCTTCGAGAATGAGCCGACATAGATCACGCGGCCGCTGTCGTCGAGCTGGTGGAGCGGCTCGATCGGCCGCCCCCCGAAGCGGAACTCGCTGTCGTAATCGTCCTCGATGATCGCTGCGTCGTTGCGGCTCGCCCAGTCCAGGAGGGCCAGGCGGCGCCGCAGCGACATGGTCATACCCAAAGGCAGCTGGTGGGCGGGCGTGACATACACGAGCCGCGTGCCCGCCGGGATCTCGTCGACGATGAGGCCCTCGCTGTCGACCGGCACGCCGTTCACTTTGTAGCCCACCGCGCGGAGCAGCATGAACACCGGGCCATACCCTGGGTCCTCGAGGGCCACCTGATCGCCCGGACGGAGCAACACTCGGGAGACCAGGTCGATCGCCTGCTGGGTGCCGTTCGTCACCAGGATGTCGTCCGCCCCACACCGGACGCCCCGGGCCAGCCCCACATGATGGGCGATCGCCGCCCGAAGCGGAGCACATCCGGCCGGGTCGCCGTTCACGCCGCGGCCGACCGCTGTCGGCTGGAACTGCGCAGCCATGAGGCGGCGCCACGTCCGCAACGGGAAGAGGCGCGCGTCGGGCATGCCCGGGCGGAAGTCGAACTCCGCCTTGGCCCAGTTGAACGACGGCGTCGGGACCGACTCCCATTCCGGAAGCGGACGCACCGCGGCCGGCACTCGCCGACCGGACGGCATGGCGCCAACCTGGCCGACGAACGTGCCCGCGCCCCTGACCGCTACCGCCAGGCCCTCGCTACTGAGCCGGTCGTAGGCGACGCTCGTGGTGGTCCGGGACACCCCCAGCCGTCGAGCGAGCTCACGGGTCGGCGGCAGACGGTCGCCGGGTCGCAGGCGGAGCTCGAGGATGGCTGATCGAAGCTGACGATAGATCTCGCCCGACAGATCGTAATGATCGGTCAGGTTGACGTGGACGTCCGCCACGCTGGCGAGACGGCGACCGATTGGCCTGGTCTGAATCGTCATGAGTGGCCCTCGCACAATGCCAACTCTCGACCTATTGTCAATCCGTCCTTGCATCCATGGTCGAAGTCGGGGCCCGGGCGCCTCGCCAGGGCCTCGACCATGTCCGAGCGCAGTGGAGACCGCCGTGACGATTGCTGTCGAGACCCAGATTCGCCCGTTCCGCATCGAGATCCCGCAGACCGACATCGACGACCTGAAGATGCGCCTGGCCCGGACGCGGTATGCCGATGAGCTCCCGCCCGAAGAGATCGCGGGCAAGATCGAGGGCCTCCCTGTGCCTCCGGGCTGGGAGTACGGCGTGCCGGTCGCCTACGTCCGCGAGCGAGTCGAGCACTGGCGCGAGTCCTTCGATTGGCGGAAGGAGGAGGCGCGACTCAATGAGTACCCGCAGTTCACGACGGAGATCGACGGCCAGGAGATCCACTTCGTCCACGTACGCTCGAGTGAGCCTGACGCCACGCCGCTGATCCTCACCCACGGCTGGCCGAACATGTTCACCGAGTACCTCGGGCTGGTCGGCCCGCTGACTGACCCGCGCGCCGATGGCGAGGAATCCGCCGTTGCCTTCGACGTCGTGATCCCATCGATCCCCGGCTTCGGATTCTCCGGACCGACGCGGGCAAGCGGATGGAATGCCGCCCGCACCGCCGCGGCCTGGGCCGAGCTCATGCGCCGACTCGGCTACGAGCGCTACGGAACGCATGGCAACGACGCCGGCGCGATCGTGGGTCCAATCCTCGGCGAGCTTGACCGCGAACATGTCATCGGCACGCACGTGAACCAGATCTTTGCGTTTCCGAAGGGCGAGCCCGGGGAGTTCGATGGGCTGACCCAGGAAGAGTTCGGCTACCTCCAGTTCGGCCAGGCATTCGTCGAGCACGCGATCCACGACCGGTCGCAGGCGAATCAGCCTCAGACGCTGGCGCACGCCCTGGCCGACTCGCCGTCCGGGCAGCTGGCGTGGATCGGCCAGCTCCTCGGCGACGCCGTGCCGATGGACGACCTGCTGACGATCGCGTCGCTGTTCTGGTTCACCAACACCGCGGCCTCATCAGCTCGTTTCTACTTCGAGAATCGCGCCTGGTTCGCAACGCATCAAGGTGAGCGTCAGGGCGAGGTAACGACGTTTCCGATCGGCCTCGCCTCGTTCGCGTACGACTTCAGGCCCATTCGCAGGTTCGCCGAGCGTGACCACTCGAACATCGTCCATTGGAACGAGTACGACCGCGGCGGCCACTGGGCCGCCCATGACGCCACGGACCTGTTGATCGGCGACATCCGCGAGTTTTTCCGCAAGGTCAGGTGATCGTCGCGCCCGCCGTACGCGGAATCGCGTGAACGTCGGGAGCTGGATCGCGTGAACGTGCAGGAGTCGAACCAGGTGAACTCCGCGGCATCTCGGGGCTCCGTGGAGTCCACGCCTTGCTCGTGCCGCAACGAAAGTCGAGTCACGTGAATTTCCGCGCATCTCGTGGCTCCTTCGGAGTTCACGCCTAGCTCCGTGCGCACGAGACCACCAGATGTGGTGGTCGGAGGTTCGGGACCGCTACCCGTGGGGCAGCTGGCTGGCGAGGAAGGGATTCGAACCTTCGATCTCCTGATCCTGAGCACTCCCAACGTTTCGTCAGCCTCGATGCGCCGCTGCCACGGCCTCGTTGGGGTGACCGGCCGCCCGGAGGGCGTCGACCTGCTGCCGGTTCCGGCGGCCACGACCAAACGCCGGGAAACGCCGGAGTCGTATCGTTGGCCGTGCGCGCATGAGTCTGGGAGGTTCACGCGGTGAACTTCACGACCACGGTCATCCGGCCGGAGGACCATCTCGTCCTCGAGCTGGAGTTCCGTGACGTCGACTTCACGCCTCCGGCGGCCGGCCAGCCGGGCGAGATCCGAGGTGCATCCGGCGCCTTCCTGATCGTTTACCTCCAACCGCAGCACATCGCGGAGGAGGCGTTCTACCAGGCGAGCGAACAGCTTGCGCCGCCGCCCGGGCCAGGGGTGCCGCCCGAGCCCCCCATCCCCGTCGAACCGGCCATCCAGACGCCATCGCACCCCGGTATGGTCCGCTCGCGTCTCGCCGGTCCGAGCCGGCTGGCGTTCACGGTCCCCGCCGCGGAGAAGATCCCGTACACGCTCGACGGCGTCCTGAAAGCCCTCGGGCGGCTGCCACTCAGCGTCAATCCGGTCAGCGCCTACAACCCCGAACTTAGTGGCTGCCTGCCGCTCGACCTCCTCCAGCGCTTCCTGCGCCTCCCGCCGCCGCCCCACGTCCAGCCGCCCGGGGAGACGCACACCGCCATCGAGCTGCCCCATCGACTGATCCTGTCGCCGGACGACTTCGGCCTGTGGTCGCACACGGCCGCACCCGTCTCCCACGACGGCTGGACCGAGTTGTGGCACACGCGCCTCGGGAGCCGGCGGGCCGCCGACCCCCGCGTCCGGGCGATCTGGTCGCCGGACTTCGATCCGAACCGGATCCAGGACGCCTTCGGGGCCGGGCCACCCACCGAGGCCGACCCGTTCCGCACGTCGCTGGAAGCTCGCGACCGGAACGAGCTCGTCCATCTGACCTCGAACCACTACCTCGACAACTTCATCCCGACACCGGTCCAGACCGAGCGGTTCATGCTCACGACCCTGGGCGCATCCATCGAGGTCCAGGGCGACTGGGACCCGCCCAAGCTGCCGCGTGGCACGAGCTTGAGCCTGACACAGTGGCGCCACGAGGCCTTCTACGGGCGCGATCAGTTCGTCCGCGTCGTCCGGATCGGGTACCTGGTCCCGTTCGGCCATCGGGCCACCCTCGTCAAGATCACCGAGCGCAAGTTTTACGCGCCCGAAGGCAGCAAGGGCTTCGTGGCCTACCTTTTCCAGCGCTTCTTCCTGATCGTCAAGGAACCTGAGAAGACGTTCAGCCACCGCTCGATGCCGTTCCGCACGGTCCGCATCCGGACGCGGGTCACGCCGAACCTGGCCCCACCCGAGAACAACGACCTGGAGAACCAGGGCGCGAAGTACTTCTGGCCCCACGTCGTTCGCCTGCCGGGTGGTGTCGAGGATCCGTTCCTCTTCGACGTCGTCACGACCGACTGGGACGGCCAGCGGGCCGAATTCGCGACCCCGCTCGCGTTCGTCGACCGCTCCTATCACGACAGCAATGCGGCCAAGGTCGTCCAGGCCTACAACCTCGATCCCGTCGCCCGCCGGAACCCCGGGCTGGGCGGCCAGGGTGTCGCATTCGCACCGCCGAGCAAAGCCGGTGCCGGGGACACGACGCTCGAGACCAAGTCCGTCACCTGGAACGTGGAATCCGGCGGCTCCGGCGTGTCGTTCCAGCCGATGATCCAGCAGGCGGCCGTCGACATCCCGGCCGTCAAGCAGATCACGGCCGGGTCGGCGCCATCGATCATCGAGTGGGAACCCACCTACCTCGCGGGCGCCGGCGACGCGATCGGCAATGCCGCCAACCTGTACGCCAAGGTCCAGGGTACGCCGCTCGATTTCGGCAGCACGGAGCGAGCGGGCGGCCTCGTTGCACCGGACCTGACGATCGCCGGGCTGTCGCGCTCACTCGGGCCGATCGGCGGTGCGGCCAGCGAGATGATCGGCGGCAACTTCGATCCCAAGCTGATCTTCGGCGACGATGTGAAGCTCCTGGGCGGGATCACGCTGTCGGAGATCATCAAGATCCTGGCCTTCACGGACGCCGCGAACGCCGGGTCGAAGCTGCCCAAGCTCGTCCGCGAGCAGTTCCCCGACAAGGTGGTCGCCACGTACGTCTGGGAACTGTCCAGCAACGAACTCATCACCACCGACCTCTTCACGCCCAAGCCCAGCGCGGTCTTCAGCCTCACCGCCACCGCGGAGAAGAAGGTCGACGTCACGACGGCCCCGGAGTTCAAGGTCAACGGCAAGCTGACCGACTTCAAGGTCCGGCTGCTCCCCACCGCCGAGCTCGTCGAGCTCACGTTCAAGTCCGTGTCCTTCACGGCCGAGCCCGGCAAGAAGGTCGATGTCTCGATCCAGCTCGAGGGGATCGAGTTCAAGGGGATCCTGGCGTTCGTCGACCGGCTCCAGGAATTCATCCCGCTCGACGGCTTCGACGACCCGCCGAACCTGCGCATCGTCACGACACCGAACCCCGGTGTCGACCTTGGCTTCACCCTCGCCATCCCGACCGTCGGCATCGGGATCATGACGATGCAGAACGTGAGCCTGGGGGCCAGCGTCTTCCTGCCGTTCGGCGACGCTCCGCTTAACTTCCGCTTCGCGTTCTGCGAGCGGCACCAGCCATTCACGTTGACCGTGTCGCTCTTCGGAGGGGGCGGCTTCTTCGCGATGGACGTGGGCATCGACAAGGTCGTCATGGTCGAGGCGGCCCTGGAGTTCGGGGCCAGCGTGGCGATCAACCTGGGCGTGGCCCAGGGCCAGGCATCGATCATGGCCGGCTTCTACTTCCAGAAGGCCGGCGAGGGGTTCACGCTGACCGGCTACTTCCGAGCGTCGGGCTCGCTCTCGGTGATCGGGATCATCACGGTCTCGCTGGTCTTCTACCTCGGCCTGTCATACGCCTCGAAGGGAGCCCCGGCGCATCCCGGCGCGCTATGGGGCCAGGCATCGTTGACGGTCAAGATCGAGATCCTGTTCTTCAGCACGTCCGTCAGTGTCGCGATGGAGCGCGAATTCGCCGGCACCGACCCAACGTTCCGCCAACTGATCCCGCCGAGCGCCTGGACGGAGTACTGCGATGCCTTCGCCGCGTACGCCTGAGCGAGTCGACCGATGCTGAAGCAGACCATCGTCTGGACCGCGCTGCCCAAGGGCGCCGATGACCCGCTCGTCGCGGGTGGCAGCGTTCGTCTCTCCGTCTTCGTCGCGCCCCGGCTCTGGAACGACCAGTCGATCGCGAAGATGAAGCTGAGCCAGTTCCCGGACTTCCTCGACTGGCCCGACGTCATCCGGAATAGCACCTTCGACGTGGTGTTCGAAGGAGGGCCGACCGTCACGGCGGCCGTGGACTCGCCGCCGCCCGACTCGACCCTGTGGGGCGCGCTCTTCAAGACCGATACGGACGTCATCCCGTTCGAGTTCGAGGATCTCTCCGGCGCTCAGATCAAGACGTTCTCGGCGGTCGACGCCCACGACGCCATCGTCGGGACCTACGTGAACACGGCGACCAACTCCGGCTACGGAGCGGGTTCCCACCTCCCGAGCACGGACAACCTGGCCGGGGACAAGGACCTCGAGGAGATCCGACGCCCCGTCCGGCCCGAGCCGCCGTACGTGCCCGTGGACCCGGATCGCGGCCCGGTCGTCGTGGACAAACCGGGTCCCGTGCCGCCGCCGCCACCGCCACCGCCTCCGAAGGGCTGCCTGGGCATCGTCCTTTGGTTACTCCTGCTGCCGTTCAAGGTGCTGTGGTCGCTGATCAAGAAGGTCCTCAAGCTGCTCGGCTTCCCGGTGACCCTGGTCCTGCTCCCGTTCCTCGCCATGACCGCGATCGGCATCCGCCTGTCACCCGGCGGTGGCGGCGGTGGCGGCGGTGGCGCGGTGAGTGCGAAGAAGCGGGCCCTCGACGACATCCGCGACTTCGTGGCCCCGACCAGCGAGACGCCCCAGGATCTCCCATCTCAAGCCGACATCGACGAGACCTACGACTTCCACAAGATGATCGCGGCGCTCGGCGACTATCCGCGCTTGCTCCGCCGGATGGGCCTGGTGGTCGATCTGGCAGTGCCGATCCCCGTCGGCGGTTTTCCGGCCACGGGGACGGTCAAGGTGGTCCCGACCCCGCCCGCCTCGGTCAGCGCAAAGAACATCTCGCCGCGGACCCATTACGAGCTGGCGGCCGGAAGGTTCCTCGCCCAGCCGCGCGTGCCCGGCCAGGATCTCGCCAACGGCCTGCTTCGACTCCAGGACACCAGCCGCTTTGCGGTCCACCAGATCGATGTCGCCGGCAGTGCTGTCAAGCTCCAGAACACCGCGACCAACATCGTCGGGGTGCGCGAGCTGGGCACCGAGCCGGTCAACGGCCCCGACGAGCAGGGCCTCCCGGCACTGCAGACGGCCGGGATCTCGATCGTCCGCCCGAACGTCCGGTCACGGCTGCGCGAGACCTTCCTGCGCATGTACGCCCTCAACCGGCATCTACGACAGGAGGAGGGATCGCCCTTCCTGGCCCTCGCCTCCGGCGAGCCCTCGCCTGCGGCCGCCGACGATGCCTTTGCCGAGGACCTTGTCCGCGGCTACCGCATCGACATCCGCGACGAGAATGCGCTCGGCTGGCTCTCGCTCTGTCGCCGCGTGGGCTCGTACCGCTTCCTCGACATTGCCGGCCCCGCCGGCGAACTCGACCTGGAGGACGAGGGCTTCGTCCAGATGGGCGCCACCGAGGCGATCCAGCGAGCGTCGACGCGCACGCTGCGTGCCCACGAGACGCTGTTCAGCTGGGAGGGCTGGAGTCTCGCCGCGCCGCGGCCCGGCGACGCCATTCTCCCGACCATGGCCCCGAACGATGCCACCCACCCACCCGACGAGTTCCCCGACGGGGTGCCCCAGCACGGCGTGGTCCCCAATGCGGCGGCGACGCCCTTCCGTCTCGAAGTCACGTTCACGGCGAAGACCGGGTCGTTGCCGCGCCTCCGATACGGCCACAAGTACCGTGTTCGCGCCCGGATGGTCGACCTCGCCGGCAACAGCGTCTTCGAGCCGGACGATCCGGCCTTCGACATCGACCAGACCGAGATCACGGACCAGTTCATGTTCCGCCGGTTCGAGCCGGTCGGTCCGCCGCCGGTCATGCTCCGCGCGGTGCCCAAGGAAGGGGAGTCGCTGGAGCGGCTGACCGTGCGCAGCGCGGTCGATGACCCGGATCCACAGGTCCGCGCGCAGGCCACGGAGCGGCATCTTGCCCCGCCCAAGGTCGCCCAGCTCCTCGCCGAGCGGCATGCCCGCTTCGATGGCGCCACGACGATGTCGGGCAGCTCCGCGACCTACGACCTGGCCAGTCGAGAGGCAGGCTCGCTGACGCACCGGCTGGATCTCGCCTCGAACAAGCCGGTGCTCATCACCGGCGTCAAAGAGGAAGTCGAGGACGAGGCCCTCAACCGCACGTACTGGCTGCAGGAGCTGGACACGTTCGATGTCAGCTACCTGCCCGATCCGTACGCTCGCGGCGTGCTCCTGCGGGGGCTGCCGGGAATGGCCGGTCTTGACGACATCCAGGACGGCGTCAACCGGCTGCCGTTCGATGGAACCTGGCCGGACCTGAAGCCCATGCGGTTGCAGCTCACCGGTCTGCCCGCCAACGAAGCCGCGCCGCCGCCGACCTGGGATCCGACGACCCGCGTGCTGACCGTCAAGCTGGCCCAGGGCGAGAGCGCGACCGTGCTCATCGCCTCGTACTTCCACGAGCCGGACCTGGACACGATGGGGATCTGGGAGTGGACCGAGCAGGCGGTACCGCCCGACCTCGCCGCCCTCCGGACCGCGGCGATCGAGGGCCGCAACTGGCTGCACCTACCGTACCGCACGTTGACCCTGGTCCACGCGGTCCAGCAGCCGCTCAGCGTGCCGAGCATCGCATCGTTCGATCTGCCGCAGCGCGGTCCTGGCGACACCGCCGTCATCCTGAACGGTACGCTCGCGGTCGACGGCAAGAGCACCGGCAAGGTGGACGTCTCGGCGAATTGGTCCGACCCCATCGACGTCCCGGGAACGGCCGCGGTCACGTCAAGCATCCAGACGATGCCCGTTCGCGACCTGATCCTGCCCGACCCGGCCAGCGACAGCCCGACCTTGCTGGAGGCCGTAACGGGCATGCACGACACCAAGGCCGCCGCGCCGCCGCCCACCGGTCTGCAGCACACCATCGGCGACACCAAGTACCACCGGATCCGCTACTCCATCACCGGCACGACCCGGTTCCGCGAGCACTTCCCAGAGACGCTCACGGCGGACGACCTCATCCAGCCCCGACCGGGGGTACTGCCGATCCCCACAGAGCTCGATGTGCCCAGCTCGGCACGCCCGGCCGCGCCCCAAGTCGTCTACGCCCTGCCGACCTTCAACTGGACCGAGACCGATGCCGGAACGACCCGGACCCGCATCCGACGTGGCGGCGGGATCCGGGTCTACCTGGAACGCGGCTGGTTCTCGTCCGGAGCGGGGGAGCTGCTCGGCGCGGTCGTCGGGCCACCGAACGATCCGCTCATGGGCAAGGAGGCCGAGGCGCTCCGCAAGTACACGAGCGAGTGGGGCATGGACCCGTTGTGGGCCAGCACCCAGACCCAGCCGGTCAGCATCGCCGACTTCGTCAACGCGGCCGAGACCGGCTCCGGCCTCGCACTCCTCGAACTGGCCGAACCCAAGGTCGAGGCCGCTGGGTTCGTGCCGGTGCTCGATTCGGCACGGGACCTGTGGTACGCCGACATCGAGATGAACGTCGAGAAGATCTACTTCCCGTTCGTCCGCCTCGCCTTCGCTCGGTTCCAGCCGAAGTCGATCGATGGGGTGCACCTCTCGGCCGTCAGTCTCGGCGACTACCTCCAGGTCGCACCACATCGCACTGCAACGTACGACCTCGGGGTCGGGGCAGGCGGGACGCTCAACGTCGCGCTCGAGGGTCCCGGTCACGCCTTCGGTGACTTCGCAGAGAACGGGACGACCGTCGTCATCGCGAGGCTGGAGGTTCGGGAGCACGGCGACGCCGCCGTTGACGAGCCGCTGGGTTGGACGGCGATCGAGTCCGAGTTCATGGAGCGGAAGACCGGGACGGTCGCCAACATCCGGTGGGAGCATGCGTTCACACTGCCGAACCCGCTGCCCAAGCCGCTTCGCGTCACGATCCTCGAAGCCCAGGTACTGCGGGCCGATCGCACGAATCAGCGGCGTGAGCTCATGACTCGCCTCCAGCGCGAGGGCACCGACGCGGTCGGGGCGGCGCACATCGCCGGGATCGTGGGCGGCGAGCGGGAGAACTACGGCTATCGCGTCGTGTTCGCCGATACGACGGTAGTGTCGTCGTGACGCGCGTGGTCCTGAAGTTCCGAACCTTGCCCGGATCGAAAGGGCCCCCATAACTCACGACGGATGACCCTACCGGATCGCCTCCGCTTCCAGCGACCTCCACGGGAGGAGGCCGGGAGCGCGGTCGCCGCGCGAGCGGAAATCGCGTCGCTCGGATCTACGGGCTGGGGTCCTTGGCGCTGATGAGGACGCCATCAGACGTGGCATCGTGCGTCATCTGAACCCAGACGCCGTCGACCTTGGCGGTCTCGTCGGAGCCGACGTGGTCGTAGACCCACTCGAAGACCTCCACGCTGATGATCGATGCGTACCCTCTCAACCAACTACGCCGGTCGACCTCGCGACCGGCATCCGTGACAACGCGGAACGCCGAGACCTCCGCTGGACTCGGGCCATAGAAACTGATCGCGACCTCGTCGCGATAGGAGCAGGTCCACAGCCGATCATCCGCTCCATCGCCATCGCGACACGTCGCATTCAGCGTGTCGATCAGGGCATCCTTGTACCCGTCGGCATTCACGCCCGGGAGGAACTCCAGCGGCATCTCCGTGGCTGCGGGGGGCCGGGTCAAGTGTTGAGTCGGGGTGACGGTGGGAGCTGACGTGGACACTGGTTCCGGGGTGATCGGCGCAACGCTTGCGGTTCCTTGCCGGGTGGGAGTGACGTCCAGCCCACCGCAGCTCCAGAGGATCACTGCGAGGGCACCGACCGCCAACGTCCTA
>JARDZW010000219.1 GCA_029240655.1 Chloroflexota bacterium
CGGCCAACCGCAGGCGATCGAGGACGAGATCATCCGGATCAACACCGAGGCACGACCGATGGCGCTGCAGGTGGCCCTGCTGATCCCGATCCTCGCCAGCCTCCTCGGGCTGCTGGTCTCGTTCCGGATGATGCGTCTGCCGGATCCAGTGTCTTCGGGCGCCGCCGAAGGGTTCGCGCTGGGCTGAACGTCAGTGGGCTAGAAGCTCCACGAGGACGATCCCCACGCCGATCGATGCGGTCGCGATCGTCGCGGTCAATCGGCCCGTAAGGCTCTCACCGGCCGCCCGCGCCACGATCCAGCCCGCCGCCGCAAGGACGGCGATCCCCGCGGCATTCGCGAATGCCAGCGCTGCTCTGGGCTCCCACCAGCCAAGTGACGCCCCCCCCATCGCGATCACCGCGGGAGTCGCGGCGAGCACGATCGATGAGGCGTGTCGCAGCGCCGGGCCGATCTCGCCTGCGGAATGGTGGCGAATGGTCGCTCGGTGACCGAGCACACTGGCATAGGCGTGGGCGAACCATGTCGCCACCGCGCCGACGAAGATGGTCGCCCCGGCACCCTGTGGGCTGGCGCCACCGGCCACCCCGAGGCCGGCGATCGCGATCAAGACCGTGAGCGTCCCGTAGACCAGCCCGGTCGTCCAGGCGGCGCGCTCCATGGCTTGTTCTGTGTCGGGTAGCACGCCGCGTATTCTCCATCACGCGACGCTCAGTCGGCTCCAGGCCGCACGGGACACTTGCCCCATAGCGTCATCTACACCCATACGAAGTCCGCGTCGCTCCGAGCACTTAGGGGCTCGGCCGGTAGCGTTACCGCGCGAGCGTCCAGACAGCGGGCCCGAATGGAGCGTCCAGGGTGCCGGTATCGCTGGTGGTCCAGCCCCGCCCGACGGCAACGATCCGGCCGTCGACCATGGCAGCGTCGCTCACGATGCCGCCGTCGAGCGCTCCGGCCGAGCCGGTACGCCAGCTCGCGCCGTCGTCCGAGGTCCACAAGGATTCGCGGACGGGGAAGGTGTTGACGTCGGCCGGGCTGGAGAAGCCGAGGCCGACAAAGCCACTCCCTCGGGCGAAGACCTGTGCCAGTTTCCCTTGGGCGTCGACACCGGGCGTCGTGGCCCGGGACCATGTTCGTCCTCCGTCCGACGACGCCAAAGCGACCGCGACGCCTGGGGCGGACGCGTCTTCGCCGACCGCCACGGCGACATCGCCATTGGACGCGACGTCATGGACGAGCAACTCGTCGAACAGCCCCGTATGGGCAAGGCGGGACCAGGTGGCGCCAGCATCCTCGGAGCGCCAGAAGCGACTCTTGATGACGCCCGACGTGTCCTCCGCTTGGGGGAGCCCGTTTCCGAAGGCCAACAGGCCACTCGATATCGCCATGGCGCCTCGGATCACGAGCGGGGCGGCATCCTGGGCGCCCAACCAGCCAGTCGCATCCTCGACCGTGGCCTTGGCCCAGGTATCGCCACCGTCCACCGATCGCCAGATCGCGCCATCGACGCCGACGGTTCCCGTGAGGACGAGCGGGCACGCCTCGCTTGCCGGCTCGCTCGTCTCCTCGCAGACGTCGCTGATCGACCAGGCCTGCAGTCCTGGATCGAGCTCGAGCGCTGGCTGCCACGTCCGCGCATCGGCTGAACGCCAGAGGCTGGCGCGATCGCCGGTTTGCGCGTCCTGTCCGACCAGCCAGTAGGAGCCGCCTGCGCCCCACACGGCACTGATCCCGTGCTGCTCGTCGAGGCCGGGGCCGTCGAGCGGAATCCACATGACGCCGTCGGGCGAGCCCCAGAGGCGCGTGATCCGCGTCCCATCGACCTGGTACATCTCGGATAGGGCGACGAGCCCTGCCGGTCCCGCTGCGACCATGGCCAGGCTGGTGCCCTCGCCGCCGGCAAACGCCTCAGGCCGTGCGGCCCAGCCGAAGGTCGTCGACCCTGCGGTCGAAGGACTGGCGCTCGCGGGCACCGACGGCCGCGCCAGGTCGCTAGCGGCCGCGGACGGCGGTGGCGATTCGTTGGGTGACACGGCGACGGAGGGAACGTTGGACGGCCCGCATCCGAGCACCGCGATTGCCAAAAGGAGGACGCCGGCCGCGAGGGGACCCGCGTGCCACACGACACTTGGCGATCGACGATGCAAAGTCGGCGAATTCACGGCGCGAGTGTATTGGGCGCCCGTTTTAGCAAATACGGTTCCCGAATACGCTGTGGCGTCAGCCCGTGATCTCGGCGCGCTCGCTGAAACCGGCGGCCACGGCCAGCGAGCCGACGAGCCAAACCGTGACGAGGAAGAGGGCGCTGCCGATCGATAGCGCGCCCGGGTCGGGCGGGGCGCCAAAGTCGCTACTGCCACCGACCGCCGCCTGGGACAGGTGGAACGGCATGTAGCGCACGAGATCGGGGAGGAAGATCCCGGCAAAGGTTCGGCGAAGTAGAAGGCGATGCCCACGCCGATGCCAGCCAGCTGGCTGCGGGCCAGGGTCGCGACGGCAAAGCCGAGTGCCGCGGTGGCCGTGATCGCCACCCAACCCCGGGGAACCGTTACGCAGCCCGCATGCGTAGGAACTCCGTCACGCGGTTCAGTTTGCCGGCGATCCGCAAGGGCAGTGGCATGAGCCGCAGCTCCGGGTCGACGATCAGCTCCGGCTCGACGAGGTGGATATCGCGACCGCGCGTGCGCATCTCGACGCTCCCTGCAGCGAAGATGTTCTTCACCCATTGGACGTCCGAGCTGTACGTGAGCGCGAACAGGTAGTGGTCGCCGCGCTTGAACACGTTGATCGGGGTGCTGTACGTCCGCCCCGAACTCCGCCCGGTGTGGGTCAGCATCGCGAACCCGGGGACGGAACCGGCGAAGCGGCGGGTGA
>JARDZW010000108.1 GCA_029240655.1 Chloroflexota bacterium
ACGGACGAATCGGCGTTCGCCCTCCTGCCACCGTGCGCCGACCCCGGGTTCGATCACCGGTCGTGCGATTACTGGGAGGATGCGGACCGCGGATCGAAGGCGATCCGCCTCGACTGGATCGAGCCCGGCGGAGCCGTCGCGCCGGAACCGCCGCCCCGGGTCGCCCCGGCCAATCCGTTCCTTGCCGACCTCGAGGAACGTCGAGCGAACCCGTTCGCGGTCGATCTGGGCGGTGGCGGTGGCGGTGGCGGTGCCGGCATCACCAACCCGCTCCTCCCCGACGACGATGCCCTGGACGACAACCCGTTCGCCCCGCGCCGCGCCCCTCGGCCGATGGTCGCCGACACGGCGCCGCGCAAGCTCCGGCTGCTGGCCCGCGGGCTCGGCGTGGCAGGCAGTTACGCGAAAGTGCTGCTATCGGACGAGGTGCCCGCGGCGTACTGCCAGTTCGGGCCGCTGACGGCGTACCCCCGGGCGCAACGGACACGTGACCTGTATCCGGCCCTGCCGGATGCCCCGCTGCCGGCGGTCATCACCTGCATCGCATCGACCGCCGCCGCGCGGGGCGCCGGACTGGCGAAGGCTCTTGTCGCGGCCGTCTGCGAAGACCTCGAAGGGCGCGGCTTCGCGGCGGTCGAGACGTATCCGGCGATCGGGGCGCGACCGGACGCGACGAGCGCTGCCACCCCGGCGTTCTGGGAGTCGGTCGGCTTCGTCACCGCGGCGCCGGATGAGCGCTTCCCTGTCATGCGCCGCGAGCTCAGTTGAGGCTTCCCAAGCTCGCTGCTTCCTCAGCGTCCCTGGTCCTCGCCCTTGCGATCGCCGGCTGCGGCCCCACGACCCCGACCGCCACCTCACCCTCACGGTCCCCGTCGGCGGCGGTATCCGCCGAGGCTTCGTCGTCGCCCGCCTCGCCGCCGTCGTCTGCGGCGGGGGGCGTCGCGCTCGACCCGGCCCTGCTCGACCTCCTGCCCGACGAGGTGGAGGGCCAGGGCCTCCGACCTGACGACGAGACCGCCGTCGATCTTGCCGGTAACGCCGGGCTCGCCGCCGATGTCGAGGCGATCGCGGTCGGGCTCTACATCCAGCCTGGATCGTCCACGGCCGACGACCTGGCGATCGTGAACGTCGTCCGCCTTCGACCAGGCGTCTTCGGAGACGCGTGGTTCCGGTCGTGGCGTGGCACATACGACACGGGCGCCTGCGAGATCGCGGGCGGCGTCGCGCCGGGGGCAGCGGTGAGTGAGATCGGTGGACACGAAACGCACATCGGCTCGTGCCAGGGCGGCGTGCATACCTATCACGTCCACCTCACGAACCCGGACCGCATCGTATCGATCACCGCCGCCGGCGATGGGCGCTTCGGCGAGCGCGTCGTTGAAGGCCTGACGGAGTAGCCTGTCGGCCATGCCAGGAGCCGGTCCCCGTCCCGTCCGTGCGCCACGTGGCCCCGAGCTGACCTGTCGCGGGTGGGCCCAGGAGGCGGCCCTGCGGATGCTGATGAACAACCTCGACCCCGACGTCGCCGAGGACCCGGATCACCTCGTCGTGTATGGCGGTACCGGACAGGCGGTTCGCACCTGGGACGCCTTCGATGCGATCGTTCGCGAGCTGCGGGTCCTCGCCGACGACGAGACCCTCCTGGTCCAGAGCGGCAAGCCCGTGGGGGTGCTGCGGACACACGAATGGGCGCCACGGGTCCTGATCGCGAACTCGAACCTCGTCGGGAAATGGGCGACTTGGGAGTACTTCCGCGAGCTCGAGCAACAGGGGCTCACGATGTACGGCCAGATGACCGCGGGATCGTGGATCTACATCGGGACCCAGGGCATCCTGCAGGGCACCTACGAGACGTTCGCCGAGGCCGCCCGCCAGCATTTCAACGGGACGCTCCGGGGGACCGTGACCCTCACGGCCGGCCTCGGCGGGATGGGTGGCGCCCAGCCCCTCGCCGTGACGATGAACGAGGGCGCCTGCCTGGCCATCGAGGTGGACGAGGCGCGTGCGCGCCGCCGTCTCGAGATCGGCTACGTGGACCTGCTGACCCACGAAGCCGCAGAGGCGCTCGAGTGGGCACGGGCGGCGGCCCGGAACGGTGATGCGACCTCGATCGCGCTCGTCGGCAATGCCGCGGAGATCGAGCCCGCCTGGGCCGCGGCCGGCGAGCGGTTCGACCTGGTCACCGATCAGACGTCCGCCCACGACGCGCTCGCCGGATACGTCCCGGACGAGATGACCCTCGCCGACGCGCTGACCCTGCGCTCCACCCAGCCCGAGGAGTACCAGCGCCGCTCGCGCGCGGCCATGGCGGCCCATGTCCGGGCGATGCTCGCGTTCCAGCGAGGTGGCGCGATCGTCTTCGACTACGGCAACAACCTTCGAGCCCAGGCAGCGGAGGCCGGTGTGGCCGACGCGTTCGACTACCCGGGGTTCGTGCCCGCGTTCATCCGGCCGCAGTTCTGCGAAGGCCGCGGGCCATTCCGCTGGGCTGCGCTCTCGGGCGACGCGGCCGACATCGCCCGGACGGACCAGGCGGTCCTCGAGCTGTTTCCCGACGATGCCGGGCTGCGGCGCTGGATCGAGATGGCGCAGGCGCGCGTCCCGTTCCAGGGGCTGCCGGCCCGGATCTGCTGGCTCGGGTCCGGCGAGCGCGCGCGAGCCGGTCTCGCATTCAACGAGCTGGTGCGGACCGGCGAGGTCGCGGCCCCGATCGTCATCGGCCGCGACCACCTGGACGCCGGTTCGGTGGCCTCACCCAACCGAGAGACCGAGGCGATGGCCGATGGCTCCGACGCGGTGGCCGACTGGCCGCTGCTGAACGCGCTCGTCAACACGGCTGCGGGGGCCTCGTGGGTGTCGATCCATCACGGTGGCGGTGTCGGGATCGGGTACTCGCAGCACGCCGGCATGGTGGTCGTCGCTGATGGCACCGACCTCGCGGCGCAGAAGCTGGAACGGGTACTGACGACGGACCCGGCGATGGGCGTCTTGCGCCATGTGGACGCGGGGTACGACCGGGCGATCGAGGTCGCCGCGGAGCGCGGCGTCCGGGTGCCGATGCTCGACCGGTAAGGCTGCGCGTCACGTCCTGCGGTGCCAGCGCGCACCGTAGAAGGTGCGGTCCGGGGTCCTTGTGTGGGGTTTGGTATGGCCATGCCCGCTACAGTGATGCGATATCGAAGCGGCACTTGCTTCGAGGAGGAGGACGACCCGTCGTGTCCGTCAGTCACCGCGCCCTCGCACGCCCCCTGATCCTTGCGCTCATCGCGGCCATGGCCATCGCGGCCCTCCCGGCCGGCAGCGCGCTCGCTTACAGCCCGGCTCCCACGAACGTCTGGATCAACGAGATCCACTACGACAACACCGGCGCTGACGCTGGCGAAACCGTCGAGATCGCCGGCCCGGCCGGCACGGCCCTCACGGGATGGTCCCTCGTCGAATACAACGGGAATGACGGAGCGTCGTACGCGACGGTGGCCCTGAGTGGGACGATCCCCGATCAACAGAACGGCATGGGCACCCGGAGCTTCGGCGCGTTCGGCCTCCAGAACGGATCTCCAGACGGCATCGCCCTGGTGGACGACGCGACCGTGGTCCAGTTCCTCAGCTATGAAGGGGTCTTCACCGCCACCAACGGTGCCGCGAGCGGGCTCACGAGCACCGACATCGGCGTCGCCGAGAACGGGTCGGGACTTGTCGGGAACTCCCTGCGGCTCACGGGCACGGGCTCGACCTATCAGGCCTTCACCTGGAATGCGGAGGCGGCATCGAGCTTCGGATCGCCGAACCCCGGACAGACCTTCGAGCGACCCGGCGATGCGGCACCGCGCGTGACGGCCAGCTCCCCCGCTGACGGCGCGTCGAACGTCGCCGCCAACGCCACCTTATCAGTGACCTTCAGCGAGTCCGTGACCCTCGCCGATGCGACGATCATCCTGACCTGTGACGACGAGGGCGTGCCCGTACAGGTCCAGGCAGGCCCCGCAACCACCTTCGAACTTGTCTACACGCCGCCACTACCGGACGGCGCCTCCTGCGCCATCACGGTCAGCGCCACGGGCGTCAGCGACGTCGACACTGCCGATCCTCCCGACAACATGCTCGTCGACGCGTCCATCGACTTCACCGTCGTCGCCTCGGACCCGTGTGCCGGCGCGTTCACGCCGATCCCCGAGATCCAGGGTTCGGGAACGGTGTCTCCGTTCGTCGGCGGACCCAACAAGACGACCGAAGGCGTCGTCACGGCCCTGTTCCCGAACCTGCGCGGGTTCACGATCCTCGATCTGGCCGGCGATGACGACGTTGCGACATCTGACGGCATCTTCGTCTTCCGCGGGCCCGCGTACGGCACGAACACGCCATCCGTCGGCGACGACCTGCGGCTGACCGGGCGGGTCACGGAGTTCCAGAACCAAACCGAGATCGACCTTCTGAGCGAGCTCATCGAGTGCGGGACGGCGACGCCTCCCGACCCCGTCGAGATCACGTTGCCCGAGACCGTCAACGGCGACCTCGAACGGTTCGAGGGCACGCTGGTCACGATCCCGCAGACGTTGACCGCCCAGCAGAACTTCTTCCAGGGCCGGTTCGGCCAGGTGACGCTGGCGTCAGGCGGTCGCCTGGACAACCCCACAGACCAGTTCCCGGCCGACTCCCCCGAGCGGATCGCCCTCGCCGACGAAAACCAGCGCCGCCTGATCGTGCTGGACGACGCCAACAGCAACCAGAACCCGAACCCGATCCCGTACATCGGCGAGGACGACACCCTGCGCGCCGGCGACACCACGTCGGGCATCACGGGCCTCCTGGACGAGGGCGCGATCAACTCAAATACCGCGATCCGCGACTACCGGATCCAACCCACAGCGCCGGTGACGTTCGAACGAGTCAATGACCGGACGCCCGCGCCCGAAGAGGTCGGCGGCTGGCTCCAGGTCGCGAGCTTCAACGTCCTGAACTACTTCAATGGCGATGGCCTCGGCGGAGGCTTTCCGACAGAGCGTGGCGCCAACACATCCGTCGAGTTCGAGCGCCAGCGGACCAAGATCATCAACGCCATCGTCGCGCTCGATGCCGACATCGTCGGCCTCATGGAGATCGAGAACGACGGCTCCGGGCCGACGAGCGCCATCGCCGACCTGGTGGATGGCCTCAATGACGCGACCGCGCCCGGCACGTACGCGCTGATCGCGGACCCCGCGACCGGCGTGGCCAAGCCGACGGAGCCGATCAAGACGGCGCTCATCTACCGGCCCGCTGCCGTGACACCGATCGGTGCCTCACGAAGCGACACGGACGAAAGCTTCGAGCGTTATCCCGTCGCCCAGACGTTCCGACTGGATGCGAATGGCGAGGTCGTCACGGTCCTCGTCAACCACTTCAAGTCCAAGGGTTGTGACGACGCCACGGGCCTCGACCTCGATCAGGGCGACGGCCAGGGCTGCTACAACGCCACGCGGGTGGCGGAGGCCGAGGCCCTCCTCGGCTTCATCGACGACCTCCAGACCGAGACCGGAGACGAAGACGTCCTCGTCATCGGCGACCTCAATGCCTATGGCCAGGAGGACCCAATCCTGGCTCTGCTCGATGGCGGGCTGACCGATCTGATGGTCGCCCATGAGGACAACCCGTACTCCTACGTGTTCGATGGCCAAAGCGGCGTCCTCGACCATGGCCTCGCCACCGAAAGCCTCGTTGACGAGGTCACGGGTGCGGATCACTGGCACATCAACGCCGACGAGCCCTCGGTCATCGACTACAACACCGAATTCAAGCCACAGGACCTCTACCAGCCACACGTGTACCGGGCATCGGATCACGACCCCGTGCTCCTCGGCATCGACCTTGGCCGTTGCGCCTTCGAGGATTCCGGGACCACGCGCACCTTGCTCGGCGATTGCAGCACCGACGAGACCATCTCGGTCCCCAACGGCTGGACGCTCGACGGCGACGGACACGCCATCTCGGCCTTCGACCTCGACGGGGAGCACTTCGTCGGCGCGGTCGTCGCCAACGCCGGTGCCGTCGCCCACGTCACGAACATCACGGTCACGACCAATGAGCTGGCCGACGTCTGCGACGCCGGCGACGACCGGCTTCGTGGGATCCTGCTCGACGGAGCCGCCGGCTCCATCACCGACAGTCACGTCATCGACATCAACCAGGGTGCGAGCGGCTGCCAGGAGGGCAACGGGATCGAAGCCCGACATGCTCCGTTCGCTCCGGGTGGCGTGGACGTCGCCGTCACGATCTCCGGCAACGAGGTCACCGGTTACCAGAAGACCGGCATCCTCGCCAACGGGTCCGTGGACGCGACGATCCTGAACAACGTCGTCACCGGCGCCGGCCCGGTCGACTACATCGCCCAGAACGGGATCCAGGTCGCGTTCGGTGGAACCGGGCTCGTCCGCGACAACACCGTGTCGGGGAACAGCTACACCGGCCCCGACGTGGCGTGCGGCCTGCTGTTCTTCGAAGCCGACGGTGTCAGGCAGCAAGCGAACACGCTGTTCGCCAACGAGCGTGACGTGTGCAACTTCGGTCGCGGAGGTGGGAACGCCAAGCCCAACTAGGGAATCCGCCGCCATCGACGCCGGCCGGTGGGTCAACGCGACCCTCGGCCGGCGTCAACGTGTCGCGGCGGACCTGCAGGCCAGCCCATCGGCGGAGGGGCCGGGTCGCTAGCATCTGGACGTGCTCGTCGAATCGGTCCCGAACGTGTCCGAGGGTCGCCGGCCAGACATCGTCGACCGGATGGCGGAGGCGATCTCGTCGGTCCCCGGCGTCTCCTTGCTCGACCGCACGAGCGACGCGAGTCACAACCGCTCGGTATTCACGATCGCTGGCGAGCACGGCGGGGTGACGACGGCCCTGGAGAACCTCGTCGAGTCCGCGATCCGCGAGATCGACATGGACGCGCACGAAGGTGAGCATCCGCGTATCGGCGCGGTCGATGTCATCCCGTTCATCCCGCTCGCCGACACCACGATCGATGCATGCGTCGACCTGGCACGGTCGTTCGGCGAGCGCATCGCGACTCGTTTCGAGATCCCGGTCTACCTGTACGCGCGCGCCGCCACCCGGCCCGACCGCGAGAAGCTCGCCGACGTTCGCCGCGGGCAATACGAGGGCCTGCGTGCCGAGATCGGCCAGCGCGGCCGGGAGCCCGATTTCGGTCCGGCCCACCTGCATCCGTCGGCGGGCGCGATCGCCGTCGGCGCGCGCCCCTTCCTGATCGCCTACAACATCAACCTCGATACGACAGATGTGGATCTTGCGAAGCGGATCGCCCGGCGCGTGCGCGAGTCGGGCGGCGGGCTTCCCCGTGTGCAGGCAAATGGCTTCGAGGTTCGCGAGCCGGAACGCGGCCACCCGCTCCGCGCCCAGGTCTCGATGAACCTGCTCGACTTCACCGTGACGCCACTCTGGGTGGTCTGGGACGCGGTCCGCGACCTCGCGGCTGAGGACGGCGTGGAGCCCGCGGAGTCCGAGCTCATCGGGCTCGCGCCCCTGGCCGCGTTCCTGGCCGTCGCCGACCGAGCCGGGGCGGACGCAGACAAGCCACTGGAGGATCGGCTGCGGGCGGCGGCGGCGTACCTTCGCCTGCGGGACTTCTCGCCGACGCAGGCACTCGAGCTGCGCCTGGAGGAAGCGCGCGGATCGCCCCACCCGCGCCACACCCCGTGACCAGCTCGCTCCGCGTCATCGAGGGCGGTCGCACCGGTGAGCTCACCCCGGGCTTCCTTGTCGTCGGAGCCTCGGAGGTCGTCACGCTCGAGGGCGGCGTGCGGCGCGGTCCGGAACAAAGCCAGGTCGGGCGCCTCCTGGCGGACGATCCAGCCGGGCCCGAAGCCCCGTCTGTCGCTGGCTGGGAGGGCAGGGTCGTTGCCGTTGGGCCGCGCGCGGCGGTCGAGGCTGCGTTGGAGGCGGAGGGGCTCCCGCTCGGCCGCTTCGCCCGGATCGACGCGGCCGGCGGGGCGGTGACGCCCGGGCTCATCGACCCGCACACGCACCTCCTGTTCGCCGGGTCCCGCGAGGACGAGCTCGTGCTGCGTCAAGGGGGTGCCTCCTACCTCGACATCCTGGCCGCGGGTGGCGGGATCCTGTCCACGGTCGCCGCGACTCGTGCCGCCTCGGAGGGCGAGCTGCTGGCCCATGGCCGCCGCTGGCTCGATGAGATGCTCGGCCACGGCGTGACCACGATCGAAGCGAAGTCAGGCTACGGGCTCGATCTCGAGACCGAGCTCCGGCTGGTCGACATCGCCCACCGGCTGGGACGCGAGGGGCCAGTGGATGTGGTGCCGACGTGGCTGGGCGCGCACGCCGTGCCACCCGAGTTCCGAACGCGCCCGGACGGGACCGAGGCGTACGTGCGCTCGCTCATCGACGAGCAGCTCCCCGGCATCGCCGCCCACGGCCGGGCTCGCTTCGCCGACGTCTTCTGCGAGACCGGGGTGTTCACGCCGGACCAATCAAGACGGGTCCTCGAGGCCGCGCGGGGGTTCGGCCTGGAGCCGCGCCTCCATGCCGACGAGCTGGCGCCATCCGGGGGGGCGGAGCTGGCCGCCGAGCTCAACGCCGCCTCGGCCGACCACCTGGCCACGCCATCGAAGGCGGGTATCCGCGCGATGGCCGAGGCGGCCGAGGCCGGGAATCCGGTCGTCGCGACCCTGCTCCCGATCACGACCTGGTTCCTCATGAAGGATCACCACGCCCCGGCGCGCTCGTTCGTCGACGCCGGCGTGCCCGTGGCGATCGGCACGGATTTCAACCCAGGCACCTCACCGGCACCGAACCTCGCGCTGGCCATATCGTTCGCGTGCGTGAACCTGGGCCTGTCGCCGGATGAGGCGCTCGCAGCCGTCACGATCAACGCGGCACGCGCCCTGTCCCTCGAGGACGAGATCGGCTCCCTGGAGCCCGGCAAGGTGGCGGACCTCGTCATCTGGCGGGTGCCGACGACCGCACAGATCCCGTACTTCCCCGGCGCCGACCTCGTGCGGACCGTCATCAAGCGTGGTCGGGTGGTCCTCGACCGACCCTGACGCGACAGTGAGCCGCGGTAGGGGCCGCTGTGCGAGAATCGCCCGGCATGGAGATGACGTGGTACGGCCGGACCTGCGTCCGGTTGCGCGGCAAGGACGCGGTCGTCGTGGCGGATCCCTATCAGGCGGTCGTTGGCCCGACCGGACGGGGCATCACCGGCGACATCGTGACCTTCAGCCACCACGACGATACCCCGCTCGCCAAGGCGA
>JARDZW010000017.1 GCA_029240655.1 Chloroflexota bacterium
ACGATACCCACGAGCGCGGGACCGACGCCGAGCTCGTCGATCGCGAACAGGAACCATGTCGCCCCGAAGATGCCCCACAGCATCGACATGAGCATCTGGGCGCCCGCGAACGCCCGGAGCACCGGGTTGTGGCGGACCAGGCGGAGCCCCTGGCGGATCTCATCGAGCACCGGCTCGCGGTCCTCGCGGGGCGGCGGCGGCGCCTCCACGTGTCGAACCGTCAGCAACAGCACCGCCGAGACCAGATACGTGACCGCGTTGATGACGATCGTGATCGGCCCGGTGAGGAGCTGGACGAGGATGCCGCTGATGCCGAAGCCCGCGAACTCGGCGACGGAACCGCTCGCCGCGAGCGCGCTGTTCGCCTCGAGCAAGCGCTCCCGCTCGACGATCGTCGGCAGGTAGGCGTTGTCGGCGGCGTCGAAGAACGTCGTGAGCACCGCCGTAAGCGCGGCGACGACCAGGAGTTGCCACAGTGCCAGCGTGCCGAGCATGAACGAGATCGGGATCACGCTCAGGAGGGCCGCTCGGCCCAGGTCCGCCCAGATCAGCACCGGTCGCCGCCGCAGGCGATCCACCCAGGCGCCCGCAACCAGACCGACGGCCAGCGCCACCGCCAGGTCCATGCCGCGCAGGACGGCGACCTCGATCGGTCCGGCGTCCAGGGTCAGGATGGCGACCAGCGGGAGCGCGATGCGGCTGATGAGCGAGCCGAAGATCGAGATGCTCGCAGCCGCCCACACTCGGACGAAGGCGTTGTTGCTCCAGAGTGGGGACGAGAAGGGATTGCGCACGAACGCGGAGCCTACATCGGCATCCGTCGCCCGGCGCGTCCCAGCGGACCCTGCGCTACACTCCGCACGCTCGGTGCGTCAGAACTCGCGCACCACCGGACGGTCACGGCGCCCCCGCCACGACTCGTCCGGCCCTCACCAAATCATGGGAGCCCTGATCGGTCCGTGTTCGACACACTCAGCGAGCGCCTTCGAGCGACCCTCGGCAACCTGACCGGCCGCGGTCGGATCAGCGAGGCCGACGTGGAAACCGCGATGCGCGAAGTTCGCCTCGCGCTGCTCGAAGCCGACGTCAACTTCAAGGTCGTCAAGGACTTCGTGGAGCGCGTTCGCGCGAAGGCCATCGGCGGTGACGTCCTCGACAGCCTCACCGCCGGTCAGCAAGTCGTCAAGATCGTGCACGACGAGCTCGTCGACCTCCTCGGCGCAGGCGACCGCGTCTTCCACCTGTCGGGCAATCCCGCGGTCGTCGCGATGGTCGGCCTCCAGGGCTCGGGCAAGACCACCAGTACCGCCAAGCTGGCCCGCCATATCGTCAAGCAAGGCCGCCGGCCACTGCTCGTGGCTGCGGACCCGTACCGTCCCGCCGCCGCCGATCAGCTCGAGACGCTCGGCAAGCAACTCGACATCCCGGTCTACCGTGCCCCGATCGGGACCAGCGTCCCCGACATCGCCCGTCAGGGCGTCGAGGCCGCGAAGCGGGGGGTCCGCGACGTCGTGATCCTCGACACCGCCGGGCGGCTCAGCATCGACGAGACCCTCATGCAGGAGATCGCGGCCGTGAACGCGGCTGTGAAGCCGATCGAGACACTCCTCGTCGTCGACGCCATGACCGGCCAGGAGGCCGTCGGCGTCGCGCAGGCCTTCGTCGCGGCGGTGCCCGTGACCGGGCTCATCCTGACCAAGATCGACGGCGATGCCCGCGGTGGCGCCGCGCTCAGCATCTCGGCCGTCACCGGGATCCCGGTCAAGTTCCTGGGTACGGGCGAGAAGACCGAGGCCCTCGAGGTCTTCCATCCGGACCGACTCGCCGGGCGGATCCTCGGGATGGGCGACATCCTGACCCTGGTCGAACGGGCCCAGGAAACCTTCGACGTCAACCAGGCCGAGAAGCTCGAGGAGAAGCTCCGTAAGTCGAGCTTCACGCTCGAGGACATGCTCGAGCAGCTCCAGGCGGTCCAGAAGATGGGCCCGATCGGCCAGATCATGGGCATGATCCCGGGCATGGGCAACATGGCCGGCGAGGCGCAGGCCGCGGTGGACCGAGGCGACCTCAAGCGCACGGAGGCGATCATCCGGGCGATGACCCCGGCCGAGCGCCGCGACCCGACCGTCCTCAACGCCTCCCGCCGACGCCGCATCGCGGCCGGCGCGGGGACCGCACTTCCAGAAGTCAACAAGCTCGTCAAGCAGTTCAGCGAGATGCAGAAGCTCATGAAGCAGCTTTCCGGGGGTGGCAAGCGCGGCGCGCTCGGCGGCCTCATGGGGAATCGGCGCTAGTCGCCGGGGAGACCACGCGATGACCGACTACGAACGACCCGCCTACGACCCGACGACCGAAACGATCTCGACCGAGGTCCCGGCTACGCCCATCGCGACGACCCCGCTGGCGCCCTCGGGCACACGTGCGGGCGGCGGACCGCGCCGCGATCGTGTCCGGTGGCTGGCAGCAGCTGGGATCGTGGCCCTGATCGTCGGGGTCACGGCGATGGCGACGCTGACCCTGACCGGCTCGTCACCCACGTCCACGGTTGCCGGGTACGTCCCCGCTGACAGCGTCGCCTACGGAGAGCTGCGCCTCGATCTGCCGGGCGACCAGCGCCAGGAAGTCGGCGAATTCCTCAGCAAGTTCCCGGGCTTCGCCGACCAGGCCGCGCTCGAGACCAAGCTCGACGAAGTGCTCGATCGCCTGCTCTCCGAAAGCACGGATGGCAAGCAGACCTACAGCCGCGACATCAAGCCCTGGTTCGACGGCGAGCTCGCCTTCTCGATGGGACCACTGCCCGAGGGCGCTACTGCCGCCAATGCGGCGACCGATACGCCGCGAGTCGTCGTGCTGCTGTCGATCAAGGACGAGGCGCTTGCGCGCACGTGGTTCACGAACGCGTTTACCGAAATGGGGGTTACGACGGTCCCGGAGCCCTACGAAGGCGTCGAACTCCTCACCTTCACCAATCCCGAGGAGGCCAGCGGCCGGGCGGCGTTCGCCATCGTCGGCGGCAAGGTCGCGATGGTCGGCGACATCGACTCGGTCAAGGCCGCGATCGATACCGCTGGGTCCAGTCCGATGTCGACGAGCGATGAGTTCGTCGCGGCGAAGTCCGCCATGCCCGGGGATGACCTGGGGTTCGTGTTCGTCGACCTGCGCACGATCATGGATGCCGCCCTCGAGATGACGGAATCGCTGGCGTCCGCGCCTCCGATGAGTGACACGCTCACGGCCCTGGTGCCGGAATGGGCTTCCTTCCGCCTCCGTGTCGAGGGCGACGCCCTCGTGATGGACAGCGCCATGCCGCACGTCGAGGCGGCACCAGGCCCGGGCGAGAACGACGCGAACGGCGTTGCCGCGTACGCGCCGCCGTCGACCCTGGCTCTCGCGGCCGGCAACGACCTCGGCGCGACGCTCAACGAGACCGTCGCCCTCTACCGCAGCGACCCGGCCATGGCCGAGGCGTTCAAGAGCATCGACGAGGCCGCCGGCCTGCTTGGCGGCCTGGAGGCCAGCGTCGGCTGGATGGGTGACACCGGGCTCGTCATCGCGAGGGACGGGGACTCGGTCGAAGGCGGGATCGTGTCGATCCCGGCAGATGCCGCTGCTGGCGCACAGTTCTTGACCACGCTGCGGACGTTCGCGACACTCGCTGGCGGGCAGGCCGGCATCACGGTTCGCGAGGAGCAGCACGCGGGGACCGTCATCACGATCATCGACCTCGGCAGCGCCGAAGACCTGGCCGCGCTGGCCGCCGGCCTGGGAGGCGTCCCGATCCCGGATGACGCGACGACACAGCTCCCCGAAGGGAATATCGAGATCTCGTACGCCGCGACCGACGGCGTCGTCGTCATCGGCGGCAGTCCCGACTTCGTCAAGCACGTGCTCGACGCCGGCGCGGGCGAGTCCCTGGCCGACGATGCCCGCTATACCAGCCTCGTCGCGCGGGTCGGCGTATCGCACACGGGTGTCAACTTCGTCGACATCGCCGCCGTGCGTGGCCTTGTCGAGAGCCACCTTTCGGAAGCGACCCCCGAGGAGCGCGCCGAGTACGAGGAGTCGATCAAGCCATTCCTGACTCCCTTCGACGCCTTCATCGCCGCCGGGGTCATCGAGGACAGCCTCGACGAGCAGCACGCGGTCATCACCGTCAAGTAAGCCCACCAACCAGAGCCAGACCAGCCCAAGAGGAGGCATCACAGCATCCATGGCAGTTCGTATCCGGCTGACGCGCGTCGGCGCGAAGAAGCAGCCCAGCTATCGAGTCGTCGTCGCTGACGGCCGAAGCGCTCGCGATAGCCGGGCGATCGAGACGCTCGGTCACTACAACCCGCGGACCGAGCCGATCGAGTTCAACGTCGACGCCGAGAAGGCCAAGGCTTGGCTGGCGAAGGGCGCCCAGCCGTCCGACACTGTCGTGCGCCTGTTCAAGCAGGCCGGCATCCTGCCCAGCGGCAAGTAGGAGCATCCACATGGCAGCCAAGGAACTGATCGAGTACGTCGCGAAGTCGCTGGTGGACGATCCCGATGCGGTCAAGGTCGAAGTCGTCGAGGAGGACGGCGCGACCGTCATCGAGCTCCACGTCGCCGAGGACGACATGGGCAAGGTGATCGGGCGCAACGGTAGCGTCGCGAAGGCGCTGCGGACCCTGCTCAAGGTGACGGCGGCGCGAGACGGCGAGCCGGTCCAGCTCGAGATCGTCTGAACGAGGCCCCCGCCATCGCTACCGAGCGGCTCGCGGTCGCGCTCGTCCGGGGCGTCCACGGGCTGCGCGGCGCCGTCCGCGTCGAGGTCCTGACCGACCGACCGGAGGCGCGCTTCGTGCCTGGAGCCGTGCTCTTCCGGGAGGGATCCGAGGAGTCACTGACGATCGCCTCCGCCGAGGCGGTGGCCGATGGCCCCGGCTGGCGGATCCGGTTTGCTGAGATCCGATCGCGCGAGGCCGCGGACACCCTGCGCGGCGCGTACCTGGAAACGACCGTTCGGCCCGAGGCGGACCTCGCGCGCGGCGAGGTCTACTGGCATGAGGTCCTGGGCGTCGCCGTGCGGGGCGTCGATGGCGCGGAGCTCGGCGTCGTCAAGGACATCTACCGAGTCGCGGAGAACGAGGTTTACATCGTCGGTGGAGGCGCGTACGGCACCTTCGACGTGCCGGCGGTCCGGGCGTTCATCCGGATCTTCGCGCCGCGCCGGGGGGAGATCGTCGTAGACGCGGAGGCGCTCGATCTGCAGCTCCCAAAGCAGCGTCGCGCCGACCCCGATCGGCCGAGGGCCCCGAGGCGGACCTCGCGGAAGCGACGCTCACAAGTCAAGGAAGCCTCGGGCGAGGGATCGTCGGACGGCGGCCCCGCCGCCGATCCCGGGGCCGTCGATCGGCCGGAGCCGGCGGCATGACCCTCGAGATCGACGTCCTGACGCTCTTTCCGGCCATGATCGAAGGGCCGTTGTCGCAGAGCATCCCCGGACGCATCCAGGAACAGGGTCTGGCGACGATCCGGATCCACGACCTCCGCGAGTTCGGGCTTGGCCGCCACAAGTCGGTGGACGACACGCCGTACGGTGGTGGTGCCGGGATGATCATGCGGGTGGAGCCCGTGGTCGCCGCGATCGAATCGGTTCGCCGCCCCGAGTCGACGGTCATCCTCCTCGACCCTGGGGGTGAGGTGTTCCGCCACGACCGGGCGGCCGACTTGTCACTCCGGCACCACCTGGTCTTCGTATGCCCGCGCTACGAGGGCGTCGACGAGCGCGTCCGAGCGTTCGTCGACCTCGAGCTGTCGATCGGCGACTACGTCGTCACGGGTGGGGAGCTGCCGGCCTTGGTCGTGATCGATGCGGTCCTCCGGCTGCTGCCGGGCGCCATCGACGCCCTGTCGACGGCCGAGGAGTCGTTCAGCGCCGGGCTGCTGGAGTACCCGCAGTACACACGGCCGCCGTCGTTCCGCGGGATGGACGTGCCCGAGATCCTGACCTCCGGGGACCACGGCGCCGTGGCCCGCTGGCGGGCGGACCAGGCGGGCGATCGGACCCGCCAGCGTCGCCCCGATCTGCTGTCACCCGAGGACCGATCCTGACCATGGACTCGACGACCGCCGAGGCACGGCTCGCGATCGCGGAACGGGCGAGTGCCGGCGCCAGCGGCCCGGATGCGAAAGACTCCCTGGAGCTGCTCGAACAGCGCTCGGGTGAATTGCAGGAGGCGATCGCCTGGTTCGTCGACGCGGGGCGCACAGATGAGGCGCTCCGCGTGGCAAACGCGCTCTATCGTTTCTGGATCACGAAACAGCGGTTCGACGAGGGCGCCGTGTGGTTCGATCGAGCCCTGGCCTCGCCGGGTGGCGACGACCGGCTTCGCGGAAAGGCCTCCCTCAACGCCGGGTTCATGCCCTTCTGGATGGGCGATGACGAGCGAGCGGCCGAGCTCTTCGGCCAGGCCCTCGAAGTCGGCCGCCGGGTGGACGATCCACCGCTGGTCTCGGGAGCCCTGGGTGGTCTGTCGCGCGTGGCGCTGCGCACGGATGTGGCCGAGGGCCGACGGCTGGCCGGCGAAGCGCTGGTCGTGAGCGACGGAGCGGCCGACGAAGCTGGACGCTCGAACGCGCTGCACCTCCTCGGCGTCGGCGCGCAGATCGCCGGCGACCTCACGGAGGCCCGCGACTGGATGACCCAACGCCTCGAGCTGCTGCGCGGAACCGACAACGAGTTCCTGATCGCTTCGGAGGCCGCGAACCTCAGCATGGTCGAGCGCCAGCTCGGGAACCTGGAGACGGCGGAGGCGCTGGAACACGAGGCGCTGCGGATCTCCGAGCGCATCGGCGACCAGTTCGTCAGGCCGTTCGCCATCGCCGGGCTCGCCGCCATCGCCCTGGAACGTCGTGAATTCGAGCGTTCGGCCACCCTCGTCGGCGCGGCCGAGGCGATCATGGAAGCCCAGCACATGGCGTGGCCGCCGGACGAACGCCCGCACTACGAGCACCTGTTGGTCGAGCTGCCTGTCGCCATGGGCCCGGACGAATTCGAACGGGCACGGCACCTGGGCCAGTCGATGGGTGCCAGCGACGCCGTCCTCCTGGCCCTCGACCCGAGCGACTAGGAACCGGGCACGCTCGTGATCCTCCCCAAGGTCCGGGATCCGCGGTTCATCACCGTACGTCGGGGCGGGACCCTCCAGGACGACGATCATCGCCTTCTGGCGATCTGGGCGGCCGACTGCGCGGAGCACGTGCTGCACCACTTCGAGGGGATTCGACCGGAGGACGACCGTCCACGCCGGGCCATCGACCTCGGGCGTGCCTGGGCGCGCGGCGAGATCCCGTGGGCGGACGCCCGCACGTCGGCGGGCCATGCGAACGCCGCGGCCAGAGACCTGCGTGGAGCGGCACGCTATGCCGCATACGCTGCCGGCCAGGCGGCGGCAGTGGGCCACGTGGCGGCCCACGAGCTCGGGGCCGCGGCCTACGCGGTCAGGGCAGAGCGAGCGGCGGCTCCCGACGGCGAGAGCGAGGCGGCCGGCCGATCGGAATGCCAGTGGCAGCGGATCCAGCTGCCCGACAAGATCCGAGAACTCGTGCTCGACGACCAGCGGCTGCGCAATGAATTGTGCTGGTTCGCGTTCGACTGCTGACACGGCTCGCTCTAGGCGGCCGCACACCCTTCCCGCCCAGGCTGGAACGGGAGCCCGTGCTATACTCCCGCACCGGTCGCCAGTTTCGCGGCCGTTTCATTTGCCCAGCCCGCAGCTTCGGCTGTCCACGACCAAGGAACCGCCGCGTGAACGTGCTCGACGAGATCGTCCAGGACCAGCTCCGCACCGACCTGCCGGAACTCGCCACGGGTGACACCGTGAAGGTCTCGGCCAAGGTCGTCGAGGGCAACCGCGAGCGGATCCAGGTGTTCGAAGGGACGATCATGCGGCTGCGCGGCGGCGGCATCACCCGATCGATCACGGTTCGCCGGATCGCCTCGGGGGTGGGTGTCGAGCGGACGTTCAAGATCAACAGCCCGCGCATCGAGAAGATCGAAGTCCTGCGTCACGGCCAGGTCCGCCGGGCCCAGCTGTACTTCCTGCGCAAGCGCGTCGGCAAGGCGGCCACCCTGCGCGAACGCCGCAGCTGATCCTGGTCAACGCCGTCCAATTCGACCCCGCCGACCGGCGGGGTCGTTCGATTCTGGGGACCGCGGCTGGTCGACGGCGGGCGACCCCCGAAGCGGGGTACCCTTGCGCCCGATGACCGTCATCGTGCCGACCCTCCGCTACGAGCGCCGCCTCTGGAACGAGGGGCTCACCCGGGTCGCGGGGGTCGATGAGGTCGGGGTGGCGCCGACCTGCGGCGCCGTGGTCGCTGCGGCCGTGATCATGCAGCCCGGCTGCCACCGGATCCCCGGCGTGCGCGACTCGAAGACCCTGTCGATGGCCCAGCGGGAGCGCCTGGCGCCGATCATCCGCCGGCGTGCCGTCGCGATCGGTGTCGGTGCGGCGAGCGTCCGCGAGATCGACCAGCTCAACATCTACCACGCGACCCACCTCGCCATGCGTCGGGCGATCGCGCGACTGGGCGGTCACGAGCACGTCATCGTCGATGGCAATCGGATCGTCGGCTTCGAGGCCCAGGTCGGTCCGTACAGCAACGTGGTCGACGGCGACGCGAAGGTCTATTCGATCGCCTGCGCATCGGTCGTGGCCAAGGTCGTGCGCGACCGGATGATGATCAAGCTCGCGGCGCGCTATCCGGGCTACGGCTGGGAGCACAACCAGGGCTACGCCACGCGCGACCACCGTGATGCCATCCGGGCGATGGGCCTCACGCCGTTCCACCGCCGCTCCTTCCTCGCACTGCAGCGGACGCTGGCCGGCGACCAGCTCGATCTCGATCTCCTGGGAGATCCGTCCGCATCGCCGACTACCCACGAGCTGCTCGAGCGCGAGCTCGTGCCGGTGATGGCCGACGACGCCGCGTTCGACCTGACGGATCTCGCCTCGCTGGAGTCCGCGCCGGCCTGACCCGGCTCAGGCCGGCTCCACGGCCTGGGAGAGATGCCGTGCATGCCCGGATATGTCCGTGGTGAGCGATGTCTGGGACCCTGCGAGCGTGGACGACCGACCCAAATCGATCCGGACCACGGCCCAGCTGGCGGGTGACGCCGCCGAGACGCTGGTCCTGCGCCGGCTCGTCGAAGCGGGCTGGGCCGTCCTGGCCCGGAACGTCCATGTCGGCCGCCTCGAACTCGATATCGTGGCGGTCGACCCGGGTCCGCCCGCGGCCCTCGTGATCGTCGAGGTCCGCTGGCGCCGATCCCGGGCTTTCGGCCTCGCCGAGGAAACCGTCGACCACCGCAAGCGCGCCCGGATCCGACAGGGGGCGTACGCGTTGCTCGACCTGGGCTCGTTGCCCGACGGCCGGACCCTCCCGCACCTGCCGCTGCGCTTCGACCTCGTCGTGATCGAGCCGGGCGACCGGGGAGGGGAGCCGCGGATTCGCCACCATCGCGCGGCGTTCTGACCAAGAAGGTCAGGCCCAGGCACACACCTCGCACAGGCGTGCACGATCGCCCGAACCACGTCAGCCCCAAGGCACCAATGCGGTACAACCGCGCACGATGAAGTGCCCAATCCGGCGAACTGCACGTACGAAGCAGTCGATCACGAGAGACCTGTCGAGATTTCGCGCCTCACGTTGACTACGCGTCGATCGCACAGCCTGTGCCGGACCGCCGGGCCACCCTCCGCCCGACCGGGCCAGGGCTCACCGCCCGCGACCGGCCAGGAACCGACCCTGTGCTACACTCCGCCGCGGCCCGGATCCCCGAGCCACGCCCAATTAGAACCGCCCGCCGGCACGAACGCCAGCGGAGCTCACACGCGAGCCGTCCCGACCGGGGTGGTGCCGGCCTCACGAGGCCGGTCCCCGTCGACACCAGGGGCTCGCGGAGGAACGAACCGAACAGGAGGTCTCGATCGTGCCGTCCGTCTCGATGCGGCAGCTGCTGGAAGCCGGAGTCCACTTCGGCCACCAGACTCGCCGCTGGAATCCCAAGATGAAGCCGTTCATCTTTGCCGAGCGCAACGGGATCCACATCATCGATCTTGCCCAGACCGTCCAGCGTCTCGACGTCGCCCTGGAGGCGGTCCGCGAGACCGTGGCCCGCGGTGACCAGGTCCTGTTCGTCGGGACCAAGAAGCAGGCCCAGGAGCCGATCGTCGCCGAGGCAACGCGCGCCAACATGCCCTACGTGCAGAAGCGCTGGCTCGGCGGCATGCTCACGAACTTCTCGACGATCAAGAAGCGCATCGGCCTCCTCGAGCAGCTCGAGGCGCGCCAGCAGGCCGGTGACTTCGAGCGCATGACCAAGAAGGAAGCCGCCAAGCTGACCGAGGAGATGATCAAGCTCCAGGGCACGGTCGGCGGGATGCGCAAGATGAAGCGATTGCCCGGCGCCGTCTTCATCGTCGACCCGCATCGGGAGCGGATCGCGGTGACGGAGGCGAACAAGCTCGAGATCCCGGTCGTCGGCACGGGTGACACCAATGTCGATCCGGACGAGCTCGACTACATCATCCCGGCCAACGACGACGCGATCCGTGCGATCAGGCTGCTCTGTGCGCTCGTCGCGGAAGCGGCCATCGAGGGGGCCCAGCAGCGCTCCGCCCGAGCCGCGTCCGAACCGGACCTGAGCGAGGCCATGCCGATGCCCGAGACGGAGGAAGAGGCGCCCGGCGCGTCCGATGAGCTCGTCGCGGCGCTGGCCGGCGGAGCCGCCCTTACGTTCGAGCCCGACGCGGACGACGACGACCTTCTACCCGGCGACCGCGTCGCCCGGGCCGAAGCCGCCGTCGCGGAAGCGCCGTCCGAAGCCACGCCCGAGGAGATCGCCGCCGAGCTTGCGCGCGAGGCGGCCGAAAAGGCCGAGGGCGACAACCCGGCCTGATCCGATCGCACCCAGGTCGTCGGGATGACCCACGACGATCCGGCTACCTGATCAGGCACGCATCCAACACCCGCGGACGCCAGACGCCCGCAGACACCACGAACAGGAGCACAGACGCACATGGCGGACATCTCCGCAGCGCTCGTCAAGGAACTTCGAGAGCGCACCGGCGCGGGCTTCATGGACTGCAAGAAGGCCCTGACCGACGCCGGCGGCGACCTCGACAAGGCCATCGCGCTGCTGCGCGAACGAGGCCTCGCGGCCGCGGCCAAGAAGTCGGGGCGTGACGCCCGCGAGGGCCTCGTCTCGAGCTACATCCACACCGGCGGCCGCGTCGGCGTCCTGATCGAGGTCAACTGCGAGACCGACTTCGTCGCACGGACCGACGAGTTCCAGAAGCTCGTCCGCGACCTCGCGGTCCAGGTCGCAGGGCTCGCGCCGCTCTATGTCGACGAGGCGAGCGTGCCGCCGGACGCTCTCGAGGCGAAGAAGGCCGAGCTCGTCAAGGACGAATCGGTCCAGAAGAAGCCTGAGAACATCCGAGCACAGATCGTCGAGGGCCAGCTCAAGAAGTGGTACTCGCAGGTCTGCCTCGTCGATCAGCCCTTCCGCGACGAGGAGCGCACCGTCGGCGAGCTGATCACCGAGAAGATCGCCACGATCGGCGAGCACATCCGTGTCCGCCGGTTCGTGCGGTACGCCCTCGGGGAGGAACTGTGACCCAGGCGGCGACCACCACCGCAGCCTCGGATTCGGCCGTCCGCTACGGCCGGATCCTGCTCAAGCTGTCCGGTGAGGCGCTCCTGGGCGACCGTTCGTACGGGGTGGACCCCGCGTACTGCATGTTCATCGCGAAGCAGGTCGCCGAGGTCCATCGCCTGGGCGTCCAGGTCGGGATCGTCGTGGGCGGCGGGAACAT
The DNA here is from genome assembly GCA_029240655.1 of Chloroflexota bacterium. Classification (GTDB taxonomy): domain Bacteria; phylum Chloroflexota; class Limnocylindria; order Limnocylindrales; family CSP1-4; genus SPCO01. Next base: position 11,850 of record JARDZW010000017.1, read on the forward strand.
CTTCCGCGGCATGGCCGCAGCGGCTTCGGGCATGGACCGAGCGACCGGCGACTACATCGGGATGCTGGCGACGGTCATGAACGGCCTCGCGCTCCAGGACGCGCTGGAGAAGGCTGGCATCACGACGCGGGTGATGTCGGCGATCGCGATGAACGAGGTCGCCGAGCCCTACATCCGCCGCCGTGCCATCCGACACCTCGAGAAGGGCCGGGTCGCCATCTTCGTGGCCGGAACGGGCAACCCGTACTTCACGACGGACACGGCCGCGGCGCTGCGCGCAGTCGAGATCAATGCCGAGGTCCTGCTCAAGGCGACCAAGGTCGATGGTGTCTACGATCATGATCCGGTGACGCATCCGGATGCCCGGCGGTACGCTCAGCTCGGCTACGCCGACCTGCTCCGTGACCAGCTCAAGGTCATGGATGCCGCGGCGGTCAGCCTGTGCATGGAGAACGACCTGCCCATCGTCGTCTTTGACCTCAATTCACCAGACAACATCACGAAGGTCGCGGCCGGCGAAGCGGTCGGGACCCTCATCTCGAGCGGAGGTGCGGGCGCATGAGCACCGAGATCCTCGCAGAAGCCGACCAGAAGATGGCGCGCGCCGTCGAGGCGATGGAGCGTGACTTCCAGGGCGTCCGGACGGGACGCGCCTCGACCGCGCTCGTCGAGCGCATCACGGTCGACTACTACGGCACCCAGACCCCGCTCAACCAGCTGGCCGGGATCAGCGTCCCGGAGCCGCACCAGATCGTCATCCAGCCGTGGGACCGCGGGGTCCTCGGTGCCATCGAAAAGGCGATCACGAAGTCCGACATCGGCATCACCCCCAACGTCGACGGCACGGTCGTGCGGCTCAACATCCCGCCGCTGACCGAAGAGCGTCGCAAGGACCTGGTCAAGCTCGTCCACAAGCGCATGGAGGAGGCCCGCGTCGAGATCCGCAACATCCGGCGCGACGCCAACGACCACCTCAAGAAGGAAGAGCGCGACGGCACGGTCGGAGCCGACGAGGGACATCGTCAGATCGACGTGCTCCAGAAGACCACGGACCGCCACATCGCCGAGGTCGATCGACGCGGCGGCGCGAAGGAACAGGAAGTCCTCGAGGTCTAGTGGCCCGCGTACCGCTGGCACGGCCGACCGACGCGCCCCCGTCCGCTCACGAACCGGCGGCGGCGCCGCTGGTCCCCACGCCCGCGATCGATCCGCCGCCCGCGCCCGACGACGGCGCGGCTGAGAGGGGATTCCTGCCGCCCGACGAGCTCCCGCGTCACGTGGCGATCATCATGGACGGCAACCGCCGTTGGGCTCGACAGCAGGGCCTGCCGGAGCTCGACGGACATGCCGCCGGCGTCGAAGCCATCCGCGAGGTCCTCCGCCACGCCGTCCGGCGCGGTGTCCCGGTGCTGACGCTGTATGCCTTCAGCCGCGAGAACTGGGCACGCTCCGATGACGAGGTCCAGGGGCTGTTCAGCCTGCTTGAGGCTGCCGTCCGGAGCGAGACGGACGAGCTTCGTCGCCAGGGCGTGCGCGTGCGCCTTCTCGGCCGGCAGGACGAGCTCCCCGACGAGACCCGCGGCTCCATCGACGAGGCCCTCGACGCGACCTCCGACGGCCAGCGGCTCCTGCTCAATATCGCGTTCAACTACGCGGGACGGACGGAGCTCGTCGATGCGGTCCGCAAGCTCGTGGCATCGGGAGCCCGGCCGGAGTCGATCGATGAAGCGGCGATCACGCGGGCTCTCTATACGGCCGGCCTGCCGGACCCGGATCTCGTGATCCGGACCGGCGGGGAGCAACGCCTCTCCAACTTCCTCATCTGGCAGGCGGCCTACGCAGAGCTCTACTTCTGTGAGGCGCTCTGGCCGGACTTCGGCCCGGCGGCCTTCGACGAAGCCCTCCTCGAGTTCGCCCGGCGCCAACGCCGGTTCGGACGGTAGGCGGGCAGGGGTGCGCGACCGAGCCATCGGCGCCGCGATCCTCGTCCCCGTCCTGCTGGTCGTTCTGGCCCTCGGCGGGATCGTCCTTGCGGCGGCCATCGCGGTCGCGACGGTCTTCGCCGCCCGGGAGGCATTCAAGCTCCTGACCGACGCGGGCTTGCCGACCCTTCCGCTGCTTGGGTCGGTGCTCGCAGTCACGGTGGTCGCGGACGCGGCCTTCCCGGGCGTGCTCGAGGGAAGCGGCCTGCTGTTGATGGCCGTGGGGATCGTGCTCGTGGCCGTGGCCGCCTTCGCCTTGCCCAGCCCGCGCGATGGACTCGTCACCTGGATGGCGACCGTCTTCGGGGCGCTCTATGTCGGCCTGCTCTCGTTCGTCGTGCGCCTGGGTCATGCCGCGCCGGCCGTGCCGGACGGCGCCCCGCTCGACGTGCTCGGCGCGGAGCGTGGCTGGATCCTGTTGCTGCTCCTGGCCGTGTGGGCATACGACACGGGCGCGTTCCTGGTCGGCAGCCAGTTCGGGCGCGAGAAGTTCCTGACCCACATCTCCCCGTCGAAGACGTACGCCGGGCTGGTCGGTGGCGTCGTCGCGTCGACCGTCGTGGTCGGGGTGATCCTGTGGGGGCTCGGCCAGGTCCCGCTGCACGCGTTGGTGCTCGGGCCGTTGATCGCGCTGTCTGCCCAGGCCGGCGACCTCGCGGAATCGATGCTCAAGCGCGCTGCCAACACCAAGGACTCGGGCACGCTGATCCCTGGCCACGGCGGGATGCTGGACCGCGTGGACTCCTTCCTGTTCGCCGCCCCCATCGCGACGCTGTATGTCCTCGCCTTCCTCACCTGAGCGGCGCGGCGTCGCGCTTCTCGGCTCGACGGGCTCCATCGGCACCCAGGCGATCGAGGTCCTTGCCGCGCACCCGGAACGCTTCCGCGTCGTCGGACTGGCGGCCGGGCGGGACGGGTCGAAGCTGGCGGAACAGGCACGGCAGCTGCGGCCGGCGGTCGTGGCACTGGCGCAAGCCGACTCCTTCGCTGGGCTCGACCTGCCGGTCGACACGGAACAGGCCGCCGGCGACGAAGCGCTCGTGGAGCTCGCGACACGGGAGGACGTGGACCTTGTCGTGGTCGCCACCGGGGGCGTGGTCAGCCTTCGACCGGTTCTCGCGGCCCTTCGAGCCGGCAAGGTCGTGGCCACGGCCAACAAGGAGACCTTGGTCGCCGGCGGCCACCTGGTCATGCCTGAGGCGCGGCGTCTGGCCGCGGGCACATCGCTCCAACACATGCTGAGCCCGCTCGCCTGGCTCCGGCCGATCGACTCGGAGCATTCGGCCATCTGGCAGTGCCTCGTGGGCGAATCCATGTCGACCGTCGCGGCGCTCGTGCTCACCGGGTCCGGTGGGCCGTTCCTGGACGCCACGCCTGACGAGCTTGCGACCGCGACCGTGGAACGCGCCCTGAAGCACCCGACCTGGACCATGGGAGCCAAGATCACGATCGATTCCGCCACCCTCGCGAACAAGGGCCTGGAGGTCATCGAGGCGCACTGGCTGTACGATGTGGACTACGACGCGATCGACGTGGTCATCCACCCGCAGAGCGTCGTCCACTCCGCCGTCCGGTTCGTGGACGGCTCCCTGAAGGCCCAGTTGGGCACCCCGGATATGCGACTCCCCATCCAGTACGCCATGACCTACCCTGACCGACGCCCATCTCCAGCGGCCGCGCCCGACCTGATCGCGACCGCGCGACTCGACTTCCGCGCCCCGGACACCACGCGGTTCCCCGCGCTGCGCATCGCCCGACAGGCCGGGATCGCGGGTCCGCGCGCCTCCGCCGCCTTGATCGCCGCAGACGACGTGGCGGTCAGCCGGTTCCTCGAGGGCTCGCTCGACTTCAACGGCATCCCGCGTCTGTTGGAGGCCGCCGTCGAGCGCTTCGGCGGCGGGCGTGACAACGACCCCGACGTGGAGGACCTCATCGCGCTCGATGCGGAGGTCCGGGCGGCCTATGCCAGCGGGCCCATCGGCGGCGCGGCATGACCGGATTCCTCCAGTCGATCGTCACGATCGTCCTGTTCCTGGGGATCCTGGGGATCCTGGTCGTGATCCACGAGCTCGGCCACTTCGTCACCGCCCGGCTCGCGAATGTCCGCGTGCTCGAGTTCGGGGTCGGGTTCCCGCCACGAGCCAAGGTGCTGGGGCAGGGTCGGGTTCATCCGCAGGATGCGGCCCGCCACACAGAGGCGCTGGCGGCAGCAGCAGAGAATGCCCGGTTCGATCCAGACACCTATGAGGCCCTGCGCGAAACGGGTCCGCCTCCCGGCACGCTCTATACCTTGAATTGGCTGCCGATCGGTGGCTTCGTGAAGCTCGCCGGCGAGGACGGGAACGACGCCGACGACTCGCGATCGTTCGCGGCCCAGCGCTGGATCACGAAGATGATCATCCTCGCGGCCGGCGTCGCCATGAACGTCCTGCTCGCGTTCGTGATCTTCGCCGGGATCGCCTGGCTCGCGTCACCGCTCATGGGGATCCGCTTCCACGAAGTCGTCCCCGGGTCACCCGCAGAGGCCGCGGGTCTCCAGCCGGGGGACGCGATCGTGGCCGTCGACGGGGAGCGATACCAGTTCATCGCAGGCCTGACGGTCCTCGATGGCCTGCGCTCCAGGCCCGGAGAGACCGTCGTGCTGACCGTCGACAGCGCCGACGGGGCCAGGCGCGATGTCACGGTCACCCTGCGCGACCAGGCGGCCATCGACGCGGGGCAGGGCGCCCTCGGGATCTCGCAGGAGGCGCAGCCGTGGGAGGCCTACTTCGATGGCGCCACGACCTCGAATTCCCTGCCCGATGCGATCGCGATCGGCGCCGAACAGACGGTCGGCGCCCTCGGACTCATCCTGGGCGGCCTGGGCACGCTCGTGAGCTCCGTGGCGGCCGATCCAACGGCGCCGCCACCGGTCGCCGGACCGGTCGGGATCGCGACGCAGATCGGTGACGTCTTCTGGAACGCGGGCCCGATCCTCACGCTGTACGTCGCCGGGATCCTGTCGGCCAACCTGGCGCTGGTCAATATCCTGCCGTTCCCTCCGCTCGATGGTGGCCGCATGCTGATGATCACGCTCAAGCGTCTCTTCGGCCGACGCATCAGCCTCCGCGCGGAGCAGCTGACCTACGTCGTCGGCATGGTGTTCCTGTTCGCCTTCATCCTGTGGGTGACGGGCTACGACATCATTCGCAGCCTCACCGGGGGAACGCTCGGCGCCCCATGACGTCCCAGGACCTGCTGCGGCCACGACGCAGGCCGACGGTCAGCGTCGACGTCGGTGGCGTGCTCGTGGGCAGCGCCCACCCGATCGTCGTGCAGTCGATGACGAACACCGACACGGCCGACGCGGACGGCACCGCGATCCAGGTCGCGCGACTCGCCCACGCCGGCTCGCAGCTCGTGCGCGTCACCGTCAACACGGAGGAAGCGGCAGCGGCCGTGCCCGAGATGGTCCGCAAAGTGCGCGGCCTGGGCGTGGACGTGCCGATCATCGGCGACTTCCACTACAACGGCCACAAGCTGCTCGTGGAGTACCCGGAGATGGCCAGGCTGCTGGCGAAGTACCGCATCAACCCGGGCAACGTGGGTGCCAAGCGGCACGACGAGCATTTCGCGACGATCGTCCGGGTGGCGATCGAGAACGACAAGACCGTCCGGATCGGCGTCAACTGGGGCTCGCTCGACCAGGCCATCCTCACCGAGCTCATGGACGCCAATGCCCGGCTGCCCGAGCCGCTCGACGCGCGCGACGTCATGATCGAGGCGATGCTCCAGTCCGCCCTGCGCTCCGCGGAGCTGGCGGAGGCGACCGGCCTGGGTCATGACCGGATCGTCATCAGTGCCAAGGTCTCCGGGGTGCGTGACCTCGTCGACGTCTATCGGCTGCTGGCGGCCCGGTGCGACTACCCGCTCCACCTGGGCCTGACCGAGGCCGGGATGGGCGACAAGGGCATCATCGCGTCCACCGCCGGACTGGCGATCCTGCTCAACGAGGGCATCGGCGACACGATCCGGGTGTCGCTGACTCCGGAGCCAGGTGCGCCCCGTGAGCGAGAGGTCGAGGTCGCGCAGCAGGTCCTCCAATCGATGGGGCTGCGCTCATTCCTGCCCCAGGTCAGCGCCTGTCCGGGCTGCGGCCGCACGACGAGCACGTTCTTCCAGGAGATGGCCCAGCAGATCCAGGGCTACCTGAAGGAACGGATGCCCGAGTGGAAGGAGACCCATCCTGGCGCGGAAGACCTGCGCGTCGCGGTCATGGGCTGCGTCGTCAACGGCCCGGGCGAGTCCAAGCACGCGGACATCGGCATCAGCCTGCCCGGCACGTTCGAGGAACCGGTGGCACCGGTCTTCATCGATGGCAAGCTCGACCGGACGCTGCGCGGGGACGGCCTGGTCGCCGAGTTCATCGACATCCTCGAGGACTACGTAGCGCGGCGCTACCCGGGCGCCAGCGCCGCCGCCGAACCGTCACCGACCCACAAGGACGCCGCTTCGATCACACCGGTCGGCTGATCGGGGCCCGAGCGTCGGCTCCGTTTGAGCCGTCCACGCGTCCGGGTGTATACTCCGCACAACTGAACGGCCGCTCCGTGACGTGGGTGACCCCCGCGTCTTTTTTTCGGACCGGCCGTGATTTGGCATCCATGCGCAGTAGAGGAGGCGATCGTGAGTCGAGACTTCGTGGGCGCCCTCCTCCAGCTCAACGCGGAGAAACAGGTCTCCCGTGAGCAGCTGATCGGGGCCGTCGAAGACGGCATCCAGTCGGCATATCGCCGCGTCGCCGGCGACGAGGACATCCACGTCCAGATCGACGCCGAATCCGGTCGCATCCGCGTTTACCGCGCCCGCCGCGTCGTCGACGAGATCGAGGACGAGATGACCGAGATCACAGTCGACGAGGCGCGCAAGCACCTGGCCGAGGCCAAGGTCGGCGACATGGTCGAGACCGAGCAGCTCGATGGCGACGTGTTCGGGCGCATCGGCGCGCAGACCGCCAAGCAGATCGTCCTCCAGCGCATCCGCGAGGTCGAGCGCGACCAGGTCTTCGACCAGTTCGCAAGCCGCGAAGGCGAGCTCATCACGGGCACCGTCAACCGCGTCGAGCCGCGGGCGATCATCCTCGACGTCGGCAAGATGGTCGAGGCCATCCTGGCGACGACCGAGCAGAGCGCGCTGGAGCACTACCGCATCGGGCAGAACGTCAAGGCGTTCGTGCTCGAGGTGCGCCGGTCCGTGCGGGGCCCGCAGATCTTCGTGAGCCGCACGCACAAGGGCTTCCTGCGCCGGCTGTTCGAGCTCGAGGTGCCCGAGATCCACAGCGGCACCGTCGAGATCAAGGCCATCGCCCGGGAGGCGGGGAGCCGCTCGAAGGTCGCGGTGTCGTCGCGCCAGGAGGGTCTCGATCCGGTGGGCGCGACCGTCGGCCAGCGGGGAGCCCGCGTCCAGGCCGTGGTCGCGGAGCTTGCCGGCGAGAAGATCGACGTGATCCCGTGGAGCGACGACGCTGGCGTGTTCGTGGCCAACGCCCTGAGCCCGGCGCAGGTCCTGTCGGTCGACATCGACGAGGAACATCGCATCGCATCCGTGACGGTGCCCGAGCGGATGCTCTCGCTGGCGATCGGCCGCGAGGGACAGAACGCCCGGCTGGCCGCGCGACTGACCGGCTGGCGGATCGACATCCGCAGCGACGTGTCCGTGGCAGAAGCCAGGGCCGCCGCCGATGCGCCCGCCGTGGCCGAGCCGTCTGCGACCGAGGGTGTTGCGCCCGAAACGCCGGCTGAGGACGCGGTGGCCGCGGCCAAGCCGAAGCGCGCGACGAAGGCAAAGACCGCCGCCGTGGCCGATGCCGAGGGCGAAACGGCCGCAGCCGCGGCCCGGAATGAGGCCAAGCCGAAGAAGGCAACCGCGAAACCCAAGGCCGCCGCGACCAAGACCGCGGCAGCGGCTGAGACCGCGGCTCCGGAGCCCAAGACCGCAGCCCCCAAGGCCAAGGCCGCCGCCGCCGAGGAAGCCTCCGCCAAGCCGAAGCGGACGGTCAAGAAGACCGCCGAGGCCGAGGCCGAAGCCCCCGCCGCCGAGGAGGTGGCGTCGTAGCCCCGGCCGCGCGACCGGCGGCGAGGTCGGCCAGCACGCCGCGCCGGACGCCGTCCCGGATGTGCGTGGCCTGCCGGACCTCGCGCCCCAAGCGCGAGCTGCAGCGCATCGTCCGCACGCCGGCGCGTGACGTCGTCTTCGATCCCACCGGACGGCTCGCCGGCCGTGGCGCCTACGTGTGCCAGGACCCGCCGTGCCTCGACACCGCCATCAAGAAAGGCGCCCTCGCACGAGCGCTCGAGACCCCGCTCCCGGCCGCGTTCCTCGAGGCCGTGACATCGGGAGCGATCACCACGAACACCACACAAGGAGGAGCCCGTGGCCAGGAGTAGGAGCGGCACCCGCGGCCGACGCGGCCCCCGCAAGCCGCCGCGTCGCGACGGAGGACTCGCGTCCCAGGTCCAGACGATCGATCCGAGCGAGCGCGGCGCGATCGAGCTGCCCGGAACGATCACCGTCAAGGAGCTCGCGGAGCTGCTGACGGTCAACGTCGCGGACATCATCCGCGAGCTGATCAAGAGCGGGATCTTCGCCACGATCAACCAGCTCATCGACCGCGACACGGCGTCCCTCGTGGCGTCCGAGCTCGGTTACGAGGTGGCCGAGACGATCGCCGCGTCGACGAACGGCACCGGACCCGACGGTGAGGCTGAAGGCCCTGCGCCCGAGGCCACCAAGGAGTCCCTCTTCGATGAGGACGATGCGGCGGTCCTCCAGCCGCGCGCCCCGATCGTCACCGTGATGGGCCATGTCGACCACGGCAAGACGAGCCTCCTCGACGCCCTGCGCTCGACCGAGGTCGCAGCGGGCGAACGTGGCGGCATCACGCAGCACATCGGTGCGAGCGAGATCGATCACGACGGCAAGCGCGTCGTCTTCCTCGATACCCCCGGTCACGAGGCGTTCACCGCCATGCGCGCCCGCGGCGCCCGCGTCACCGATATCGCGATCATCGTGGTCGCGGCGGATGACGGCGTCATGCCCCAGACGCTCGAGGCCATCGCCCACGCGAAGGCGGCCAAGGTCCCGATCATCATCGCGCTCAACAAGATCGACAAGCCCGACGCGGACCCCGTGCGGGTCAAGACCGAGCTGACCGAGGCCGGCGTCGTGATCGAGGAATACGGCGGCGAGGTGCCGCTCGTTGCGGTCTCGGCCAAGAGCCGTCAGGGCCTCGATGAGCTCATCGAGATGGTCCTGCTCGTATCGGACCTCCAGGAGCTCAAGGCCAACCCCGATCGGCCCGCCATCGGCACGATCGTCGAGGCGCAGATGGACAAGAGCCGCGGCGCGGTCGCCACGGCGCTGGTCCAGACGGGCACCCTCAAGGTCGGCGACATCATCGTCGTCGGCGAGACCTTCGGTCGGGTCCGCGCGCTCGAAAACGATCGTGGCAAGCGCGTCAAGCAGGCAGGGCCGGCCAGCGCCGTCGTCATCCTCGGGCTTTCGGAGGTGCCGGAGGCCGGCGACATCCTGCGCGTCGCCGTGGACGACAAGGAAGCTCGCACGATGGTCGAGCAGCGCAAGGCCACCGTCGCCGCGAAGGGCGGGGAGGGGAGCGGTCGCGCCACCCTCGAAGACCTCTATCGACAGATCCAGGCCGGGCAGGCCAAGGAGCTGCGCATCATCCTCAAGGCCGACGTCTCGGGCTCGCTGGGCGCCATCACGCATGCGCTCGAGCAGCTCGACCAGGACGAGGTCCGGATCAACGTGCTCCACGAGGCGGCCGGCGACATCACCGACAACGACATCATGCTGGCCACGGCGTCCGACGCGATCATCGTCGGCTTCAGCACGAACATCACCGAGACGGCCCGCCGGGCCGCCGAGGCCGAAGGTGTCGACGTCCGCATGTACGACATCATCTACAAGCTCACCGATGACATCGACGCAGCGCTCAAGGGCCTGCTCGAGCCGGTCGTCGTGGAGGTCGTCGAAGGCCGGGCGGAAGTCCGCCAGGTGATCAGGGTCGGCAAGAACACCCAGATCGCCGGCTCGTACGTGACGGACGGTCGCATCGTTCGCGGCGGCGCCCGTATCTGGCGCAACGGCAAGGTCGTCGCAACCGACCGGATCGAATCGCTGCGGCGGTTCCGCGACGATGTCCGCGAGGTCCAGGCGAACTACGAGTGCGGCATCGGGCTCGCCAGCTTCCACGACCTGGAGGAGGGCGACATCATCGAATGCTTCACCTCGCAGACGGTCACTCGCGCGCCGTCCAACTAGGTCGGGCCTTGACCCAGCGAACCGACCGTGTCGACGAACTGCTCAGGCAGGAGATCGGCGCCATCGTCACGCGCGATGTCGCCGATCCGCGCATCGGCTTCGTGACGATCACGAAGGTCGAGACGACACCGGACCTGCGCCACGCCAAGGTCTGGATCAGCGTCATCGGTCAGCCGAAGGAGCGCCAGGGAACCGTCATGGCCCTGCAGCGGGCCATGCCGTTCGTCCGCCACGAGTTGGGCCGCTCCCTGCGGATCAAGCGCATCCCGGACCTGCACGTGCACCTCGATGAGACGGCCGAACGCGGCACGCGCGTCCTCCAGCTGCTCAACGAGCTGGGAGCCGGCGCAGCACCCGAAGGCGACCTGCCGCTCGGCGAGACGCTCCCGACCCCGGTCCAGCGTGTCCATCACGAGGGAGACGAGCCCGATGAGCCGCCATCCGCGGTGATCCCGCCCAAGCCGCGTGCGCGCCGACGGACGGGCTCCAAGCTCGGCGGCGTGCCCGGATCCAGGTCGGGCTCGAAGCCCAGACCGGGACGGCGCCGATGAGTATCGACCTGGGACCGTATCTCGGCGCAGTGCCTCATACCGTCGTCGAACGGTTGCGCAGTGCCCGCCGCGTCCTGGCCGTGGGTCACGAGAATCCCGACGCCGACACCCTCGGGGCGACGCTTGGCGTCGTCCGGATCGTCGAGACGCTCGGAGGCGGCGCCGACCCGGTCTGCACGGACCCGATCCCACCGCTCTACGACTTCCTGGCGGGCGTGGAGCGCGTTCGCACCGATCCGGATCCCACCGCGCCCTACGACCTGCTCGTAGTGTCCGATTGCGGCTCGCTCGATCGGATCGGCGACGTGCGTGGGCGTCACGCGGAGCTATTCGAACGGCTGCCACGCGTCGTCATCGACCACCATGCCTCGAACGCGGCCGCGGGCGAGACCGACTGGATCGAGCCCCACGCCGCCGCGACCTGCGAGATGGTCGCCCTCCTGGCGACCCGCATGGGCGTGCCGCTGGATGTCGATGATGGGGCCATGGCGGCTGCCCTGATGGCCGGGATCGTCATGGACACCGCCACCTTTGCCCACCCGAACGCGACGCCCCGGACCCTTGCCGTCTCGGCGGCGCTCGTGGAGGCCGGCGCGCCGCTGTCGGAAATCTCGCGCCGGCTGTATCGCTCCAAGCCCGCGGCGCAGCTCCGGCTCTTCGGGCGGGTGCTCGATCGGCTCGACTCGGTCGACGGCGGCCGTGTCATCCATTCGACCTTGCTCGACGCGGACCTCGCCGCGACCGGTACGCTCCCCCCTCAATCGGAGGGGATCATCGACCTGCTGGCCCAGGCGGACGAGGCCGAGGTCGCGATCCTGTTCAAGGAAGCCGGCGAGACGACGCGGATCAGCGTCCGGACCAAGCCCGGCGGGGTGGATGCGACGGTCCTGACCGGGAAGTTCGGTGGCGGCGGGCACGCCCGAGCGGCTGGGGCGACCGTGGAGCTCCCCGTGGACAAGGCACGGCCGGCGGTCCTCGCCGAGGCGGATCGCCTCGCCGCCGAGGTCGTGCGCTGACCGTGGCGCACAAGTCCCTCGGTCCCGGCCTCGACGGCATCCTCGTGATCGACAAACCGATCGGTCCGACCTCTCACGACGTCGTCGGCCTCGTGCGCAGGCTCGCAGCGACCAAGCGCGTCGGTCACGGCGGCACGCTGGACCCATTCGCGTCGGGGGTGCTGCCGCTCTTCCTTGGCCGCGGCACCCGGGTCGTGGAATTCCACATGGGCGATCGCAAGCGGTACCGGGCCACGGTCTGCTTCGGCGCGTCGTCGTCGACCGACGACCTCGAGGGCGAGCTGACGCCTGCCTCGACGCCAGCACCGACGCGGGAAGCGACCGAGACGGCCCTCGCCAAGCTGACCGGCCCGATCTCGCAGCGGCCGCCGGCGTACTCGGCCATCAAGGTCGGAGGCCGGCGTGCCTACGCCCTGGCGCGCGCGGGTGAGGCGGTGACGCTGACCGAGCGGCAGGTCACCATCCACGAGCTGTCGCTCGTTTCGTGGGACGACACCGACCCGGACCGCCCGATCGCGGTGCTGGACGTCGCCTGCTCGGCTGGAACGTATATCCGTGCGCTGGCTCGGGATCTCGGCGAGCGGGTCGGAAGCGCGGCGTACCTTGGCGCGCTGCGACGAACGGCGGCCGGCCCCTTCGCGGAAGCCGATGCCATCCCACTCGATACCGTCCGCGCGGCGGCCGCCGAGGATCCGGCCGCGATCGCGCGCCTGCTGCGGCCCATCGATACGGGCCTCGACCGCTTTCCCGAGGTGGCCCTGACACCGCCGGAGCTCGACGCGGTCGCCCGCGGCCAGTTCATCCGCCCGTCGGCGGGCTTCGAACCCGGCGCGGAGCGCTATCGGCTGCGGGCGCCGGACGGCTCCCTGGCGGCCGTGGCGATCGAGGCCCCACACGGCCGGCTGGCACCCGACAAGGTGCTCGTGACACCGGCCGGATCGGTCGTCCCCGCCTGATGGACGTCGTCGCCGGGGTCGACGGGCTGCGGCCCGAGCACGGTCCGATCTTCGCGGTCGTCGGCGTCTTCGACGGACTGCATCGCGGTCACGCGTATCTTCTCGAGTGTCTCGTCGACGAAGCCGCGCGCCGCTCGGCGCAACCGACGGTCATCACGTTCGACGCCCATCCGGACGAGGTCCTCACCGGCTCGGCACCGCCGCTGCTGATCCATCCGGATGAGCGGCTCGAGCGCCTCGCCGAGGCGGGCGTGCGGGTGACCGTCGTCCAGCATTTCGACGAGGTCGTGCGACAGACACCCTACGACGCGTTCGTCGGACGGATCGAGGACGCGACGTCGCTCGCCGGTCTGCTCATGACCCCCGACGCGGCCTTCGGGTTCGAGCGGCGCGGGACGCCGGACACGCTCGCTGCGCTGGGTCGCGAGCGCGGTTTCGACGTTGTCGTGGTCCCTCCATTCAGCCTCGAAGGCCGAGCGGTTCGAAGCGCCGACATCCGGAGCGCGATCGCGTCGGGCGATCTGGCCGGCGCCGAGCGATTGCTGGGACGGCAGGTGACGTTGCGCGGCACACTGCGTGACGGGACGATCGATCTGGGGTGGCCGATGGCGTTGCCGCCCGATGGCGACTACCCGTGCCTGGTCGATGGGGCCCCGGCGCGACTCACGATCGGCGGTGGCCAGGCACGCCTGGCGAGATCACCTGAGGTCGACCCCGGTACCGTGCTGGTTCGCCTGCTCGCCTAGAGGCCCGGCTGCCAGAGCGGCTCGTCGACGCCGCGCTCGTGGTTCTCGTAGCGGGCCATGACGAATAGCGCGTCCGACAGGCGGTTCAGATAGGGGAGCACGTATTCGCCGATCGGCTCGTCCCGCGCCAGCGTGATGGTCTCCCGCTCGGCCCGGCGGCACACGGTCCTGGCGACATGGAGCTGCGCGGCACCGGCCGATCCCCCGGGCAGCACGAAGTTCGTCAACGGTCCGACCACGGCGTTGACCTCGTCGATCAGGCGCTCGAGGTTCTCGACGTGGTGCGGCTGGACGGTGGGGATCGCGCCGCGCCGCTCGTCATCGTGGGGCCAGCACAGGTCCGAGCCGAGGTCGAACAGCTCGTTCTGGATGCGCGGGAGCTCACCCGCGAGCCGCGCGCTCAGGCCCAGGGCAAGTGCCACGCCGATCGTCGAGTTGAGCTCGTCGACCGTGCCGTAGGCGCGCACCCGCGCCGAATCCTTGGAGACCCGACGGCCGCCCCCGAGGCCGGTCATGCCCTCGTCGCCGGTCTTCGTGTAGATCCTCGTCAGTCGCGGCATGCGACCGATCGTACCCGACGGCTCCGCGCCGGCGCGCGGGCCTGTCGCGGGTCCTGAACGTTTGCCGCATTCCCGACGGCCTGCTAACATCCGCCGGTCATAGATGGAAGAACATCAAGCACAGATCGTGTCGGAGGACCGAGTGCCGCTCGCGCGGGAACAGAAGCAGGAGATCATCACCGGGTATGCCACCAAGGAAGGTGACACCGGTTCGCCCGAAGTCCAGGTCGCGCTCCTTACCGAGCGGATCGCGGAACTGACCGGGCATCTTCGCAGCTTCCCCAAGGACAACCATTCGCGCCGCGGCCTCCTCAAGCTCGTCGGCCAGCGCCGTCGCCTTCTCGCCTACCTGATGAAGAAGGACAGCGCGCGTTACCGGACCGTCATCGGACGGCTCGGACTCCGCCGCTAGCACCCGCCGTTCCGGACCTCGGGCGTTACCCCGAGGTTCGCGTCTACCTCGGGGCCAGCA
>JARDZW010000109.1 GCA_029240655.1 Chloroflexota bacterium
GGTGGAAGTGGTTTGACGGGAGGGCCGCGGCTGGCCGCGGCCCTCCCGTCAGGACGCGATCAGGGGCAGTTTGAGATGACGCCAGCGGTGGTGATCGTGGCGCCGACGCCACCGGCAGGCGCGGACTTGAGGTACTTGGCGGTGACGAGCTCGGCGACGCCGCCCGGGTAGGCACCCGTCTTCGCGTTGAACGCCTCGGCGGCGACCTCCACGCTCTTGCAGTCGGCCTTCTTCGCCGCGGCCTCGGAGTCGGCCCTGAAGGTGCCGACCCCGAAGACCACGATGCCGGCCAGGATGCCGAGGACGACGATGACGATGAGGAGCTCGATCAGGGTGAAGCCGCCCTCGTCCTTGCGGACGTTGCGGAGGTGGTTGCGGAGCGTGGTGCGCATGATTGGTTCCTTTGGTTGGCGAAGTGTGGGTGACGGCCCCGAGCGCCGAACGAAGTAGATCCGTCGAGGTCGATACCTCGACGCCGCATTGCGTCCGGCTACCCCAATTCGGTGACGGCTTTGGATCACCTGCGTAATGGCAGAACAACCCTTGAATCGGGTATTCGCTGCCGATCCAGGCTCCGCCGTCCGAAGTGATGTGGTGCTCCTCGCGGACAGCTCGTCAATCGCACGTCGACGGACCCTGCGGGACGGCAGCGCCTGGGACGAAAGTGCCTCTGACCAGCAAGTTCATGGACCGACGCGCGGTCCCGCGACCGCGCCGATCACGCTGTTGGTTGGGGCTGGGAGCCGCGCCTGTCTGAGGCCGTGGGGCTGGGCTGACGTCAGCGCATGGGGCTCGACCGGTCTAGTCAAGGGGAATGCGACCACAGTTCCGCAAGACCAGGGGCCGCCGGCAAGCTTTCGTCCTCCGACTGTTGGGTGGCGTCGACCGTGCAGATCGATGGGGCCGGAAGAGGGACAAGAGACGGGATCGACATCGAGGGCAAGCGCAGCCACCGCGCGTCCGCTGCGTGGGAGTTCAAGCGCTGGGGACCGGCACGCGGTCGTCCACGTCTGGATCGCCCTTGCTGTGGGTGACTTCCAGGCGGACGCTTGCCACCTGATGTTCGTCGGAGAGGCATCACGCGACGTCCGGGACGGGATCTGCAAGCACTGGAAGTGACAGTCCCTAGACCGGCGAGGCTCAACCCAAGTGAGAGCAGACTCGTCGCTGCACAGGAAGCGCAGGGTCCTCGACAGACTGGGTGAGCGTCAGCGGAGACTGTTCCTGGGGCTTCCCGCAGCCGTGGTGGGAGGCCATCTCCGGTCTGTTCACCGCGACGGCTGGCCTGTGCCTGGTGGGGGCTGCCGCGTTCAGCAGTAGATCCCGGACGCAGGAGAAGCCGTTAACGGCACCCGCCGACAAGCGGCTACTGGACACTTTCCACACGATCGGTGTCTGGCCAGGCTCGGTCCAGTGTCCGGCGGGAGGCTCTTCAAGCGGCTGCCCACCCGCTCTTGGGTGTGGCTCTCCTTGGGTCTGCAGGCCGCCGGGCACCGTGACGAGGCGTGGCTCGAAAGGGGACTGCCCAGCTCGTAGTAGCAGTGCCACCTCGCCGTCCCAACCGGTACGAGGCGAAGCAGGAGAACACCATGACAAAGGTGATCATCGGGGTCGATCCCCACAAGCTGTCGGCCCCGATCGAGGTCGTCGACGACCATGAGAAGTTGCTCGGCTCTGGCCGGTTCGACACCGACCAGGCAGGAACATCTCCGGAGGGATCGCGCCCGGTTGGTCAACAGGAGGTCGCGAGGCTCTCGTGCCAGCATCTGGCGAAGGGAGATCGAGCGACCCGTGAGCGGATCGCGGCGCGGGTGGCAGCTAGCCAGCATCCGACCAGCCGCCTCGGTCAGCGCGGCCTGTGACCCTTCGTGGCCCAAGGACCAGCGGATGCGCGGCCATCGACGGGAATCGTGGCAACATGCCGCTCGTGATCCCTTCAACGCCGGATCCGCTCGGTTTCCGCAGGGTGCGAGACGCCTACGACACGGTGGCGATGGATTACGCGACCCACCTGCCGGACACCCGTGCCGAGGCTCCACTCGATCTCGCCATGATCGATGCCTTCGCCGCAGCGGTGCCATCGGGTGACGGCGCCCGGGTCCTTGATGCCGGGTGTGGTGCGGGCCGGATGAGCCGGCACCTCGCCGAGCGAGGGTGCCTCATCGAGGGAGTCGATCTATCTCCGGGCATGGTCGCCATGGCCCGACGAGACCATCCCGACCTCGTGTTCACGGTGGGCTCGTTGACCGATCTCCCGTACGCCGACGACCAGTTCGCGGGCGTGCTGCTGTGGTACTCGATCATCCACACACCTCCCGCCGGCCTGGCACGCATCTTCGCGGAGGTGAGCCGGGTCCTGCGCCCGGGTGGGCGCGTCCTCGTCGGCTTCCAGGCCGGCGAAGGGACTCGCGACCTGTCCACGTCCTACCGCCGGTTCGGCCACGAGATCCAGCTGGAGCGTCACCTTCACCTGACGGACCAGATTGCCGCGGAGCTCGAGGCCGCTGGCCTGCGAGAAGTCTGCCGCCTGGTGCGACGGCCTCAAGGCGGCGAAAGGGACGATCAGGCCGTACTGCTGGCCGAGGCCACTCCATGACCTCATATCGGCTCCCGGGTGCCTCTACGCCGACAGGCAGCGACATGACGCAGGTGGGAGAACGCCCTCGATGCGGCTAGATGAGCGCGTTCCCGGGCGATCCTTCGTCACACGCGCTGGTTCGGCCCGATCGTCCGGGAGGTCGTGAAACTGGCCCCCGATCAAAGCCAGATCCTCGAGTCGGCGGGAGCGGGAACGACGGTCAGGCGAAGGTACTCGTCCTCCCCGGGGGTTACGCGCGCGGCTCCCTGAGCCTGGGACGCTCATGCCGCACACTGTGCGCGCGGCCCCTTCTGCCTGCGGCGATCGACCATCCAGAACGCTGAAAGAGGAACCACATGCGGGCAATCCTGCTCAGCAGCGGGCTGGCGGTGATCTACTCCCTGCTCGGGACCCGACTAGCCATCGGATGGTTCACGAGACACGGCTTCGGCCAGCCGATCAGGGACGACGGCCCGATGACACACCACGTCAAACGGGGCACGCCGACCATGGGCGGGCTGGTGATCCTATTGAGCGCCACGGCGGCCTACTTCGTCGCCACGATGCTGACCGGCGGTCGGCCCAGCGCCAGCGTCTGGCTCCTCCTTCTCCTGTTCCTTGGCTGCGGCGTCGTCGGGTTCCTCGACGACTTCATCAAGGTCTACACCCAGAACAACCAGGGCCTGACCAGCCGCGCCAAGATGGCCGGACAGACAGTGGTCGCCCTCGGATTCGGGATCCTGGCGACGCAGTTCTTCGCCGATGAACGAGGCGTCAGACCCGCATCTCAGTACATCTCGACCACGCACGACTGGGGGATCAAGCTGCCCCTGGTCGTGGTCCTGCTGGTGATCTGGTTCATCGTGACCGCGACCTCCAATGGTGCCAACCTCGCGGACGGCGCCGACGGCCTGCTCGCCGGCACCTCGGCCATGATCTTCGGCGCGTACACGATCGTGAACTTCTGGCAGAACAACCATCGATGCGGATCCCTCAAGCCCACGGTGGTGGAGTCCCAGTGCTACCAAGCGCGCGACCCCCTCGACCTCGCGGTCTTCGCAGCAGCCATCGCCACAGCCTGCATCGGCTTCCTCTGGTGGAACGCCAAACCAGCCCGGATCATCATGGGCGACGTCGGCTCGCTCGCCATCGGAGGTGCTCTGGCCGGCCTGGCGATCATGTCCAGGACCGAACTCCTCATGACCGTCATCGCGGGACTGTTCGTGCTCGAGACATTGTCCGTGCTGCTGCAGATGAGCTACTTCAAACTCACGAGGCGGATCACGGGCACCGGGCGCCGCATCTTCCGGATCGCCCCCATCCACCATCACTTCGAACACCTGGGATGGGAAGAGGTCACCGTGGTCATCCGCTTCTGGATCATCGCCGGTCTGTGCGTTGTGGCCGGCCTCGGAATCTTCTACGCCGATTGGCTCAGCTGACCCTGCAAGTTCCGCCCGCGCCAAACAGTCGAGCGTCCGCAGCTCGGCAGATCTTGCCAAGTGTTTGCGCGCCGACAGGCGGCGTAAAGACGCAGGTTGCCGGGCCCGGGCGCGCGCATGCGGCACGAGCGTATCGCGGCTGAAGAGGGCGCGTCGGGGGTCTGACCGGAGCGTAAACTTTCGAGCGAAGAACCTGTTCGCAGAACGTTGGAGAGAGCGGGCGGACATGTGTGACGGTAAGGGGCCGAAGGGCTACCACGAGTCCTTCGCCGGCGTTGCCGGCGGCTCCCCGGGCGTCGACAACGTGCTCAATCCAGGACCAGCGCGCGGGCTCGGCGACCGGACGGCGGACGCCGTGCTCGCGAGCGGGGCCGAGGTGCTGGTCACGGCCAACCGCGGCTGTCTCATGCAGGTCGCCTCGGCGCTCGACCGAGCCGGCGGGTCGATCACCCTGGCTCACACGGTGGAGGCCCTCGACGCGTCGACCCGCGGCGACAGCCTTTCTCAATTCACCTCACTAAGGGGCTGATCGACCATGTCCGAAGCGTCCGAACGCCCGGGTGGCACCGGCGTGGCGACGGAGTTACCGAGCAAATACGTTGCCGCGGTCGAGTACACCGACCTGCCCGAACCGATTCCGATGAAGCGGGTCATCGGACCGAGCGTGCTGCTGCTCGCAGGCGCCATCGGGTCCGGCGAGTACGTGCTCTGGCCCTACATCACTTCTCAGGTCGGGCTCACCCTCGTCTGGCTGGTGCTTGTCGGGATAGGCACGCAGTACTTCCTGAACATGGAGATCGAGCGCTACACCCTGGCCACGGGTGAGACCGCCGTGACGGGGTTCACCCGGCTCTGGAGGCACTGGGGCTCGCTGTTCATCGTGATGACGATCGTCCCGTGGGCGTGGCCCGGCTGGGCGACCGGCGGCACGACGACCCTGAGCTTCGCCCTGGGGTTCTCCGCCGACGCGATTCCCTACGTCACGATCGGCGTGCTCCTGCTGATCGGCGCCGTGCTCACGGTGTCCCCGGTCGTCTACCAGACCGTGGAGAAGATCCAGTTCTTCATGGTGGGCCTGATCATCTTGTTCATGATCTACGCGATCGTCGCCCTGCTCGGCGTCGAAGGCTACGCCGAGCTCGGCCGCGGGTTCGTCGAGATCGGCGAGATCCCCGGCTCCATCTCCTCGATCGGGGCCGCCACCCTGCTCGGTGCGATCGCCTTCGCCGGCGCCGGCGGCACGCTCAATCTGGTGCAGTCCAACTGGGTCCGGGACAAGGGACTCGCGATGGGTTCCCGGCTGCCCAAGGTCGTCTCCCCGATCACCGGCGAGGAGGTCGCCGCCCCGACGACCGGCTACTTCTTCCGCCGGGACGAGGCGAACATGCGCCGCTGGAACGCGTGGTGGAAGCTCGCCGACCGCGAGCAGTTCGTCACGTTCTTCGTGGTGGGTGCGATCGCGCTGTTCACGTTCATGACGCTTACCTACGTCACGGTGGGCACCGGGACGGCCGCCCAGGACTTCGACTTCATCCGGCTCGAGGGCGAAGCGCTCCAGGGCACTCAAGGTGCCTGGTTGGGCACGGTCTTCTGGTTGATCGGGACGGTCGTGCTCTACTCCACGAACCTCGCCGTCCTGGACATGGTGGGCCGGGTCACCGCCGACGTGCTGAAGACCGGGCCGCTGGCCAACAACGACAAGTGGTCCGAGAGCCGGCTGTACTTCGTCACGGTGTGGGCCGAGATCCTGTTCGGGTCGGTGATCCTGCTCTCCGGCCTGGACCAGCCGCTGGTGCTGCTGGTGATCGCCTCCTCGCTGAACGGCCTGGTGATGTTCATCTACTCCTGCCTGCTGATCCAGCTCAACCGGGGGACGCTGCCCCGCGAGATCGGGCTGAAGGGTGCCCGGCTGGTCGCGATCATGTGGGCTGTGCTGTTCTACGGCTTCTTCTCCGCTGTCCTGGTCTGGGACCAGGCGCAGCTACTGGTCGGCTAGCGGCCATCGAGACCTGATCCGCATCAATGCCGTTGATGGTTCCGGCGCACGGGCGCCAGTATCCGGACCAGTGGTCGAGGCCCATGTACATCCGGCGCGAGCAGCCGTGGATTCCCGCAGCGATCCCGATGGCCTGCGATCCGCAGACACCAAGCCGTTGCCCGGATCCGATAACCGAACTGCCTACGGGTCGGACGGCGCGACAGGGGTACGCCGGTGGTGCGGGCTGTCTGGGTCGAGCAGTGAGTGCTTGCGGCTGTAGAACACGTAGATCAGGAGCCCGATGACGAGCCAGACGCCGAAGCGGACCCACGTCTCCCAGTGCAACTGCAGAATGAGGAACAGCGACGCGACGACGCCGAACGCCGGCACCACCGGCATCAGCGGCAGCCGGAACGTGCGTGGCGTCTCGGGTTTGGTGTACCGGAAGAGGATGACCGCGACGCACACGACGATGAACGCGGAGAGGATGCCGATGTTGGTCAGGTCGGCGACCGCGCGGATCGGGAAAACCCCGGCAAGCACCGCGGAGCCGATTCCGGCAATCCAGGTCACCCGCTGAGGCGTGCCGTGGCTGTCGACCTTCGCGAACCACAGCGGCAGCAGACCGTCGCGGCTCATCGAGAACCAGACCCGGGTTACGCCGAGCAGGAATGTGAGCATCACCGTGAGGATCGAAAGCACGGCGAAGATCGAGATGATACTGGCGATGACCGACAGCCCGACCCCCTCGAAGGCGGACGCGAAGCCGGCGTCAGGGTCGATCTCGGTGTACTTCTGCATGCCGGTGAGGACGAGTGTCGCGGCGACATACAGGGTCATCGCGATGACCAGCGACAAGATGATGGCCTTGGGCATGTGTTGCTTGCCGTCCTCGGCTTCCTCGGCGGCCGTGCTCATGGCGTCGTACCCGAAGACGGCGAAGAAGACGGTCGCGGCACCGGTCAGGACGGGCCCGAGGCCGGTGGGCATGAACGGGTTGTAGTTGCCCGAATCGATGTAGAAGACACCAAGCCCGATGATGAACAGAATCAGGATGACCTTGATGCCGACCGCCACCAGTTCGAACCGACCGAAGGCTCGGGTGCCGAGGCTGAGGATGAACGTGACGAGCAGGCAGATCAGGATTGCCGGGAGGTTGACGATCCCGCCCTCCTCGGCGCTCTCGCTGATCGCGAGCGGCAGGTTGAGTCCCAGGTTGTCGAGGAAGGCGTCGAGGTAGCCGGAGATCCCGATGGCCACCACGGCGACGATGGCGACGTACTCCAGGAGGAGGTCCCAGCCGATGAACCAGGCGATGATCTCGCCGAGGGCGACGTACCCGTAGGTGTACGCCGAGCCGGCCCTCGGGATCATCCCGGCGAACTCGGCGTAGGACAGTGCCGCCGCAGCGGAGGCCAGGCCCGCGATCAGGAAGGAGAACAGGACGGCGGGTCCAACCCCGGGGTTGTCCGCGTCGCCGTGCGCCACGACGCCGGCGAGGGAGAAGATCCCGACGCCGATGATGCCGCCGACGCCGATCGCGGTGAGCTGCCAGAGCCCGAGGCTTTTCGCGAGACGGCCCGCGCCGCTTTCCTGCTCGATCTCATCGATCTCGTCAACCGGGAGGCGACGGAACATGCTGCGCGATTGGTGCGCGGTCATCGGTTCGCTCCTTCGATCTCACGCCACGCAGCAGACGGAGTGGGCCAACGCGGCCAGGCTCACTGACGCAATGAAATCTAGGACCCCCCGTGGCCGGATGAAAACCCCTCGTCCTTTGCCCCGCCTCATCGTCCTCGATCCGGAGGGAAACAACTGCGCACCGTAGGGGCCGACGTTCTCGATAGCCCTCGAGCAGCACCGAGCTCGACGGGTACCTGCTCGACCGGCGAGTGGCGTGGAGCGCCTGCGGGGAACCCGCGCATCGGATTCGGACGTTGAAGCGGGCGAACGCGGGCAGATCGAACGTCCCTCAGGACCGAGCCATCAGCCCCATAACCCGATGTGCGTCTCATTCAGCTCACCAGGGTCTGATCGACGCGCGTACGCGGCCCGCGGACCTTTCAAGTCCCACGTCGGCACGCACTCCGGAGATCGTGCACTGGAACGCCGACACGTCTCGCCGGCAGGGTCTGAGAGTGCTCCGGCGTGTCGCACTCGAAACGCTCGGCGAACGTCTGCTCGACGATGTGGAACGTCGCCGTCCGGTTGAACGGGTCGATGGGCCGGTCACTGCACGCCGGATGGACGTGGGTCGAGCTCCGCGCTCGGTGCTGCGGCGCTGCGTGGCACCTGGCCTCAGACTTCGCGTGGTTGCCGCGGAGCGCGATCGCCGGCATCGACGTCAACGCGGGGACGCCGTGTTTCCCCCACGGCGGCCGGCTTCGTGCTCGACGCCTTCGCCGGCTCGATCGACGTCTCGGCCGTCGACGAGGACCTGGACCGGCTCGCCGAACGCGAGGTGTTTGACAATGGGGCCGCAACGCGGTGGGGTCGAGCCACCACACCCCTTCTCGATTCGAGGCTCAGCCGTGGCCCACAGCTCTCCGACCGTCGACGACGACCTGGCTGACGAGGGCGGCGGACTCAAGCGGTCCATCACCGGTGGTCAGCTCTTCTTCTACACCCTCGGCGACGTGCTGGGGTCCGGGATCTACGTCCTCATCGGCCTCGTCGCCGCTGCGGTGGGTGGGGCGTTCTGGCTGGCGTTCGCCGCCGGCGTCGCGGTCGCGGCGATCACGGGATCGGCGTACGCCGAGCTGGTGACGAAGTACCCGCAGGCCGCCGGGTCCTCGCTGTACGTCCAGAGGGCGTTCGGAAACAAGGCGCTCACCTTCCTGGTCACCGTGTCGTTCCTCGCCGCCAGCTTCGCGGCCAGCGGCTCGCTCGCGGCCGGCTTTGCGTCGTACTTCAGCGAGCTGTGGGGCGGGCCGCCGGCCCTGCTGGTGTCGCTCGTCTTCGTCGCCGTCCTGGTGCTCATCAACTACATCGGCATCACCGAGTCGGTGGTGATGAACATGGTGATGACCTTCGTCGAGCTCAGCGGCCTGATCATCGTGATCTTCATCGCGGTCTACTACATCGCCCAGGGCAAGGCCGACTTCGGGACGCTCACCGACATCAGCGTCGCGGGCAACCCGGCCCTGGCGGTCCTCGCCGGCGTGGCGCTCTCCTTCTTCGCCATGACGGGCTTCGAGAACACCGCCAACGTGGCCGAGGAGACCATCGACCCG
>JARDZW010000110.1 GCA_029240655.1 Chloroflexota bacterium
TCCGGCGTCGGCGACCGTGTTCGACCTCGTGTATGTGCCCGCGGAGACGCCGCTCGTTGCCGCGGCCCTGGGCCGCGGCCTGCGCGCGGCCAACGGCTCGGAGATGCTCGTCGCCCAGGCCGCCATCGCCTTCGAGCGATGGACCGGGGTGGGCGGCATGGCCGACGTCATGCGCGCGGCGGTGGCGCCGCTCCTGGCCGACCCCACGGTCCGGGCCTGACGTCGTGCGCCTGGCCACCATCCTCGTCGAGGGGCGGCCGCGTGCGGCCGTGGTGCGCGACGACGATAGGGTCGTCCCGATCGACACGCGAGCGACCGGGCTAGCCGGCATCCGAGCGGTCGCCGCCGGCGGCCAAGCGGCACTCGATCGCCTCGGTGCGTGGCTGGACGCACAGCCCACCAAGGCTGGTCAGCCGCTTGACGCGGTCACGCTCGGGCCGGCCATCGCGGACCCAGGCGCGATCTACACGGTCGGCCTCAACTACGACGGTCCTGGCGCGTCGCCCCGCCCGGAGCGCCCGCTCATCTACGGCAAGGCGGCTGCTTCGGTCGCCGGACATGGCGCCACCCTCACTTGGGACCGCGACGTCACCGACGACGTGGATGCCGAGGTCGAGCTCGGCGTGGTGATGGGAGCGATGGGCCACGTCTTTGGGTACACCTGCATCAACGACGTGTCGGCCCGCGACGAGCGCCTCGACGGGGACCAGTGGATGCTTGGCAAGTCGATGCCCGGGTTCTGCCCGGTCGGCCCGTGGATCGTCACCGCGGACGCCTTCGATCCCGCCAACGTCGCAGTGCGCTGCACGATCAACGGGGGCACGCCGGTCCGGCTGGCCACGCCGCCTGGACCCGAACGCCGCCTGCGAGCCGGCGATACCGTGACCGTCTCGATCGAGGGGATCGGACGCCTGACGACGACCATCGCCTGACCGGGCACGAGGAGGACCATCGATGAAGCCAGCCACCGTGTTCCTGGGCGAGATGACCGATCCAGAGGTCCGGAAAGCCCTCGAGCGCACCCAGACGATCATCATCCCGACCGGCTCGACGGAGCAGCACGGCCCCCACGGCCCGCTGCTGACGGACGCCATCGTCCCGACCGAGGTCGGGCGCCGCGTGGCCGAGCGGATCGGGGCTCTCGTCGGCCCGGCGATCAACTACGCCTTGTCGTACCCACACGTCGGGTTCACCGGCGTCGTCCACATCCGCGTGGCGACGTTCATGTCGCTGATCGAGGATCTGTGCGCGTCCTACGCATCGATCGGCTTCAAACGGATCGTCTTCCTCAACGGCCACTACGACAACACGTACGCCATCGCCTACGCCTGTGCCACGGCCGCCGAGCGGATGCCAGCCGGCGTGACCGCCTTTCCCGTCAACTACTGGGACGGCATGACCGCCGAGGAGGCGGGCGAGTTCTTCGGGCCGACCACCGGGCTGCACGCAAACCGCGGCGAGACGTCGGCGGTCATGGCCATCGACCCGGACCTCGTCGACCTCGACGCCGCGAACTCCGAGCTGCCGCCGTTCCCAGAGGTCACGAACCAGGCACCGGTCCACACAGCGTTCTTCTTCTCGGCGCCGGGCTCGGTCCATCGGGCCACGAAGTCGGGAACGTGGGGGGACGCCCGGGAGGCCTCGGTCGAGTACGGCCAGCGCTACCTCGACGTGGTGACCGACGCGACCGTTCGAGTGCTTGACGACATCGAGCGCACCTTCGCGGCGATGCCGCCGCGCTAGGCGTGGGGAGCTAGACCCACGCTCCGGCGCGCATGACCCGCCGGACGGAGAGGTTCTGATCCAGCTCGACGATGTCAGCGCGCTGGCCGACGGCGAGGCGGCCACGATCGGTGATGCCGAGCAGAGCGAGCGGTGCCCGGGTCGCGGCGGCGATGGCGGCCGGGATCGAGATCCCGGCCTCCACGAGCTTGCGGACCGCCACATCGAGGGCGAGGACGGACCCGGCGAGGGTCGTCGTTCCGGCGAGGGTCACGCGGTCGCCGCGGATCTCGACGTCAAGTGAGCCCAATCGGCCGACCCTGTCGCCGGTCCCCGCGAGCGCCACGGCGTCACTGACGAGGACGAGCCGTCCCGGCTCCTTCAGCCGTTCGATCAGCCGCCAGAGCCCGGGATGGACGTGAATGCCGTCGGCGATGAGCTCCACAAGGGCGCGCTCATCGAGCAGGGCGGCCAACGCGAGCCCGGGGGTCCGGTGGTCGAGCCCGGTCATCGCGTTGAACAGGTGGGTCGTGCCGGTCGCCCCGGCCGCGTATCCCGCTCGCGCTTCATCGACTGTCGCCGCCGAGTGACCGAGCGAGACGGTCACCCCGTGGTCGTGGAACCAGCGGATGAGGTCCGGAGCCCCGGGGAGCTCCGGGGCGATGGTGATCAGCCGCAGGCCATCGAGCAGCGGCTCGAGGTCGGTCCTGGCAGCTTCGCTCGGAACGAGGAGTGCGGCCAGGTCGTGGGCACCGCGCTTCGGAGCAGCGAGGAACGGTCCCTCGAGGTTCAAGCCGAGCGGCTCGGCGCCATCGGACGTGGCCTCGGGCAGCCACGCGCGAACGCGCTCGGCGAACGCGGCCAATGCGGGGAGGGGTGCGGACACGGCGGTCGGCAGGAACGACGTGACGCCGCGGCGAAGCAACGCCCGAGCCATCCCGTCGAGGGCCGCATGATCGCCCATCGCGTCGTGGCCGCCCCAGCCATGGACGTGGACGTCGACGTAGCCCGGCGCGATGAGCGGCTCGCCGCCGCCCGTCAGATCGCCACCGTCGAGGTCCACCTCCGCGATCCGCCCCTCCCGGATCGTGATCCGGCCGGAGGCCACCCGGTCGTCGAGGATCAGGCGGCCGCTGAGGGACGTGGCGGCCGCTCCGTTGCTCATCGCTCGCCGCGCGAGGTCATGCCACCGGCCGCATTGGCGCCTTCGGGATCCGGTCCCTCGATGTCGAACCCGACGACGAGTCCGTAGCGGTCGGCCGCGTAGCGCGACTCGGTCGCCTCGATGCGACGGCCGTGGCCGTCGGCGATGACGCGCCGCTCGACGAGCAGGGGATCGCCGATCCGGACGTCCAGCAGGCGGGCGTCGTCCGGCGTCGCCGCGGCGGCGCCGATCGTGCTGATCCCGCCGCGCAGCACGATGCCGGCCCGGCCCAGCGTTTCGTGCAGCGAGCCGTTCGCGAGATCGGCCATCATCACGGCGTCGGCGCAGAGCCCGATCAGGACCGTCGATTCGAGGACGATCGGCTCGTCGTCGGCCTGCCGTAGCCGGCGCAGGTGGACGACCGGCTCGCCGATCGGGATGCCGAGGCTTTCAGCTTCGGCCGACGAGGCGGGGCGGAGGATGCGGGTCAGCACCCGCGAGTTGGGAACGCGCCCGGCGCGGCGCATCTCCTGCGTGAACGTCATGAGCCGATTGGCCCGCCGGTGCACGGGCGGCTCGGCCACAAAGCTCCCTCGGCCGGGCTTCCGCGTGATCAGGCCATCCTCGGCGAGGCGCTGCATGGCATTGCGCGCGGTCATCCGGCTGACACCGAACTCGGCGCACAGCTCGGCGTCGGACGGCAGTCGGGCGCCTGGCACCAGTGTCGCGATTCGCTCCCGGAGGGCTTGCTCGATCAGGCGGTAGTGGTGTCGGGGCGCGGTACTCGCCTGGATCATCGTGCCTCGACGGTTGCGTTGGTGGCCGCCGGGTCGTCCCGATCAGCCGTTTCGGCGCCGTGGAGGGCCGCCCCGATGGCGCCGGCCCACGTCCCGAGCTGCGCCGGCACGACTCGGACGCGATCGAGCGCGGTCGTGTAGACCCGCTCGCGCAGCTCCGCCTCGATCGGGCGGTGCAACAGGTCGAACGCAGCCGAGATACCGCCGCCGATGACCACGACGTCGGGATTGACGACCACGATCATGTTGGCGATGCCGATCCCAAGGTATCGCCCGACGACGACCAGCCCGGCGGCCGCCGCCGGGTCTCCGGCTCGTGCCGCGTCCATGGCCTCCTCGGCGGTGGCAGCCCCGCAGGCTGCGGCGATCCGGTCGGCCCGCGCGAAGGCCTCCAGACAGCCACGGTTGCCGCAGCCGCAGGGAGGCCCATCAGGCTCCAGGGTCTGGTGACCGAGCTCGCCGCCCGTACCGTCATGCCCCAGGTGGACGCGTCCGTCGATCGCGATGACGCCGCCGATGCCGGTTCCGAGTGTCAGTCCGACCATCGAAGCGGCACCGCGGGCGGCGCCCAGGCGTAGTTCGGCCAGCCCGAACGCCCGGGCGTCGTTGATCAGCGTGGTCGGTAGTCCCAGCGCAGCGCCCACCGGGCCTGCCACGGGTACGTCGGGCCAGCCACCCGGGAAATTGACCAGGAATCGTGTCGTGCCGGCCGCCGGATCGTACAGACCGGGAACCCCGACGCCGACCGACGTGACCCCAGGGCTGCGCTTGATCGCCTCGGCCCCGACGGCTCCGAGTCGCGGCACGACATCGTCCGGGCCCTTCGGGATGGGCGTCGCGACCTGGCCGCGATCGAGGACGCGCCACTCGTCGGTGCCGCGCTCGACGACCACCCACTTGATATTCGTCCCGCCAAGATCGAGCCCCAGATGGCGACTCGAGGGCGGGCCGTCCCCCACGTCGATCAGGACTCCGCCGTGACGCGGGTGTAGGCGGCCGCGACGGCCACGATGATCGCGCCGAACAGGATCTGGCGGACGGCTTCGGGGTATCCCAGCGCGCTCAAGAGGGATGTGATCACCGTCAGGATGAGGGCGCCAACGATCGTCCCACCAAAGCCGCCGCGCCCGCCCATGATGGACGTCCCGCCGATCACCGCGGCCGCAACCGACGGCAGGACATAGGAGTCGGCCAGCGTCACGCTCGCAACGTTTGTCAGGCCGGCGATCAGGAACCCGGCGATGCCGGCGAGCACCGCCGAGATGACGTACAGGACCAGGATCACCTGCCACGACCGGGCGCCCGACAGCCGCGCGGCGATCGGGTTGTCACCGATCGCGTAGAGCAGCCGGCCGAAGCCGGTCCGCCGGAGCCCCAGCAGGATCAGGAGCGCCACCGGCACGAATACGATCAGGCTGTAGGGGATGACCGTCAGGAACACGTCCGACCCGAGCGTTCGGAACGCTGGCGGGACCCCGGCGCCGGTCTGCACCCTCTGGACCTGCCAGACGTTCGCGAGGCCGAGCACCACCAGGCTCATGCCGAGGGTCATGATCAGCGGGTGCACCTTGAACACGCCGACGCCGATGCCGTTCACCAGCCCGGCAACCCCGGCCGCGACGAGCACGATGACGATGGCCGCCGGCAGACCCGTGGTTCCTACCAATGTTGCGACGACGAACCCAGAAGCTGAGGCGATCGCGCCGACCGACAGGTCGATCCCTCCCGTAAGCATCGCCAGCGTTTGGCACCCCGCGAGGATGGCCAGCGGCACGGCCGCGCGGAAGACGCCGCCCGCCCAGGCCGAGCTCACATTGCTCGGGCCGAGCTCGAAGAGGATCACGAGCAGGCCGAGGAGCGCGAGCAATGGTATGACGGGCCGATCGCGGAACAGCGACCGCCAAGCGGCCGCGGTCAGCCATGGATTGCGGTCCTCGGCCACCCCGACGGCTCTCATGCACGGCTCCTGCGCTGCTGAAGCAAGCTGCCGAGCATCACCACGCCGATCAGGATCAACCCTTGGGCGACCGTAGCGAGATTCGGGTCGAGCTTCAGGAAGGTCATGTCCGTTCGGATCAGCTGGAGGATCACGACGCCGATCAATGGTCCGAACACTCCGCCTCGACCGCCGGCCAGGCTGACGCCGCCGAGCACGATGGCGGCGACGCTCAGTAGCGTGTAGGGCCCTGGGACCGGCGTGCCCCTGCCGGTGCTCGCCGTGAGGGCCAAGCCGCCGAGCGCGGAGAACAACCCGCCGAGCATATAGGCGAAGATCTTGGTCCGGCCGACGGACACGCCGCTTCGGAAGGCGGCCAGCTGGTTGCTCCCGATGGCGTACAGAGACAGGCCGAATCGCGATCGCGAGACGGGGATCCAGATCGCCGCGACGATGAGGACGAGGACGACGCCGGCCTTGGGGATCCACTCGTTCCCGAGCGGCCCGAGGACCAGATCTTCCAGCCACTGCGCCGAGCCGCCGCCCGGGGTCCTGAGGACGAGCAGCGCGCAGCCCGACCATACGAAGGCCATCGCCAGGGTGACGACGATATCGGGGACGCGAGTGACGACGATCACGGCGCCGTTCACTGCCCCAAGCAGCAGGCCGAGCAAGAGCACGCCGATCACGACGCCGACCGAGAATAGATCGGACTGGTCCTGCATGTTCGAGGCCGCGACGACGCTCGTCAGGGCCATCATCGAGCCGATCGAGAGATCGATTCCGCCCGAGATCACAACGATCGCCTGGGCGGTTGCCGCGAGGGCCAGGGGCAGGACCGAGTTTGCCAGGCCCTGGATGCCGGTCGCGCCGTAGGTCGGCTGGATCAGTCGGGTGAACACCAGGAGGATCGCGAGGAACACCAGGAGTCCCAAGGTCCACGTGTTGCGGCGCAAGGCGCTCTGGATGGCGTCGAACGTTCCGGCTCGCGTGGCATCGACGGTCGGGGCGGCTTGGCTCATTGATCCGTCTCCGGATGAGCCGCTGCCGCCGCCTCAGCGACCACTTCGGCGGCGATCTCCTCGGGCATGAGCGCGTCCGACTTCAGGTTGTAGGCTGCACGCAACAAGGCTGGTTCGTCGGCGTTCGCGGCATCGAGCTCGCCGACGACTCGTCCGCCGAAGATGACGATCACGCGGTCGCAGACGAGCTGGATCTCCTTCAGCTCGGACGTGTAGATCAGGACCGCTGCACCCTCCGCCGCCAAGTCCCGCAGGAGGACGTAGATCTGGTTCTTCGTCCGGATGTCGATGCCACGCGTCGGGTCGAAGCACAGCATCGTGCGAATCCCACTCGCCACCCACCGCGCGATCGTCACCTTCTGCTGGTTGCCCCCTGATAGGCGCCGCACCTCGCGCGCCGCGCGGGTGTCGATCTGGAGCGTCTCGATCGCGCCCTTGACCGCCTTGCCTTCGCGCCCGAGATTGATCGGACCCCAGCGGCGAACGCGCGTCACGAACGGGAGGGCGATGTTCTCGCGCACCGAGCGCTGCGGCAGGAGCGCTTCTGCACGGTCGGCGGCGACGTAGACCAGCCCGGCGCGGATGGCATCGGCCGGATGGCGGAAGGACACCGGCTTGCCGTCGACCCGCACCTCGCCACCGCTGGGGCGGTCGGAGCCGGCAAGGATGTCGAACAATTCGTCCTGGCCCTGCCCCTCGAGGGCGACGACCCCGAGCACCTCTCCGGGGTGCAGCTCGAACGACACGCCCTGCAGTTTCGTCCTTGCCGTCAGGTCACGGACGACGAGGCGTGGCTCGGCCCCGTTACGATCTTGGGCGGTCCGTGAAGCGCCCGGCATCGATTGGACGATGTCGCCGAGCATGAGCTCCACGATGCGTTCCTCGGAGCCAGGGGTCACGTCGACGACGCCGACGGTCTCCCCTTCCCGGAGGACAGTCGCGCGGTCGCATACGGCGGCGATTTCGATCATCCGATGCGAGATGAAGATCACCGACCGGTCCCCGCCGCGCTGGCGGCCGATGACCTCGAGGACCCTTTCGGTCAGGTTGGCGGGTAGTGCCGCGGTCATCTCGTCGAGCATCAGCACGTCCGGCTCGATGGCGAGCGCGCGAGCGAGGTCGATGACCCGCTGCGTCGCGAGCGGCACCTCGCGCACGAGGCGACCGAGGTCCAGGCCGTTGATGCCCAGCTCGTCCAGCCAATGCCGGAAATTGGGTAGCGGTGTCTCGGTGAGCCGCAGGTTCGACCGCACATCGAGGTCCGGGATCAGGGCCGGTTCCTGGTACACCGAGACGATACCGCCACGGCGGGCATCGGCCGGCGAGTGGGCGACGCGTGGCTTGCCTCGGACGCTGATCGTCCCAGAATCCGGTCGGACGGCGCCGGTCAGGATCTTGACGAGCGTGCTCTTGCCGGCGCCGTTGGCGCCCATGAGCGCATGGACCTCGCCGGGGCGCACGGCGAGTGAAGCCGACTTCAGCGCGACGACGGCACCGTACGTCTTCGCGATGCCGGAAGCCTCGAGCAGGAGGTCGGTCGTCTGAGTGACGGTCATCGCCCTTGGGCTTTCGTCTAGATGGTTGAAGTGGGGATGCCGGCGAACCGGCATCCCCTATTGTGATCGACCTGGGGTGGGCTTATTCGCCCGGACCCTTGCAGGCCAACATCTGCTCCAGGGTGTAGTCGGTCAAGCCTTCGATGTACCAGCTGACCGGATACAACGGGTCGATACTCGGTTCGTTGATCTCCGCGAGCTTGGCCTTGCCCTCTTCGCTGACGTTGTCCCACGCCTCCGGAGCGGGCAGAAGGACGGTGTTGTTCTCGCCCGTCGCGACGGTCTCGCCGTTGAGGAGCTGCAGCGCCAGCTTGACGCCCGCGCCGCCGACGGCAGCGGGGTTGTATACGGCGATGCCGGTCAGGCCTTCGTAGTCACCGCTCACGTTGAGCAGCTGCTCCACGAACGCCCGCAGGTCCGCACCGACGATCGGGACAAACGACTTGCCGGCACCCTTGATGGCATCCACCACCTGCGAGTCCATGCCGGACGTCCAGATGCCCTGGATGTTGTCGTACTCACCGCTGGCGATGAAGTCGTTCGCGAGCTGGGTAGCGGTCGCCGGGTCCCAGTTGGTGTGGACACCTTCTGCGGACGGAACGACCTCGATGCCCGGGTTCTCGGCAAGAGCCTTCTTGAACCCCTCGTCGCGGTCGGTGTCGGCGGGATGTCCCGGAATGCCGCGGGTGTACCACACGCGGCCTGTTCCGCCCATCTGCTCGAACAGCCACGAGGCGCCCTTGTACGCGTAGTCGACCTGATCGTTCGACAGGTTGACCGTTTCGGGGTCGGTAACGGCGGCATCGATGGCGATGGTCTTGATGCCGGCCGCCTGCGCTTCGTCGAGGGCCGGGTTGAGCGCCTCCGGGTCGAGCGGGTTGAACACGATCGCGTCCACGTCCGCCGCGATGAGGTCACGGATGTCGGAGAGCTGACCCTGGGCATCCGTGTTCCGGTGGATCCAGGTACCCGACTCGACCTGACCCGAGACCAGCGCCTGGGCCTTGGCGGTGCAGAGTTGCTCTTCGCGGAAGCCGTTGCCCACGCCGAGTGGGTTCGAGAACCCGATCTTGTAGCTGCCTGCCGCGCTCGGGGCCGCGTCAGACGGCGCACCGGAGCTCGGGGCCACCACGCTGGGGGCCGCCACGCTCGGCGCCGTTGTGGCCGCCGGCGTGGAGCAGGCAGCCGCGAACACCGCGGCGGCGGCGAAGACCGCGAGCAATCTTGCCCGGGTCGTCTTCTTATCCGTCATTCGTTCTCCTCCTCGATCGATGGTGCGCCATGGTGGAGCACCGTAGGACGACGACACCCCCACTCACGGGGGTACTTGATCCTCATCAGCTCGGCTTCACCTCCTGGCCGGGGCTCGCCTCGCCGTCATCCGTAACACGGATGATGGCACGTGCGATGCGCCGTGCGTGCTCCTCATAGGCTCGTTCGAACAGCGACCGCGAGCGCTCGGCGCCTACGACCGATGCTCGGGTGATG